>DVNV01000087.1 GCA_018714125.1 Candidatus Galloscillospira excrementipullorum
GGGGCGGTTACAGGTTGTGGAATTGCAGGGGAATGTTGGGCAAAGGAGCGCGTTTTGTCCAGATTTGTCCAGCACTGCCGTTTCTTGCCCCTTGCAGGGGAGATGGATTTTCCGATACTCTAGAAAAGAACGGCCTCCCCCTGCGGCACGATGGCGCGGGAGACCACATATAGTATAAGGAAGCACGGATTTCTTTGCAGTACATGGGGAGAGGAGCGATGAGATGAAGATTGAGATGCTGTGCGAGAACAAGGTCAAGCTGATGCTGGAGGCGGAGGATTTAAGCTACTATGGGCTGACCTTTGAGGAGATTGACTATGAGCGCCCCGCGACACAGAGGGCGTTTCGCGATATGATGAGCCGGGTTCGGCGCGATGTGGGGTTTTCGTCTGAGGGCTGCCGCCTGCTGGTGGAGGCAAGGCCTGCCGAGGGGGGCGGCTGCATCCTGGTCGTGACCAAGCAGCCTCTGCAGCGCAAGAGCCGCAGCTCGGTCCGCAAGCCGGGGGAGGGCAAGAGCATCTTCCGCTTTGAGCATACCGACGACCTGCTCGACGCCCTGACCGGCCTGAGAAGGTTTCGGGAGGAGGAGACCAGGCTTTATCGGATGGAGGGAAGCTATTACGCATCGGTGAAAAACGACGGCAATGCGGCCCGCCTGCTGCGGGAATTTGCAAGGGAGTGCCCTTCCAGAACCGAAGGGCTGCTTGAGCAAAAGGGGGCGCCCATTGCACTTTGAACATTGCCGCAGCGCCCCGAAAAGGAGGTCGGCAAAGGGCAGGCAAGAACATCTCTTGCCTGCCCTTTGCCGACGTTTGTGCAAAAAAGCGCCAAAAGAGAAGACCCTGCCGCGCGGCAGGGGAGAGGCTGTGCGGCTTTTGCCTGCCGTCAGGGGGAGATGGTCTGCCACAGCCGCAGCTCGGACAGCGCCGAGGCGGTGTCGGGCAGGCTTGAGGGCGCCTGGCACAGGCGCCGGATGCCGGTTGCCACCAGCCGGGGCAGCAGGTCTGCAGGGGGCTCGCCGCACAGCGTGAGGGCGACGCCCTGCCGGGTGGCCTCGCGTACGGCTGCCGAAATCATGTCAAGCAGCGTGGGGAGCGGGATGTCGGCGCGAAGAAGGGTGTTGAGGCCGATGTGGGCAAAGTCGCAAAAAGAGAGCACCTCGGGCAGCAGCAAAAAGGCCTCCCGGGTCTCCAGCATGGCCCCAAAGCGGGGAGGCAGCCCGCCGCGCAGCAGGGAGCAAAACTGCTCGCGCAGCGTGCGCATCTGCTCCGGCCGGGTGACGCCGGGCAGCAGGATGCCCAGCGTCTGCGTGGGCAGGGCGGCAAGCTGCGCCAGCTGGGAGGCGCGCAGCCCTGCCTCGTCTCCGTGCAGCAGGTCGGACTTGTCGGCGTCGAAGTCATACAGGCGGATGACGGTGTCGGACGCCTTCATGGCCAGCGCGTAGGCCGCGCCACTGCGGCAGGGCGTCAGCGCCTCGGTGCGCAGCAGCCCGATGGGGAGGTCGGCCAAAATGGCCTGACGGAGCCCGTCTAAGCTCCAGACCGAGGCCGAAAAGCGAATGAGCAGGCCGTCGGCCGTCGTCACCTGATTCGGGATGGGACGGGTATCCCCGGGCTCCCCGAAGTAGACGCTGGCCCCATCGGCAAGGGCAGGGGCACTTTCCACCAGCAGCAGGGGCAAGGAGAGCTCCCTGGCAAAAATGGCGGTGTGCGACAGCAGCCCCGCACGGGTGACAACAAGCCCCTTGAGTTTGGGGCGAAGCTCCTTGAGCGTGGAGATGTCCAGATGGTCGATGAGCAAAATCAGTGTCTTGCGCCGGGTGGAAGAGGCGGTGTCGGCACCGGAGCAGTAGTGCCCTTTTGCAGCCCCGGGCACCAGGGAAATACCGTTGATTCGAGTTGTTTCCACGCAGCTACCTCCAGGCGAAAAGAGTCCAAAGCATCAAAACGGCGTTTGCATTATCCCTATGCTACCCGACCCGCAGGGTGAAAAATGTCGAAAGGGCGAAAGAAGACAAAAAAACCACCCGGCAGAGGGTGGTTTTTTGTCGTTCAAAAGATGTCAAGCCCCGGCAGGGCCGCCCCTGGAGGGCTGGCGCGAAGAACGCCGTGCCGACATTCACTGCGGGTCAATGGAAAAGCATCGGCAGGCGTTTTCATAGGTCAGATGCGCCGTCTGCTCAAAGGAGAGCCCCAGCACCTGCGCCATGGTTTCGCAGGTGTAGCGGACGTAAGAGGAGTCGTTTCGCTTGCCACGGTGGGGCACGGGGGTGAGGTAGGGCGCGTCGGTCTCAATCATGAGCCGGTCCCTGGGCACGGCGCGCAGCACCTCGTGGCTCTTGCGCGCATTGGCAAAGGTAATCACCCCGGTAAAGGAGAGGTAAAAGCCCATGCCGACAAGCTCGCGCGCCATTTCCACCGAGCCCGAATAGCAGTGCACCACGCCACGGCAGCCGGCGTCCTTGAGCAGGGCCAGCGTGTCGGCGTGGGCCTCGCGGTCGTGGATAATGACAGGCTTGTCCAGCACCTTCGCCAGGCGAAGCTGATAGGAGAACACGGCACGCTGCAGGTCGCGCGGGGACAGGTCGAGCGCGTAGTCCAGCCCAATTTCGCCCAGCGCCACGCATTTGGGGTGGGCAAGCTGGGCGCGCAGACGGTCGGACTGGTCGGGGGCAAAGCTCTTTGCCTCGTGGGGGTGGACGCCGGCGGCGGCATAGACAAAGGGGTAGCGCTCGGCGAGCGCAAGGCACTTGTCTGCCGAATCGAGGTCGGCGGCGACGCACAGGATGCGCGACACGCCGCGCTGCGGCATGGAGGAGAGCAGCGCATCGCGGTCCGGGTCAAAGCGGGCATCGTCATAGTGGGCATGGGAGTCAAACAGCATGAAAAACACCTCCGGACAAAAATAGCGGGGCGGCGGGGACACTCCCGCCGCCCCGCCTTAAGAGACGGCGGCTGCCGCAAAAGGTCGAGCGGGCCCTTGTGCAGGCCGTATCCTGCGGGCCGCCCGGCCGGCCCCCTTCGGGGGCTTCCCGCCTGCAGGCCCCCCCCCAAAAAAGCAGGCGGCAAAAAGGAGGGGGGAGAGAGGGGAAGCGGGCGGGATGCTTTTGCCGTGCAAAGGGCCTGCAGGCGTGCTGCCCGTGGCCTTGGGGCCCCAAGGCCACGGGAGCCGGGCGGCCCGGGCTTAGCGCACCTTGCGGCCGGGAGTGCAGTCGTCGGCAAAAATCAGCTTGCAGTCGTCCTCGGTGTTGTCGCAGGCCAGCAGCATGCCGTGGCTTTCCACGCCACGGAAGACGGCGGGCTTGAGGTTGGCCACGATGATGATGTGGCGGCCCACCAGCTCCTCGGGGCTGTACCACGGGCGGATGGAGGAGGCGATGGTGCGCGTTTCGTCGCCCACCCTGAGGGTCAGCTTGAGCAGCTTGTCGGAATTGGGCACCACCTCGCAGGCCGTCACCTCGGCGACGCGCAGGTCGAGCTTGGCAAAGTCGTCAATGGTGATTTCGGCGGGAGCCTCCTCGCCGTGATGGGCTTTTTTGGCGGCCTTTTCGGCCTTCTTGGCAGCCTTCTCGGCCTCGGCGGCCCGCTTTTTCTTGTCTTTCTCCAGCGCGTCGAGCTCCTTTTCCAGGTCGATGCGGGGGAAGAGGATCTCGCCCTTGGAGGTGTGGAAGGCCTTGGTGGCGCCGAAATTGGCCGCGGTGTCCCAGGTGCAGTCGGCCTCGTCAACACCCAGGTAGGACAAAATCTTGGCAGAGGTGTCGGGCATGGCGGGCTGGCACAGGATGGCCACGATGCGCAGCGCCTCACACAGGTTGTAAAGCACCTGCTGCAGGCGGCCGCGCGAGGCCTCGTCCTTGGCCAGCTTCCAGGGCATGGTCTCGTCGATATACTTGTTGGCGCGCGAGACCAGGCGGAAGACCTCGGAGAAGGCGTTTGAGAAGAGAAGCTGCTCCATGAGGCCTGCGTATTTGGACACGGCTTCGGCGGCCACGGCCTTGAGCTCGTCGTCAAGCGGGTCGGTGACGCCCGAAGCGGTAATCTCGTTGTTGAAATACTTTTCACTCATGGTCAGCGTGCGGCTGACCAGGTTGCCCAGGTCGTTTGCCAGGTCGGAGTTGATGCGGTTGATGAGCGCCTCGTTGGAGAAGACGCCGTCCGAGCCGAAGGGCACCTCGCGCAGCAGGAAGTAGCGGATGGCGTCGGTGCCATAGCGCTCGCACAGCACCAGGGGGTCTACCACGTTGCCCTTGGATTTGCTCATCTTTCCGCCCTCGAGCAGCAGCCAGCCGTGGCCGAAGACCATCTCGGGCACCGGCAGGTCGAGTGCCATGAGCATGGCGGGCCAGATGATGGTGTGGAAGCGGACAATCTCCTTGCCCACGAGATGTACCTGCGCGGGCCAGTATTTGCGGTAGAGTGAGTCGTCGTCCGAGCCGTAGCCCAGCGCCGTGATATAGTTGGAAAGCGCGTCGACCCAGACGTAGACGATGTGCTTGTCGTCAAAGGTGACGGGGATGCCCCACTTGAAGGAGGTGCGCGAGACGCACAAATCGTCAAGGCCGGGGCGGATGAAGTTGGACAGCATCTCGTTGAGGCGGCTTTGCGGCGAGATGAAGTTGGGGTTTTTCTCATACAGCTCTTCCAGCCGCTTTTGATACTTGGACAGACGGAAGAAATAGCTCTCCTCCTTGGTCAGCTCCACCTCGCGTCCGCAGTCGGGGCACTTGCCGTCCACAAGCTGGTGCTCGGTCCAGAAGGACTCGCAGGGCGTGCAGTACCAGCCCTCATATTCGTTTTTGTAGATGTCGCCACGGTCGTAGAGTTCCTTGAAAATCTTTTGCACGGCCTTGACGTGGTAATCATCGGTGGTGCGGATGAAGCGGTCATTGCTGATGTTGAGCACCTTCCACAGCTCCAGGATGCCCTCGACGATGTCGTCGACATACTGCTTGGGGGTCTTGCCGGCTTCGATGGCCTTGCGCTCGATTTTCTGGCCGTGCTCGTCGGTCCCGGTCAGGAACATGACGTCGTAGCCCTCAAGACGGCGAAAACGCGCCTCGGCGTCTGCCGCGACGGTGCAGTAGGCATGTCCGATGTGAAGATTGTCGGAAGGGTAGTAGATGGGAGTGGTAATATAATAGGTTTTTTTGTCGCTCATGAGAAAATCCTCCTTTTTGTTTTCTGGGAAAAGGGGAATAACAGGAAAATGTCAGGGGGTTTCGGAGCTGCCGGGGTCCCAGGGAAGGGAGGTGTCGCGCGGGGAGTCGTCCGGCAGGCCCTGTGCAGAGGTGCCCCACCCGGAAGGGAAGGGCTCTTCGTCGGGATAGGCGGCGTAAGGGGCCTGCCCGTCACGCAGGCGGGAGGAGTCCTCCGCATACTGGCAAAAGAGCAGGTTTGTCACGCTGCGGTAGGCCGCAACAAAGAGAAACGGGATGGGGAAAACCAAAATGGTGAACACGCTTGCCACAACTCCCGGCTGGAAACGGAAGGGGAGGGAAAGAAGCCAGGAGACAAGGCCTGCCGCAATCAGCCAGCCAAGAAAGCTCACCTGCAGCCACAGCCCTTCCCACAGATGCCCTTTCATCATGTGCACCCCCTGCCGGATCAGGGCGCCGCAGGGCTGCTCGGGATAGCGGTTGAGCAGGTAGGCAACAGGCAGGTAGCGCATCAGCACCAGGCAGAAGAAAACGCCCAGCACCAGTGTGAGGGCTGCAAGGCCGAGCAGCATCAAAACGGCCTGCGGGTAAACCACGGGCAGCATTTCGGGCGATATGGCCTGTCCCGTTCCGGGCAGCTCATAAAAGAGCACCCCGCCGGAAGGGGGCAGCAGCCAGATGCCGCGCTGCGCCAGGTGAAAGACAAAGCCGCCAAAAGCCATGCACAGCGGCAGCAGAAAGAGCAGCGCCCACCCCAGGATGCGAAGGCCCAGCAGCAGCGCCATGAGCAGGGATTTGCCCAGGCGGCGCAGCGAGTCAAGCCAGCAGAAGACGGCAGACACAGGCTCACGCTCCCCATGAATCAGGGACAGAAACCACGCCGCCGCCCCAAAACCAATCGGGACCAGCAGCAGCGTCTGCATCAGGGAGGTCAGCGCGCTCAGACGGGTATAGGTGTAAATCTGGGCAGCAGAAGCGGCAAAGAAATTGTCCCACGAGAAAAAGATGGGGGCAAGTCCCAGCAGGTTGGCCGTGGCATACAGCAGCAGCGTGAAGCTGAGTTCCACAAAGGCGGGAATGAGAAGTACCGCAACGGCCGGCTTCCAACTGCCCTTGAGCATTCGCTTGGCCATGCTCTTGAGGTTGAAGCGGATTTGTTTTTTGTTGAGCATCGTAAGAAAAACTCCTCTGCCCCAAAGGGGCGAAAGAATGTTGCGCCGGCCGGCGCCGTCTCAGACGGGGCACCGGCCGGAGTCGGACAGGTTGGCACGAAAAGGATATTATTATAGTATTATAGCAAAAATCAGGGCCATTTCAATTGCGGTGTGCAAAAAATTTTCTCTGCGCCCTCAAAACACGCCCAAAGGGTCAGGTCCCGTTGCTGCGCAGGTAGGCCACGATGCCGTTTGCAATTCCCTTGGCCTCGAGCGCAATGTAGCTGTCGCTTGCCAGCGACTCGTATTCATTGGGGTTGGAGACAAAGCCCAGCTCCACCAGGATGGAGGGGCATTCATACACGCGGCAGACGGCAAGCCCCTGCATGGAGGTGCCCCGGCTGTAAGCGCCGGTGGCCGCCGTGACGCCGTCCTGCACGGCCTTGGCAAAGGGGCCGGAGAAGTCCTCCGAGTAAAGCGTTATGGTACCGTAGCAGTCGCCCACGTTTGTCACATAGTCGACCGAGTTGTGGTGCAGCGACACGGCCAGCACCGGACGCGTTGCACGGATGGCGGCGGTGCGCTCGTCAAGCGTGACCGAGGCATCGTCGTCCCGCGTGAGGATGACGGCGGCCCCCAGCTCTTCAAGCCTGTCGCGCAGCGCCAGCGCCGCGCGCAGGTTGAGGTCTTTTTCCATGTCGCCCGCCGTGCCGAGCGGCCCCGTGGCGCCGGCATCGCTGCCGCCGTGGCCGGGGTCGACCAGAATGGTCTTGCCGCTCAGGGGCTTGGTGCCCGCCGAGGCGGTGGGCGGGTTGCGGAAGGCCAGCGTCAGATAGCCGCCGTTGTAGGAGAAGGTGAAGCCGTAGAGCGCCGCCCCGGGCTTGTAGGTGAAGGTGTAAATCACGTTGTCGCCCGACTGGCGGCAGGTGATGCTCTGGAAGAGCGGGTTGGAGGCCGTCAGCACCCGCGAGCGGGTGTCGGTGGTGTTGTAGAGCGTCAGCTCAAAGGCGTCGTCAAGCTCGCGCACGGTGTAGGCCGGGAAGACGGGCAGCTTCCACTGGATGGCGGTGGTGCGGCTGGTGGCAAAGCCGGTCACGGTGGTCACCAGGTTGACGGGCAGCGTGCGCCGCGAGGTGGTGACGTTTTCCTTGAGCGTCCAGCCGCCGTAGCGGAACTGATAGTAGGTGTCGGTCTCCCAGACGATGTAGTCGCTGGCCCCCTTGAAGAGGGAGGTCTTGCGCGAGGCCGAGGAGCTGTTGGAGTTTCGCATGATGGCGATATCGCTGGAGATGGTGCCGACAAGCTGGCTGTCCTGCATGTAGCAGTAGACCGAATAGGGCGCTGTTTTGCTCACGGTCTGCCCGTTGCAGACAAAGGTGTAGACCGGCTTGCCCAGGTTGATGAGGCCGCGCCCACTGTGCTCGCGCATGGTGACGACGGCGGTGTATTTCTGCGAGGTCACGCTGCCTGACGACGACATGACGCTCTCGGGCTTCAGGGCGTAGACCGTGCCGTCCAAAAAGGCCGAAACCGAGGCGCCCTGCGGCGCCACGCAGGTCAGCGTGAAGGTCTCCCCGGGGGCATAGCGGGAGTTGGCGGTGGGGAAGAGGGTGCCCTCCACGAAGGCGGGGCTGTTGAGGGTATAGCTGATGCCGCCGCCCGACGAAGCCGACTTGCGGGTGATGGTGTAGGTCGTGGTTTTGCCCTGATGCTCAAAGACAAAGGTGTTTTTGCCCGTGTCAAGCGAAACATACAGGCAGAAGTAGCCCGACGGGGTGCGCTCGATTTCCTCCCCGTTGACATAGATGGGCTCGCCCGGCGCTCCGGCCCCGATGATATAGCTCCTGGAGCTGGTGGTGGAGCTGCCGTTTGAGGGGGCGGCGATAATCAGATGGTCTGCCGTGGGGGAGGAGGAGGAGAGCGCAGGGCTTGAAGACTGCAGCAAGCCCTCGTCCTGCTGCGCAAAGACGGCCTTCAGCGAGTCGGCAAGGCCCAGCTCGTTGGCCTTGATTTTGGAGTAGCCATAGAAAACCTCGCCCGAGACGCTGCCCAGCGACTGGTTGAGGGCAATCTGGCGCGGGATTTCCTGCGCGTCCTGCCAGCGCGAGCTCTCGCCCACCTGATAGGCCGCATGGCCGATGTAGAGCTCCACGCCGGTGCCACGGCACACGTCGCTCCACCAGTTTGCAAGGATTTCATAGTCGCTGCCGCTCTGGCCGATGGTCCAGTAGAGCTGCGGGCAGATATAGTCGAGCAGCCCTTCCTTGACCCAGCCGCGGGTGTCGGCATAGATGCTGCTGTAGCTTTCAAAGCCGTTGGTGTCGGAGCCCAACACGTCGTTTTTGGCGTTGCGCCAGATGCCGCTCGGGGCAATGCCGAAGGCGCAGTCGGGGTCAATTTCCTTGATGGCCTGCGACACGCGCGCCACCAGCTCGCGGGTGTTCGCGCGCCGCCAGTCGGCAAGCGGGAGCGAGCCGCCGTATTTGGCGTAGGTGGCGGCATCGTCAAAGGTTGCGGCGTAGCTTTTGCCGTCCTTGGTCACGTTGGGGGAGGGGTAGAAGTAGTCGTCAAAATGGATGCCGGCGATGTCGTAGTTTTGCACCAGCTCCTTCACGCCCTCCACCACCAGCTCTATGGCCTCGGGGTTGCCGGGGTCAAGGTAGAGCTTGCCGTCGTCATAGGCCACGGCGAGCGAGGGGTTTTCGCGCGCGGGATGCCCGAGCGGCAGGGCCGACACGTCGGTGTCGGGGTTTGCCACGCTGCCCTCGGTCAGACGGTAGGGGTTGATCCAGGCGTGCACCTCCATGCCCCGCAGGTCGGCCTGCTCGATCAGATAGGCAAGCGGGTCCCAGCCGGGGTTTTTGCCCGCCGTGCCGGTCAGCGACTTTGCCCAGGGGAAGACCGAGGAGTTGTAGTAGGCGTCGCCCGTCGGGCGCACCTGGAAGAAAACGGCGTTGAGCCCCGCGCCCTGTGCCGTGTCGAGGATGTCGACAAGCTCCTGCTTTTGTCCGGCCACGGTGGAGGTGTGCGGGAAGTCGATGGAATAGACGGTGGCAATCCAGACGCCGCGAAGCGGCTGCTCCTGCTGCGCAAAGGCGGGGAAAAGGGCGAGGACGGAAAGCAGCAGCGCGGTGACAAGCAGCAGCGCGGCGCGGCAAAACGATTGGGATGCGGCGTGACGTTTCAAGTTGTTTCTCCTTTGATGGGGGCATACCCGCAAGGCCCTGCTTGGGGACGAAGGGCCCGCGCGGCTGCGCCCTGTCTGTTGCGATTTCCTTTTTCTCTTTATATCTTCTGCCTTTCTGAAAAGCCTTTAAAAAGGCTATTTCCCATCCATGAGCTCGGCGATGCGCTGCCTGAGGGCCTGTACGGCCAAAGCGGGGTCGTCAATGTCCGCCACCGACTGCTCCAGAGGGCAGCTTCCGTTTCCGGTGCGGTTTTGGATGCCCGGCACCAGGGTGCCATATTCGAAGAGCAGCCCGTGGGCCCTGAGCGCCTCCACGGCCGGGCGGCTCATAACGGCGCCGTAGACGGCCGAGGCCCCTGCCTGGATGAGCAGCATGGCGGCAGCCTTTCCAATTACGGTGTCGGCCACGGCGGCGCCGCACAGCAGCTCGGGCGTGGCGTTGTAAACCGAAAGCAGAGGCTTGACGCCCATGCCCTTTCCGGTGGACACCACGGCGCCGTTTTGCACCACGGCGCAGGTGACGTCGGGCGGATTCAAGGTTTGCTTGGCGAGTGCCAGTTGCTGCTTCATGGGTGAATTCTCCCTTCCTTACCTCTATTACTCTTTGGGGTGTAAGGCTCTAAGGAGTTCCCAGCAATTCACCCCATTCTCAATATATATTATATATTACTATATACTCTACCTAATTCCTAAGTAGCGGCTTCAATCATTTCAGACATTTATACATTAACAAACTACTTTTCATCATCTTTTTCAAAATAATCAATAAATCCCCAATCAT
>DVNV01000088.1 GCA_018714125.1 Candidatus Galloscillospira excrementipullorum
GCCGAAAGCACAGCCCTGCCCTTTTTGGAAAAAGAGGCGCTCGCCGTGCCATGCTATTTTGTTTTAAGTACCATTTTATAGTGGGGAATCCCGTCTTCCAGATAGGGGCCCTCCACCGGGACAAAACCCTCCGACTTGTAAAACTCCAGCAGGTATGCCTGTCCCGACAGGGTGATGGCGGGCGCCTCCCATTTTTCCCTGCACAATCTCACGCCAAGGCGCAGCAGCTCCCGCCCCAGCCCGGCGCGGCGCAAATCCTGCCTGACCACAAAGCGTCCGATGGCGGGCGTCTCGTAGGAAACTCCCGGCGCAATCAGGCGCAGATATCCGGCCAGCCTGCCGTCCCTGAGGCACCGGATGTGGCAGGACACCTGATCCTTATAGTCGAGGTCCTGATAGGGGCAGTCCTGCTCCACCACGAAAATCTCGGCCCGCAGCGCCAGCAGCTCGTAGAGCTCTGGCACCGTGAGCTCCTCAAAGTCCTTGCACTGCCAAAGCGTCCCGCTTTTTTCCAGCATTCCCTGTATCATATTCGTCCCTCCTACAGCTCCCCTCGGCTTTTTGCCTTCAGGTAGGCATTGATGAACCCGTCGATGTCCCCGTCCATCACGGCGCCGATGTTGCCCGACTCAAAGCCCGTTCTATGGTCTTTCACCAGCGTATAGGGCATGAAGACATAGGAGCGGATCTGGCTGCCCCAGGCGATGTCCTTCTGGTCGCCCTTGATGTCCTCAATGCGTTCCACGCGCTCGCGCTCCTTGAGCTCGAGCAGCTTGGACTTGAGCATGGTCATGGCGGTCTCCCGGTTCTGGTGCTGGCTGCGCTCGTTCTGGCAGGCCACCACGATGCCGGTGGGGATATGCGTGATGCGGATGGCGGACTCGGTCTTGTTGACGTGCTGGCCGCCGGCGCCGCTCGAGCGATAGGTGTCCACCTTGAGGTCCTCGTCGCGAATGTTCACTTCGATGGTGTCGTTAAACTCTGGCATGACCTCGAGCGAGGCAAAGGAGGTGTGCCTGCGCCCCGACGAGTCAAAGGGCGACACGCGCACCAGGCGGTGCACCCCCATCTCGCTCTTGAGGTAGCCGTAGGCATTCTCCCCCCGGATGGCAATGGTGGCCGACTTGATGCCGGCCTCCTCGCCGTCGAGATAGTCGAGAATCTGATAGGTGAAGTCGTGGCGTTCGGCCCACCGGGTATACATACGGTAGAGCATCTGCGCCCAGTCCTGCGCCTCGGTGCCGCCGGCGCCCGGATGGAAGGCCAAAATGGCGTTGAGCGAATCGTATTCCCCGGTCAGCAGCGTTGACAGGCGCATGTCCTCGAGCTGCTGCGCCACCGCGTCGTGCTCGGCGATGACCTCGTCGAGCATATCGTCGTCCCCCGCCTCAATGGCAAGCTGCACCAGCGTGCAGGCGTCCTCCCACTTTGCGTAAAGCGACTGATATTTTTCAATCTTGTGCTTTGCCTGCTTGGTCTTCTGCAGCACCTTCTGCGAGTTGGCAAGGTCGTCCCAAAAACCCTCCTGCGCAGCCTGCTTTTCGAGCTGCTCCACCTCGCTTTGAAGCTTTGACAGGCCCAGCGCCGAGGCCAAATCCTCGAGCTCCGCACGCATGCCCTCCAGCTTCAATCTGTATTCTTCAAATTCAATCCTCATAAACCGGCTTTCTCCTCACTTTGACTTCAATGTGCGCCGCCTGCGGCGTCCGTGCACCGACAGCTTCTCCCCGGCCCTCTGCCTGGAAAAGTCCCTTTGGCATCCCCCGCAGGCACCCTCTTGCGGCAGGCCTCTCTTCAAAAGGGAGCACCGTCCTCCCCGTCTGACAGCAGGCTCTCCCCCGTCATCTCCGGGGGCTTTTGCAGGCCGCAAAGCGCCAGCATGGTGGGCACGATGTCGCACAGGCGGCCGTCGCGCAGGCCCTTTGCGCCCGAATTGACGGCAATGAGCGGCACGGGGTTTGCGGTATGTGCCGTCATGGGGGTGCCGTCCCGCGCAATCATGCACTCGGCGTTGCCGTGGTCGGCGCACAGCAGCACAAAGCCGTCCCGCTCCAGCGCCGCCTCCACAATGACGCGCACCGCCTCGTCCACGGCCTCCACCGCCTTGACCGCCGCCTCCAGCACGCCGGTGTGGCCCACCATGTCACAGTTGGCCAGGTTGCAGACCATCACGTCGACCTCCCCTCTGCGCAGGGCGGCTGCCGCGCGCTGTGCGACCTCTGGTGCGCTCATTTCGGGCTGCAGGTCATAGGTGGCCACCTTGGGGGAGGGCACCAGAATGCGCTGCTCCCCTTCAAAAGGCTGCTCCCTGCCGCCGTTGAAAAAGAAGGTGACATGCGCATATTTTTCGGTCTCGGCAATGCGCAGCTGGCGAAGCCCCTCCCGGGACAGCAGCTCCCCGAGCACCATCTTCAAATCGTGCGGCGGGTAGGCCACGGCCGGCTTTTGGGGAAAGCTCTCAAAGGCGGCGTCATACTGCGTCATGCACACATAGTGCAGCTCCATCGGCCCCTCGGGGCGTTCAAACCCGGAAAAGTCGGGGTCGAGCAGCGCCCTGGTGAGCTCTCTGGCGCGGTCCGGCCGGAAGTTGAAGAAAATCACGCTGTCTCCGGCCGATATTTTCCCCTCCTGCGACACCACCATCGGCGGCAGGAACTCGTCGGTCACGCCCGCCTCGTAGCAGGCTCTCACGCCGGCCAGAATGTCGCGCGCCGGCTGCCCTTTGCGCTCGGTCAGGCAGTCATACGCCTGCTTGACGCGCTCCCACCGGTTGTCCCGGTCCATGGCATAGTATCTGCCGCACACCGTGGCCAGCTCGCCGACTCCCATCTCCCACAGCTTGCCCTGCAGCGCCCCGACGTATGTAACGGCGCTCTCGGGCGCAACGTCGCGCCCGTCGGTAAAGGCGTGGACATACAGGCGCCTGACGCCGCAGCGTCGCGCAAGCTCCACCAGGGCATACAGGTGCTCCATATGGCTGTGCACGCCCCCGTCGGACAGCAGCCCCATCAGGTGCAGCGCGGGTGCGCCCTCCCCGGCGCACCGGGAAACCGCCTCTTTGAGAACGGGATTTTCAAAAAAGTCCCCCTGCTCAATTTCGCGGGTGATGCGGGCCAGGTCCTGATAGACCACCCTGCCCGCTCCCAGATTGGTGTGACCCACCTCGCTGTTGCCAAACTGCCCGGCGGGCAGGCCCACGTCGAGCCCCGAGGCCGAAATCCGGGCATGGGGCCATTTGGCAAACAGGCTGTCGAGATAGGGGGTCTGCGCGGCCGACACCGCGTTGCCATATGCGGGCGGCGCAAGGCCATACCCATCCAAAATCAACAGCACCGCCAGTCTGCAGCTCATACAAGCGCCCCCTTGACCTCGTTTGCCGCCTGCACGATGGCGGCAAATTCGGCGGGCTTGAGAGACGCCCCGCCAATCAGGCCGCCGTCGATATTCTCCATCTCCAGCAGCGACGCCGCGTTGCCCGCGTTCATGGAGCCGCCGTAGAGAATCGACACCTGCGACGCCCTGTCCGCGTCATACAGCAGGCCAAGCTGTCCGCGCAGCATGGCGCACACCTCTTCGGCCTGCTGTGCACTGGCCGTCACCCCCGTGCCGATGGCCCACACCGGCTCGTAGGCAACGACCACATAGGGCACCTGCTGCGCCGACACGCCCGACAGGGCGGCGCAAAGCTGGCCCTTCAACACGTCGGCATAGGCGCCCGACTCCCTCTGCGGCAGTGTTTCCCCGATGCAGACCACCGGGGTAAGCCCTGCACGCAGCACGGCCAGCGTCTTTTTGTTGACCGTCTCGTCGGTCTCCCCGAAATACTGCCGCCTTTCACTGTGCCCCACAATCACGGCCTTCACGCCGATTTCGCTGAGCATCGGCAGCGAAATCTCTCCCGTGAAGGCGCCCTTGTCCTCAAAATGGCAGTTTTGCGCCCCCACCAAAAAGGGCTCCCCCGCGGCCACCGCCTGCGTCAGGGCCAGGTAGGGCGGAAACACCGCCACGGTATGTCTTGTCGCCGGCAGGCTGTTTTTCAGTTCCTCCAGCAGCGCCTTTGCCTGCTTTGGCGTTTGGTTCATCTTCCAGTTCCCCGCCAAAATGATGCGTCTCATAGCCACCTCCGGTAAAACCACGTTGTGCCGCACCCCCCTGGAGCCCGCGCCCCAGGGGAGTGCGGCAGTTTTTTCTCTTTCCGGCTGCTTGCCGCTTTCCCTATTCTATTTCTATTTGTCGGCAAGGCATGCGATGCCGGGCAAATCCTTTCCTTCCAGGAATTCCAGCGATGCGCCGCCGCCGGTGGAAATGTGGGTGATGCGGTCGGCATAGCCCATCTGGGTGGCGGCCGCAGCGGAATCGCCGCCGCCAATCACGGTCACGGCGTCGAGATTTGCCAGCACCTCCACCATGCTTCTGGTGCCGCCGGCATACCGCTCGTCTTCAAACACGCCCATGGGCCCGTTCCAGACCACCGTCTTGGCCGAGGCCAGCGCCTGCTTGAAGAATTCCCTGGTCTTGGGGCCGATGTCCAGACCCATCATGTCGTCGGGAATGTCGTCTGCGGGGAACACCTGGGGGTCTGCGGTGCTGTCCACCGACGTGTTGCACACGGCATCAACGGGCAGATACAGGGATACGCCAAGGCGCTTTGCCTTGTTGAGGATTTCCATGGCCACCGGCAAGCAGGACTCGTCGCACATCGACAGGCCCACGCCGCCGCCCGCAGCCTGCAAAAAGGTATAGGCCATCCCTCCGCCAATCAGCATGGCATCCACCTTGTCGAGCAGGTTTTCGAGCACCGCAATCTTGTCGGACACCTTCGCGCCGCCCAGCATGGCCACAAAGGGGTGCTGCGGCGCCTCCAGGATGCCGCCCATGGCGGTCAGCTCCTGCTCAATCAAAAAGCCGCACACGGCAGGCAGATAGTTTGCCACACCGGCCGTCGACGCGTGTGCACGGTGCGCCGTGCCAAAGGCGTCGTTGACGAAAATCTCACCCAAAGAGGCCAGCTCCTTTGCAAAGGCCGGGTCGTTTTTCTCCTCCTCGGGATGAAAACGCACGTTTTCCAGCAGGCAGGCCTGTCCGGGCTTCAAGGCCTCCACCGCCTTGTGCGCAACCTCGCCCACACAGTCCGAAACCATGGGCACGGGCTGCCCCAGCAGCTCCGACAGGCGCGCCGCCACCGGCGCCAGCGAATACTTGGGATTGACCTCCCCCTTGGGCCGGCCCCTGTGAGAGCAAAGCACCACGCGGGCCCCCTGCTCCAGCAGATACCGGATGGTGGGCAGCGACTTGACGATGCGGCTGTCGTCTGTAATCACACCGTCTTTGATGGGCACGTTGAAATCACATCGCACCAGCACACGCTTTCCGGCCACGTCAACGTCGCGGACACTCTTTTTCATGATGGATAACCCCCTGAAACAAGTTGTGTTGTATACTCGATAAAAAACCGGTCTTCCGGCGCTTTTCGCGCAGAAAATTACCATTATACCCAGTATAACACCTTACCCGCCATATTTCCAGCCACTTGCCGCAATTTTGAGGCGTCTTTTTGTCACTTGAGACGTCCCTGCTCCAAAAGATGGGGGAAATCCTGCTGGCGCAGCGCCTCATACACGGCGATGGCCACCGAATTGGCCAGGTTCAGGCTGCGCGCCTGCGCGCGCATGGGGATGCGCACCGTGCTGTCGTAATTCTCCCGCAGCAGGGATTCGGGCAGCCCGCGCGTCTCGGGGCCAAACACCAAAAAGGCGCCGGGCGGATAGCGCACCTGCGCATAATTTTTGGCCGCCTTAGTGGAAAAATAAAAAAAGGGGCCTGTGTTTTTTTCAAAAAACTCGGGCGTGCTGTCGTAATAGAAAATGGGCAGCAGATGCCAGTAGTCAAGCCCGGCACGCTTGAGCTTCCTGTCGTCAATAGTAAAGCCCATGGGCCCCACCAGGTGCAGCGCGCAGCCCGTTGCCGCGCAGGTGCGCGCGATGTTTCCCGTGTTGGGGGCAATCTCCGGCTCGATGAGCACAATGTGAAACGGATAGTCTGCCAAGGTGCAATCCCCTCTTTTCGCGTTCTTGCCTGTTATTGTAGCACGCCTTCCCCTGCGGCTCAACAAAAAGATGCCCTTTTCAAAGGCCTCAATCGCCGATTATCCCTGTACTTTTTGGACTTTGTGGGGTATAATAGCTAAGTTAAAGAAAAAACGTCCTTGGAGTGCAGGAGTTGAAGATATGAAACTGATGGAAAAACTGTTTGGCAGCTACAGCGACCGTGAGCTCAAGAAGCTCATGCCCATCGCCGACAAAATTGAGGCGCTTGAAGCCTCCTACCGTCTGCTGAGCGACGGGCAGCTGCGCGCCAAAACCGATGAATTCAAGGCGCGTCTTGCCGCCGGCGAGACCACCGACGATATTCTCCCCGAGGCCTTTGCCACGGTGCGCGAGGCGGCCGACCGTGTTTTGGGCCTGCGCCACTACCGCGTGCAGCTTTTGGGCGGCATCGTGCTGCACCAGGGCCGTATTGCCGAGATGCGCACCGGTGAAGGCAAAACGCTGGTGGCCACCCTTCCGGCCTACCTCAACGCCCTGACGGGGCAGGGCGTCCACATCGTCACGGTCAACGACTACCTGGCCCGCCGCGACAGCGAGTGGATGGGCAAGGTCTACCGCTTTCTGGGCATGACGGTGGGGCTCGTGGTGCACGGCGTGCCCCCGGAGGAAAAGCACGCAGCCTATGCCGCCGACATCACCTACGGCACCAACAACGAATTTGGATTTGACTATCTGCGCGACAACATGGTCATCTACAAGGAGCAGATGGTGCAGCGCGGCCATGCCTTTGCCATTGTCGACGAGGTCGACTCCATTCTGATTGACGAGGCGCGCACCCCGCTCATCATCTCGGGCGCCGGCGACGACTCCTCCGACCTCTACCAGAAGGCCGACGCCCTTGCCCGCTCGCTCACGCCCGTCAAGGTGCTCGAGCTCGACGCCAAGCAGGACAACGACGACATGGACGGCGATTACATCATCGACGAAAAGGCGCGCTCGGTGCAGCTCACCGCCGCCGGCCAGCGCAAGGCCGAGCAGTATTTCGGCGTGGAAAGCCTTGCAGACCCCGAAAACTCCACGCTCTATCACCACGTCATCCAGGCGCTCAAGGCCAACGGCATCATGAAGCGCGACGTGGACTATGTGGTCAAGGACGGCGAAATCATCATCGTCGACGAGTTCACCGGCCGCCTCATGTTCGGGCGGCGCTACTCGGAGGGCCTGCACCAGGCCATCGAGGCCAAGGAGCATGTGGAGGTGCAGCGCGAAAGCCGCACCCTTGCCACCATCACCTTCCAAAATTACTTCCGCCTTTACAAAAAGCTCTCGGGCATGACCGGAACCGCCCTGACCGAGGAAGCGGAGTTCCGCGAAATCTACAAGCTCGACGTCATCGTGGTGCCCACCAACCGCCCCATGATCCGCGTTGACCACCCCGACGTGGTCTACAAGACCGAGGCCGCAAAATTCCTGGCCGTCATCGACAACATCGTGGACTGCCACGAAAAGGGGCAGCCCGTTCTGGTGGGCACCGTCTCCATCGAAAAGAGTGAGACGCTCTCCAAGCTGCTCTCGCGGCGCGGCGTCAAGCACAACGTGCTCAACGCCAAGTTCCACGAAAAAGAGGCCGAGATTGTGGCGCAGGCCGGCAAGCGCGGCGCCGTGACCATCGCCACCAACATGGCAGGGCGCGGCACCGACATCATCCTGGGCGGCAACGCCGAATTTGCCGCGCGCGACGCGCTGAGAAAGCGCGGCATGAGCGACGAGCTCATTGCCGCCGCCACCGCCCACAACGAGACCGACGACGCCGAAATCCTGGCTGCGCGCGAGGCCTTCTCGCAGCTTGAGCAGTCCTTCCGGGAGCAGTTTGCGCCTGAGGCGCAGGCCGTGCGCGAGGCGGGAGGCCTCTTCATCATCGGCACCGAGCGCCACGAATCCCGCCGCATCGACAACCAGCTGCGCGGCCGCTCGGGCCGTCAGGGCGACCCCGGCGAAAGCCGCTTTTACATCGCCCTGGAGGACGACCTCATGCGGCTGTTTGGCGGCGAACGCATTGCAAATCTCATGAACTCCCTGGGCGTGGAGGACAACGAGCCCATCGAGGCAAAAATTCTCACAAGCTCCATCGAGTCGGCCCAGCGCCGCGTCGAGGGACGCAACTTCGACATCCGCAAGCACGTCTTGCAGTATGACGACGTCATGAACGAACAGCGCGGCGTCATTTACCGGCAGCGCCAGCAGGTGCTCGACGGGGAGGACCTGCGCGAGCGTGTGCTGCACATGATTGACGAGGTCGTGGAGGAAAAGGTGACGCTCTACTGCGCCGGAGACCAGCCCGAGCACTGGGACATCCGCTCGCTCGAGCTGGCCTTTGCCGGACAGTTCCTGCTGCCGGGCGAGCTGACCGGCGGCAGCCTGACGGGCGGCACCCCGCCCGCCTCCCGCGAGGCGCTGGTGACGGCGCTGCTTGACAAGGCCCACGCCGTCTACGAGGCCAAGGAACGGCAAATCGGCCCCATCATGCGCGAGGTGGAGCGCGTGGTGCTGCTGCAGGAGGTCGACCGCAAGTGGATGGACCACATCGACGCCATGGACGAGCTGCGCAAGGGCATCGCCCTGCGCGCTTACGGGCAGCAAAACCCCGTGCAGCAATATAAATTTGAAGGCTATGACATGTTTGACGCCATGACGGCCTCCATCCGGGAGGACACCGTGCGCGACCTCTTCCTCTTCCGCCTCAAGCAGGGCGGTCAGGTCACGCGCACCAAAGTGGCCACCGAAAAGGCACCCGAGCTCTCGCCGGGCGGCGACAAGCAGAGCCGCACTGTGCGGCGTCAGGGCAAAAAAATCGGTCCCAACGACCCCTGCCCCTGCGGCAGCGGCAAGAAATACAAAAAGTGCTGCGGACGCTGAAGGCCGCGCGTTTGTCAGAGGAGGTTCTCCCTTGGGAAAGCTGCAATATCTCATCCGCCGGGCGGCCAATATGGATTTGTCGGGCTTCAAGTCGGCGGTGTCGGTGGTCTCCAAGCGGTGCGGACGCTCGAAATTTGTCATCCTGTGCGACATGCTGGGCTGCGCCGTCAAATACCGCGCCGGCTATACCGACTACCGGCTTTTTGAGTTTGAGTCTCTCACCCCCGCCCAGCGCGCCACCTATGTGACGCGCGGCAAAAACAACGAATATGTCAGGCGCCTCAACCCCCCGCAATACTGGAACCTGCTCAGCGACAAAACCGAGTTCCTGCGCCGTTTCGACGGCCTGCACGGCAGGCTGTGGCTGGATTTGAGGCAGGCCGGCTTTGAGGAGTTTGAGGCCTTCTGCCAGCGCAATCCCCTCTTTGTGGTCAAGCCGCTCGACGGCACCTGCGGACGCGGCATCGAGCTGCTCGACGCCTCGGAAATCCCGGACCTTCACGCCCGCTATGACGAGTGCATTCAAAACGGCCAGCTTCTGGTCGAGCAGTATGTGGTGCAGCATGAGGACTATGCCCGCATCTACCCCCTCTCGGTCAACACGCTGCGCCTTGTCACCATCACCCGCCCGGGAGGGCAGCCCGCCATCGTCTTCTCCTGCATCCGCCTTGGCAACAACGGCCGCAGGGTGGACAACCTCAACAGTGGCGGCATGGCGGCCATCGTGGATTTGGAAAAGGGCTGCATCTCGACCCCCGGCGCCGACAAGGACGGCCTGCTCTACAGCGAGCACCCCTTTACCGGCGTCACGCTCAAGGGCGCGCCGCTCGCCTTTACCAGAGAAGCGGCACAGCTTGTCAAGGAGGCGGCGCTGCGCATCCCCGAGCTCGGATATGTGGGCTGGGACGTGGCCGTCACGCCCAACGGCCCCATTTTGATTGAGGCCAACCACTTCCCCGGAAACGACATCTACCAGTTCCGCGTGCATCTGGGGCCCGACCGCATCGGCCTTGCCCCCCGCTTTGACGCGGCGGCCGGCTTCCACGCCTGACGCGCCGGCGCCCCTCAGGGCGCCTTCGCCAGCGGCCCCGCCGCGCCTTCCCCCCTTCCCGGCAGACAAACAGCAGGCTCCCCTAAGGCAAAAAAGGGCCGCCTGCTGTTTCTTTTTCGGCCTTCTTTGTTTTTCTTTGAGCTGCAAAAAGAAAGGCCCTGTCAGGCCAAAAAGGGCCCCGGCATTTCAAAAAGCAAAAAAGGGGGGCACCCTCCCTGTGCCAAGGAACGGTGCCCCTCTTTTTTACTTTACCCTCTTTGTCTGCTCATCGTCGCGCCAGACCACCTTTGGCTGGTAGTCCGGCCCCCTGTTTTTCATCTGCTCCCAGCAGATGTAAAAGCCCGCACAGCCGGCCAAAAACAGCAGCAGTGCCGGATAGAACACACCGGTGTTCTCCATGACGCGCAGCAGGCCGGATGTGGAGCCCTGCCGCAGCACGGCGGCCGCAATGGCAAGGCCTACGGCGCCCAGCACCCCGACCTCCAGCAGCACGGCCCCAAACAGAATTTTGCAAAATTTTTCGTCTTTTTTCAAAACGGCCCCCTCCTATTTGTGGTACTCCGTGCCGGCCAGGATGCTCCGGGCACGGTAAAGCTGCTCGCACAGCATGACGCGCATGAGCTGGTGCGGAAAAGTCATGGGAGAAAAGGACAACGTCTCATGGCAGGCGCTGCGCACGGCCTCAGACATGCCGTTGGAGCCGCCAATCAGAAAAACCGCCTGGGAAAACCCTCTTTGCGGCAGCTCGTCCAAAAGCTGTGCCAGCCCGGTCGAGCTGCGCTGCCTTCCCTCGATAAACAGCCCGCACACAAAGGCCCTCCTGGGCAGCCGGGAGAGCATGTCCTCCCCCTCCTTCGCCACCGCCCGCCCGATGTCGGCCGGGGAGGGATTTTTGGGCAGCCTCGCCTCGGCAATCTCCTCGATGCGCAGGCCCCCGTATCTGCCCATGCGCTTGACATATTCGGCGCAAGCCTCTCTCCAGTAGGATTCGCTCAGCTTTCCCACCGCCAAAATGATGTGCTCCATTCAAAAGGCCCCCTGCCGCAGCGTCTGCGTGCGCCCAAATTCAAACAGAGGGCTTCTCTCCAGGCGCGGCGCCACATCAACCGTCACCTCGCCGGGGCGGATGCCGGCCTGCATGAGCGTCCCGCATACCGCCTGCACGGCAAGGCTGGGCAGGTTGTTGTTGCTCGACAGGTGCCCGAGCAGGAAATGCTCGCAGCCCGTCTGCACTAGGTCGAGGCACAGCCCCCCGCAGTCCTCGTTGGACAGATGCCCCTCGTCCGACGCAATCCGCCTCTTGAGATAGACCGGGTAAGGCCCGCCCATGAGCATTTCGAGGTCGTGGTTGGCCTCCACCAGCACAAAATCCGCCCCTTGCAGCCCTCTTCTGATGGAGTCTGCCGCGTAGCCGATGTCGGTCGCCATGGCAAAGCAGCCGCTCTCGCCCTCCACACGGTAGCCCAGGCAGGGCACGTCGTGCGGAACGGCAAAGGGCGTCACCGAAAGCGCACCAATTTCAAATGGCCCCCTGCCCGAAAAGGCCGTAAACCGGTCGGGCATCACGCTGCCCAGCTTGGTGCACACCGCCATCAGCGTCTCCCTGCTGCCGTAAATGGGCACGCCGGTGCGCATGGCAAACTGCGCCAGCCCCTTGACGTGGTCGCTGTGCTCGTGGGTCAGCAGCAGCCCCGACAGGTCGGACGGGCGGATTCCCAGCTCACCAAGCTGACGCGTCAGCTCCCGGTAGCTCAGCCCGGCATCAATCAGCAGATGGCAGCCCCCCTCGCTGAGGTAAACGGCATTGCCGCTGCTGCCCGAAACCAAAGTGCAAAAACGCATATGGACGACGTTCCCTTTCTTAAACCCCAAATGTCTTACATTCCAAATCAGGCCTTCTTCCACGGGGCCATGATGGCTTATTATACCACATCATGTGCCGCACTGCAAACAACTTGGCCCCATATCTGTGAATTTTTGTCCCTCGCCGCACCCCGCGCAGGCCGGGCGCGCCCCCTCTTGTGCATAACTCTGCAGTTTTGAATTTTTATTCATTTTTACCGTTTACACTTTGACCCTCAAACTACTTTGGCACACGCCCGCGCGTTCCCCTTTTCCGCAGCCGGTGGCATCGGCCCCCTTTTGTCCGCTCCGCTCTTTTTCAAAACCCTTTTGCGCGTTTATCCCCCTATCGCTTCACCCTTTTTTCACGGTTTTTATTTTTTTATTAAAGTTTTAAAAGTTTATTTTCCAAACCCCACTCCTTCCCTGCCCGAGGATGTCTTGTCAGATTTGGTTGAAAAAAGAGCGCGGCCTTGGAAACGGCTGTTTTTTTCGGCCCTTTCTTTTTCCTTTTGCCGGCCTCTGCGCCCGCCGCGTCCCAAAGGAAAATTTATTCGGCAGTCCTGAATAAAATTTCAAATTTTGTATAAATATCTATTGACACCGGACATGATTCGTGCTATAATGTGCTCGTTCTAATTTTGAGCTAACAGGAGGCTTTCGCGATGAAAAAACTGGTTGCTCTTCTCTTGGCGGCCTGCATGACCCTTGTTTTGTTTGCCGGCTGCAACTCCACGGAGGAAGAGGGGTCCGAGACCCAGGATCCCAACAACACATCAACGAGCAGCATTGATGTCGCCCTTGGTGCCCATATCACCACGCTGGACCACGGCATCAACACCGAGACCCAAAACGAATATGTCCTCACCCATCTGTATTCCGGCATGTTCCGCAAGGACGAGCAGGGGAATGTCCAAAAGGAGCTGTGTAAGGACTACACCGTCAGCGACGACGGCCTGACCTACACCTTCACCCTGATTGACGATGCCATGTGGAGCGACGGCACCCCCCTCACCGCCCATGATTTCGAGTATGCCATGCTGCGTGCGCTGTCCTACGGCGTCGACAATGCATATTCCATCAAGGAAATCCTCGATTATCTCAAGGGCTCCAAGGAGTATAACCAGGCGGCCATCGAAGCGGGAAGCGACTTTGACTGCACGGTGGAAGACCACAGCTATGTCGGCATCAAGGCGACCGACGACAAGACGCTTGTCATCGAGCTGGAGGCCCCCTGCACCTTCCTGCCCAGCCTGATGTGCAACAGAGCCTGGGTTGCCCTTCCTCAGGACACCCCGCAGCACGACTCGCTGTGGTCCCTCGAGCCCGGCTATCCCACTTCGGGCCCCTATGTCCTCAGCGAAATCAACTCGACCGAGAAGGCTGTCCTCACCAAGAGCGAGACCTATTTCAACAAGGACGCCATCACCATGGATTCCATCACCTTCTGGTGCATGCCCGACCAGGATGCGCAGGCCATGAACTTTGAGAGCGGCGAGCTCGACGTGGCGCTCAGCGTCACCGCCAGCGCGGCCGACAAATACAAGGGCACCGACAACCTGGGTGTCATTCAGGACGGAACCTCCTACTTTATTGTCATGAACTCCGGCGAAACCGGCCCCGACTATCTCAAGGACGTCAGAGTGCGCCGCGCCCTTGCGCTGGCCATTGACAAGCAGGCCATCTCCGACGTGCTGGGCTCCGAATATTATCAGGTGCTCAACGGTTATGTCCCCCATGGCGCAGCCGGCATCAACGGGGAATTCCGCGACGAGGCCGATGCCGACGGCTACACCCTGACCTACGATCCCGAAACGGCAAAGCAGCTCCTCGCCGAGGCCGGCTACGATGAGAGCAACCCCCTCAAGACCGTCTACAAGTACAGCAACAACAGCATCCATGGCGACGTCGCCACCATGCTGCAGTCCTTCTGGGCCGCCGTCGGCGTCGACGTGAGCTTCGACAGCGTTGAGTCCAGCGTCTACTACGACCAGGTCGACCAGGGCGATTTTGAGCTCTGCCGCTATGGCGATTCGGTCGGCAGCCACTTCAGCCGCCTGCTCACCCTGTGGACCACCGGCGGACAGGTTGTGCCTGCCGTGAGCGATCCCGTCTATGACGAGATGGCCGCCAATGCCATTCAGCTTGCCGACCCCACCGAGTACCTGCAGGCACTGCATGAGATGGAAGACTACCTCGTGGAGGAAAACGTCTACCTCATCCCCCTGTTTGAGTACCTGACCCCCTACCTCATCGCCGATGGTGTGCAGGGCATTACCCTCAACGGCGTGTGGCCCTTCTTCGGCTACTGCACCATTGCCGCCGAAACCGCCGAATAATGGGTGCCTGAAACAATAAAGTGAAATTTCTTTTGGGGATATCCTTGGAGTCCTTGGGCTCCAAGGATATCCCTCATTCGTCAAACTTTCGGAAAGGGCGATTACTATGGAAAACATCTTGCTCGAAGACGTTGCAAAGCTCGCATTTGTCAGCGCCCCCACGCTCGGGCCGGACGGCAGCCTGCTGGCCTATACCGTCACGACGTCGGACCGGGAAAACAACTGCTATCAGGCAAACATCCACCTCTGCGACACGCAGACCGGGGCCACCCGTGCGCTGGGTGACACCGGCAAGGACGGCGCTTTCCTCTGGGACGATGCCGACACGCTGCTGGTGTGTGCCGAATACGATGAGGCCGACAAATCAAAGCCCCACAACAAGAAAACGTCTTACTACCGCGTATGCGTCAGCACCGGCAAAAAGGCCAAGGCCTTTGACATCCCCGGCGAGGTGACACAGCTCAAAAAGCTTGAAAAAGGCCTCTATGCCGCCACCATTGTCTATGACAAAAACGCCCCCGACCCCTCCGTTGTGCCCGAGGACGAGTGCATCGAAGAGCTCGACTACCATGTGATTGAAGAGGCACCCCTGTGGGAAACCGGCAAGGGCTATGTGTCGGGCAAGCGCAATGTGCTCTATCTCTACAACGAGGCCCAGCAGTCGCTCACGCCGGTCACGAATTTTACCACCGAGGTCAAATCCTTTCAGATTTCCGGCTCCCTGATTGCCATTGTGGGCAAAGACTGGCAGGACACCCTGCAGGACACCCTGACCGAGCTCTACTTATACCATGCCGACACCGGAAAAACCGAGACCATCGTGCCCCCCGCAACCGCAAAGGTGGGCCAGGTGGGCTTTGTCGGCTCCAAGCTGATCTATACTCTTTCGGACAACAAGACCTACGGCAATACGCAGCTTTGCGATTTTTACACCTACGACATGGCCACGGGGAAGTCTGCCCTGCTGCGTACCCACGACGGTCTGGCGGTGGGCGGCTCCATTCTCACCGACGTTATGTTCGGCGACGGCACGACCTGGAAAACCGTGGGCGAGGAAATCTTTTTTGTCGCCCTCAAGGGCTATGAGAGGGCGCTCTATTCCATCGACCTTGCGGGCACCGTGAAAAAGCGCGTCTGCTTTGAAGAGGGCTGCATCGCCTTTTTCGACGCGGACGAGGGCACCGTCTATGCGGCGGCAGCCCCAAAAGACAGGTGCCTTGAGCTCTATCGCTGTCCTTTGGACGGCGGCCTGCCCGTGAAGCTCACCGATGTCAACGGGGACTTCTTTGAAAAAAAGTTCGTCTCCCCCGTCAAATACACCCCCTTTGTCAACAGCGAGGGCATTTCCATCGACGGCTGGGTCATCTACCCCAAGGACTACGATGAGACAAAGCGCTACCCCGCCCTGTATGAGATTCACGGCGGCCCGCGCTCGGCCTACGGCTGTGTTTTTATGCACGAGATGCAGGCCTTTGCCAGCAAGGGATACTTTGTCTTCTTCTGCAACCCGCGCGGCAGCGAGGGCAAGGGAGAGGAATTTGCCGACATCCGGGGCAAGCACGGCACCATCGACTACGACGATTTGATGGCGTTTATGGATCATATCCTGGAGGTCTGTCCCCAGATTGACCCGAAGCGTGTCGCCGTGGCTGGCGGCTCGTATGCCGGATTCATGTGCAACTGGATTGTGGGCCACACCGACCGCTTTGCGGCCATCGCCTCGCAGCGCAGCGTCAGCGACTTTGTGGCCGACTTCTGCATCAGCGACATCGGCTTTACCTACGACAGGGAGGCAGCCGGCGGCGACCCCTGGAACAACACCGAAAAGCTCTGGTTCCACTCCCCCTATCGCTACGCCCCTTACGCCAAAACGCCCATCCTGTTCATCCACGCCCTGTGCGATTACGACTGCACCATTGACCAGGGGGTTGAGATGTTCCAGGCCATGAAATACTTTGGCGTGCCCAGCCGCATGTGCCTGTTCGAGGGGGAAAACCACAACCTCTCGCGCAATGGCAAGCCCCGCCACCGTATCCGCCGGCTCAGGGAAATTGCCGCCTGGATCGACCGATACTGCTAACCACTTCTTGATGTAGGAGAAAATGCCATGACAAAATATATTGTCAAGCGCGTGCTGTTTGGCCTCGTCACCCTGTTTGCGCTTGCCACAATCACCTTTTATCTGATGCACGCCATTCCGGGCACTCCCTTTTCAGGGGAGATGCGGCAGCTGTCGGACGCCATCCGGGACAAGCTCATCGAGCAGCACGACCTCGATAAGCCCTACCATGTTCAGTACATCAAGTATCTGAAAAATGCCGTGACCGGAGATTTTGGCACCTCACTGCACCGAAAGGGCGCCCAGGTCATGGACATCATCGGAAAGGGCCTGCCCTATACTGCATCACTGGGGGCAGTCTCCTTTTGCATCGCCATGTTTGTCGGCATCTCCCTGGGGTTGGTGGCCGCCTTTTCCAAAAAGCCCTGGATCAACGGCACCGTAGCCTTTATTGCAACGGTGGGCGTGAGTGTGCCCAGTTTTCTGGTGGCGCTGCTCATGATGCTGCTGTTTGGCGTCAAGCTGGGCTGGCTGCCGATGATTGGCCTTTCGGGCTGGAAAAACTTTATCATGCCCGGCGTGGCGCTCGCCCTGGGGCCGATTGCCATGATTTCCCGCCTTGTCAAATCGGGCCTGCAGGAGGAGCTGCGGCAGGACTACGTCACGCTGGCCAAAAGCAAGGGCACGGGAGAGGTCACGGTGGTGCTGCGTCACGCCCTGAAAAATGCCATCCTCCCCGTCATCACCTACGCAGGCCCCCTGCTTGCCACGCTTGTCACGGGCTCGTTTGTCGTGGAAACCATGTTCACGATTCCCGGCATCGGGGCGGAATTTGTCAACAGCGTGACAAACCGTGACTACACGCTCATCATGGCACTCACCATCATCTACGGCGCTTTCATCATCATTGCAAACATTGCAACCGATTTGATTTCTGCCGCCATCGACCCGCGTGTGCGGCTCAAGTGAGAAGGGAGGATGCTGCAATGAATCAAAACGCCGTGTATGAGCTTTCAGACGACATGTTCGAAAAGCTCAGCGACAGTGAGAAAAACAACGAATTTATCGCCGTGCAGTCCAAGACCTATTTTCAGGATGCCTGGGCTCACTTCAAGAAAAACAAGCTCGCCCTCGTCAGCCTGTGCTTTCTTTTTGTCATGGTGGCGCTTGCCATCCTGGTTCCCCTGCTCTCCCCCTACACCTATGACGGGCAGGACCTCACGCTGCGAAACGACCCGCCCAGCCTGAGCCATCCGCTCGGCACCGACAAGTTCGGGCGCGACATCTTCGTGCGCCTCATGTACGGTGCGAGAATCTCCCTTTCCGTGGGCTTTGCCGCAGCCTTCATCAATCTCTTCCTCGGCGTGGTCTACGGCGGCGTCTGCGGCTATTTCGGCGGCAAGCTGGACATGGTGCTCATGCGCATTGCCGACATCATCTACTCCATCCCCAGCATGCTGTATGTCATCATGGTCATGCTCATCTTCGGCTCCAACATCTTTTCGGTGCTGCTGGCCCTTTCGGTGAGCGGCTGGATTGGCATGGCCCGCCAGGTGCGCACACAGGTCATGAGCCTCAAGGAGAGAGAGTATGCGCAGGCGGCAAGGGTGATGGGTGCCAGCCATCGGCGCATTCTCTTCAAGCACCTGATTACCAACAGCATCGGGCCCATCATCGTCAACACCACGCTGATGGTGCCGCAGGCCATCTTCACCGAAGCCTTTTTGGCCTTTGTGGGCATCGGCATCAGCATCCCCCAGTCGAGCTGGGGCACCATGGCCAACGAGGCCCGCTCCCTGATTCAAAGCTATCCCATCCAGATGCTGTGGCCCGTTCTTGCCATCAGCTTAACCATGCTGAGTCTGAATTTCATCGGCGATGGGCTCAACGAAGCTCTTGACCCGCGAAAGCACTGAGGTACGATATGGACAACTTGTTGACAACTGAAAATCTCTCGGTCGATTTTGAGACCGACCAGGGCATCGTCCACGCCGTGCGCAACATCTCCTTTGACGTCAAAAAGGGGGAGATTTTGGGCATTGTGGGTGAGTCGGGAAGCGGCAAGTCGGTGACGATGTATTCCATCATGGGCCTGCTCGGGGACACCGCCCACATCCACTGCGACAGCATGCTCTTTGACGGCACCGACATCAATCCCGCCAGCTACCCCGGGAAAAAGGCCTACAGCGCCGTGATGAAACGCCTGTGCGGCAGCAGCATGGCTATGATTTTTCAAGACCCCATGACCTTTTTGAACCCCACCATGAAAATCGGCAAGCAGCTGTGCGAGCCCATTCTCAACCACACCTCCATGACAAAGCAGCAGGCCAGGCAGCGCGCCCTGGAGCTCATGAGCCTGGTGGGCATCCCCTCCCCCGAAACCCGCATCGACCAGTATCCCTTTGAGTTTTCGGGCGGAATGCGCCAGAGAATCATCATCGCCATCGCCCTGGCCAACAACCCCAAGCTCATCATTGCCGACGAGCCCACCACGGCGCTCGACGTCACCATTCAGGCGCAGGTCCTCGACCTCATCCGGGACATCAGCAAAAAGCTGCAGTCCTCTGTCATCCTCATCACGCACGACCTTGGCGTGGTGGCAAGCCTTTGTGACCGCATCAACATCATGTATGGCGGAAAGATTGTTGAAACCGGCACCGACAGGGAAATTTTCTACAGCCCCAACCACCCGTACACCAAAGGGCTGCTGTCGTGCATCTGCAATCCCGAGGACGACAGCCGCGAGCTGAAGCCCATCCCGGGCTCTCCGCCGGATTTGCTGCAGCCGCCCAAGGGCTGTCCCTTTGTGGACCGGTGTGACGAGGCCATGAAAATTTGCAAGCTCCAGATGCCGGAGACCACCGTGCTCTCCTCCACACATCTCAGCGCGTGCTGGCTCAATGAACTTGCAAAAAGGCAGGGGGAATGAATATGGCCGAACAAACCGCTATTTTACGGCTTGAAAATCTGAAAACCTATTTTTATATCAGCGACGGGCTTTTTTCCAAAAAAAAGGTTGTCAAGGCCGTTGACGGCGTCTCCCTGGAGGTTCAAAAAGGGGAAACGCTGGGCCTTGTGGGCGAGAGCGGCTGCGGGAAGTCCACCCTGGGGCGGACGGTTGTCAAGCTCTATGAGCCCACCGACGGAAAAATCTTTTTTGAGGGCCGGGAGACCACGCACCTCAAGGGTGCCGAGCTCAAGCAGTTCCACAAGGACGTCCAGATGATTTTTCAGGACCCCTATGCGTCGCTTGACCCCCGCATGACCATCGGCGAGATTATCAAAGAGCCCATGGCCATCCACGAAATGTACGGCTCCGACGCTCAGCGCGAGGCAAGGGCCGTGGAGCTGCTTGATATCGTGGGCCTCAAGCCCGACCACATCCGCCGCTACCCGCACGAGTTTTCGGGCGGACAGAGGCAGCGCATCTCCATTGCCAGAACCCTTGCCCTAAATCCCAAATTCATCATCTGTGACGAGCCCATCTCGGCGCTCGATGTCTCCATCCAGGCGCAGATTATCAACCTGCTCAAGAAAATTCAGGAGGACACCGGCATCTCCTACCTGTTTGTCGCACACGACCTGAGCATGGTCAAGCACATCTCAAACCGCATCGCCGTGATGTATCTTGGCCACATCATGGAAATCGGCGACAGCCACGACATCTACATGAACCCCCTGCACCCCTACTCTGTCGCACTGCTCAGCGCCGTTCCCATTCCGGACCCGGTGGAAGGAAAGCGCAAAACGCGCATCCCCCTGCAGGGGGAAATCCCAAGCCCCGTAAACCCTCCCGCAGGGTGTCCCTTCAGCACCCGATGCCCCCATGCCAGCGACCTCTGCCGCAGTCAGATGCCCCCGCTCGAGGAAAAGAAAGGCCGCCGCATCGCCTGCTTCCATGTGCAGGCATAAATACACAAAAAAAACGCCCGCCGCGCTTAAACGCGCGGCGGGCGTTTTTTTGTGCGGCGTATCTGCCTGCAGAGCTTTTTCTTACAGGATGATGCCGCGCTCTCTGTAGTCCTTGAGGGTGTCGGCATCGAAGCCGAGCTCGGTGAAGATGGCATCGTTGTCGCCGCCGGCAAAGCTCGGGCCGCTCAGCGGACGGCAGCGGAAATCGCTCATCTTGATGGGGTTGTTGGTGATGGTCATGGTGTTGCCGTCGGCCAGGGGCACGTCGATAAACATCTCGCGCGCATCGCGGATGTGCGGGTCGTTGCAGACCTGCTCAAAGTTGTTGACAGGGGCGCAGGGGAATTTGGCGGCGTTTGCATCCACAATTTCGGCCACCGTCTTGTCGGCTGCCCAGACCTCGATGATTTCTCGCAGCTCGGGACGGTGCTTCATGCGGTCGGCCGGCTTGACGAATCTCTCGTCCTCCACCAGGTCGGGACGGTTGATAATCTCCTCGCAAAAGAGCTTCCAGGTGCCCATGCCGGCAAAGACAAAGTAGCCGTCACTGGCCTTGTAGGCCTCGTAGGGGCAGGCGTTGAGGAACTTGCTGCCGTCGCGCATGGGAATCTCCCCATCCAGCAGATACAGGGGCGTCTGCGCCAGCAGGCTGCCCACCACGGCCTCAAGCAGCGAGGTTTCCACGCGCTGGGCAATGCCGGTCTTCTCCCTTGCAAAGAGCGACGCCAAAATGGCAATGGTGCTGTTGAGCGCCGTCATCACGTCGGCCGTCGGGGCGCCGTGGTTGAGCGGGATGGTGTCGGCCGTGCCGGTAATATACATGGTGCCGCCCATGGCCTGCGCCGCCAAATCATAGGCCGGACGCATGGCGTAGGGACCGGTCTGGCCAAAGCCCGACACCGAGGCGTAAATCATGTTGGGATTGAGCTTTTTGCAGGCCTCCACACCAAAGCCCAGGCGGTCCATAACGCCGGGCCGGTTGTTTTCCAGCAAAACGTCTGCCGTTTTGACAAGCTCGGTAAAAAGAGCCTTTCCTTCGGGGGTCTTGAGGTCCAGCGCAATGGACTTCTTTCCGCGGTTGACGTTGGTAAAGTAGGCGGCAAATGCGCCCACGCCCGGCTTCCCCATACGCGACGGGTCGCCCTTGGGGCCCTCCACTTTAATAACTTCGGCCCCCATGTCGGCCAGGTACGAGCCGCACAGAGGCCCTGCGATGGCCTTGGTAAAGTCGATTACACGGATTCCGTCCAAAATACCCTGTTTCATGCGATAACTCCTCTCTTTCTCGGGGCACCGCTGAAGGGGCCTGTTTCCCCGTTTTTCCCCATTTTCGTCTCATCTTTTCTGCGTTGTCCCCATTTGAAAAATATTATATCACACAACTTTTCCCATGGTCAACGCCGCGCCTCACACAAAACCACTTTCGACAATATACTGGAACAAGCGGCTTTGCGCATCCCTTGTGCCCGTGCAATATCTTGAAAGGAGCTTTTTCATGTCGACAACGCTCAACAACCAAGCACTTGTTTCCTATTACTATAACGGCGAACAGTCCGGAGGCTCGGCCGCCTCCAATATGATTTCCACCACGCTGCTCGACCAATACAGCATCTCCGCCGTCAAAACGGCGCTGACCCCCTCGTTTCGTCCGGGCCAGCGCGTGGCCTACGTCATCTCGGTGGTCAACAACGGGCAGGGCCCGCTTTACAACGTCACCGTCGCCGACAACCTGGGCGGCGCAGGCGCCCTTGTCTATCTCAACAACTCCATGAGAGTCTACCTCGACGGCGCCCTGACCAGCATCACCCCCATCGTGAGCGGCAACTCCCTTATCACAACGATGTCGGGCCCTCTGGAGAGCGGGCAGACGCTGCTGCTCGTCTATGTGGCCATGGTCAGCAGCACGCTTGAGTCCACCGTCAACTCCATCACCAACGCCGCAGCCGTTTCGGCCAACAGTGGCTGCGTGTCGGGCACGCTTATCACGGCCGCTCCCAGCCCCGCAGCCACCATCGTTGCGGAGTCCTATGCGCAGCTGTCGGTCTACAAGCAGGCAGACCGGTCCACGGTCTCGGTCGGCGGTGCCCTTACCTATACCTTTACCCTTACCAACACCGGCAACGAAGCGGCCACCGGCGTGGTCATGACCGACGCCCTGCCGGCCAGCTTTGTCCCCAACCTCGTACAGCTGACCGTCAACGGTGCCACCACCACTTTCTCGGAAGGGCAGTACTCCACCGACCCCTCCACGCACGTCCTCACCCTGCCCACCAGCAGCGGGCCCTCCATCTCGGTGCCCGCAGCAACCGAGAACGGCCCCGGAACGGCCACCATCACCGTCACCGGCACCATCACGGGCTAAGGATACCCCCGTGGGACGCCGTCGCAAAACCGCCCATCTCCAAACAAAACGCCCGGGAGCCTCTGCTCCCGGGCGTTGCCCGTTTCTTTCCCCTTTTGCCCTTTTCCCAGGCGCAGGGCCAGGGAGGGCCCTGTTATTCAAAAAAAGCGGCCTGCGCCGATGCTTTTTTCCCGGGCTCCCGTCCCGGCAAACGCCCCGCCGCACCCTGCAGCTCACTGCTGCAGCAGCATATCCAAAAAAAGGTCTATCTGGCGCTCGCTCAGGGGGAAATCTTCGCACTCCCCCGGCTCCGGCTCGTGAAAAAGCCACATCATGCGGTTTCCAAACACAAAGCTGCGCAGCAGGGCCGCCGCCTCCATCTCGCTCATGCCGCCCCGAAAAGCCTTCTCCCTGGCGCCCCGGGCCGACAGCCTGCGAACCATGTAAGAAGAGTAGGACTCCTCCTTGTCGTCACGCTCCTCCGACCAGCTGACGTCGTCTCCCGTGAGCTTTTGATGATAGGCGGAAAACATGCCCTGAAGCCCTCTGGCAATCAGCAGCTTCCCAAACGCCTTGGAAAAATCAAACTGGGCCGTCAGGTAATCCTTGAGCTGTGTGCGCAGTGGCTGGCTTTCGTCATACTTCATCTGCTGCGAGACATGGTCATCGCAAAAATTCTTGTGCGCATATGCCACCAAGTCCTCTTTTGAGCGGAACCGATAGTAAAAAACTCCTTTTGACATGCCGCATTCCGCACAGATGTCGTCGATGGTCACAGCGTCGTACCCCTGCTGCTGAAACATGGTGATGGCCGTTTTGACCAGCCTGTCGATATTTTGCAAAGAGCGAATCTGCCTCGGTGTTAAACTCTGTCCCATGGGGATCTTCCTCCAAATCTCAATTTTGAGATTGCCCAAACCCTTCAAAAACGGAGAATTCAAAACTTGTTATTATTAAATAGTAAAAAATTCTTTCCCGCTTTGTCAAGCCCTTCTCTGTCTTAGGAACTTTCTTTTGCCCGGTCGCCTCCTGGGTGTCAATCTCCTCTTTCTTTTTTCCTCTTCCCGGTTTTCTGCGCGATGGTGAAATCTTCCCCGTCCTGCCCCATGCCACTTCCCTTTCCCGGCCCTGGCGGCTTTTCAGAAATACAAAATCACAAAAGGCAGAGCAAACTTTTTCATTCGCCCTGCCTTCCCGGCCGTCTTTCCCCCGCATTCATCCTGTCAGACGTCCAGTTCATCGGCCACACACCGGCCCAGCATTTCGTCAACCGGAGGGGTCCTCTGCTCAAGATTGCGGCGTGCCGCCTTTCCTCTTAAAATCTGAATGTTGTGGCATCCATACAGCACCACCGAAATCAGCATCATCGCCACACAGGCTCCCACCGAGGCATCCGACAAGCGTCTCGGAATGCCCGGCCACATCACATGCAAAATCATCATGGCGTACAGCAGACAGGTGGCCACCTTCCCGTGCCACAGGGCGCTGAACACCTGCCTTGTCTTTCGAATCACCATAAGCCCCGTCAGGCCCATAAACAGCTCCTTCACAATGAGCAGCGCCAACGGCACCCACATCAGAGGGAAGCGGGTGAGCAGGCAAAAAAGCATGGCGCCTTGCGTCAGCTTATCCGCAATGGGGTCCAGAATCTTCCCCACGTCGCTGGTGGCATCGAACTTCCTTGCAATGAATCCGTCCACCATGTCCGTGAGGCCGGACAGCATCAAAAGAGTCCCCGTCCATTCATAGGAGTGCTTCACACAGTACAGCCATACAAAAACGGGAATCAAACACAGACGAAAAAAGGAGAGCGCATTCGGAACGGTTAACACTTTCCGCTTTTTTGACGCATGATTCATCGCCTTGCCCTCACCTCCATCAGTCTTTTTCTGCCAATTCCTCTTTTAATGAATGTACATACTTGGACAGAGCGTCCGCACAATCCTGCCTCTCCCGCGGCGTCATTTTCTCCACGGCCCTCTGCTCAGCCTTATAAATTCCACGGAAGATGCCCTCTCCATATTGCTTGCCCTTGGGCGTCAAATGAATTATTTTTTTGTTGCGTGTCCCCGGCATGGCCTCCAGCCGCACGTCGCCGCGCCGAACCATGCCCGACACGGCCGAATTGACCGTCTGCCTGGGCAAAAACCACATCTCACAGATGTCCTGCTGGGACAGCTCCCCGTCGAAAAGCAGCAGGGTGTACCAAACCCAAAACTCCCCATCGGAAATTCCATACTTCCCGGCCATCCGATGGTAGATTGCCGTCAGCTCCCGCATCTGCTGATTTAACTCTTCAAGGCTTTTCCTTACGTCCTTTTCCATTCGGCCCCCTCTTTTCCAAGAATATCCGAATTCGGATACTTACAATATACCCTCCGACATCTCGTTTGTCAAGTGCTGCAAAAATATTTTATCAAACCGCACCTTTTTCCAAAAAAATCTCAAAACAGTATGGAGAAAAATTCTTTCCCCCTGTGCGGCCTCCCCAGATTCCCTCCGTTAGGATTTCCCATTTTTTTGCTTTATTTTTCGCAAAAATTTTTCTATATAAAATTTTTTATATTTTTCCGGTTTGCCCCTTGACAATGTGCGCACTTCGCGTTATAGTAAGGCTGTGGTTAGCACTCAGGCGTGTTGAGTGCTAAAACCGAAGAAGGTGAAAAACGCCATGGAGATTATGGATCTCAGCGAGAGGAAACGGAAAATCCTCTCAGCCATCATTGAAAATTACATTGACACGGCAGAGCCGGTCGGCTCCAAGGCGATTGCGCAGACCACGGGGCTGGGTGTCTCTTCGGCCACCATCCGCAACGAGATGGCGGAGCTGGAAGAGATGGGCTGGCTTGAGCAGCCTCACACCTCGGCGGGACGCATCCCCTCTTCGCGCGGATACCGGGCCTATGTGGACTATCTGATGCAGCGCTATCGCGTCAACGAGAGCGAAATGGCCCGCACCAATGCTTTTTTGCAGTCGCGCATTGCCGAGCTTGAGCGCATCATCACCGAGGCAGGCAAGCTCATCAGCGAGCTGTCGGGTTATCCGTCGCTGTCCATGACGTCGCGCCTGCGGGGCACGCTCATCGAGCGCATTGAGCTCATGCCGGTCGACAGCTATCAGTTTGTGCTGATTCTGGTCATGTCGGACGGCACGGTGAAAAACCGGCTGTGCCGTGCCCGTCTGCCCCTGCCCTCCGACCTGCTGCGTGAAATTTCGGATTTGCTGACGCGCAATCTGCACGCAACGGCGCTCTCGGAGGTGTCGGTGCACCAAATCGCCCTGCTGCAGCACGCACTGGGGGAATACGATTTTGTGCTCCAGCCGGTGCTGCAGGTCATTCGTGAGGCCGCCATGTCCGCCGAAAATCCCGAAGTCATCCTGGGCGGAGAGGGCCGTCTGCTGGAGCAGCCGGAATTTCACGACCTCGACAAGACGCGGGAGTTCCTCGATTTCCTGCAGGACAACGAATCACGGCGGCAGGTGCTCTCCCCTGCGGAAGGGCATGAGGGCATCACCATCACCATCGGGCAGGAGCACCCCCTGCAGGAGCTGCGTGACAGCAGCGTCATCATGGGCAACTACATGCTGGGCGGCAGGCCCATCGGCATGATCGCCATTTTCGGCCCGACCCGAATGAATTACCGCCGTGTCCTGGGACAGTTCGAATATTTCACAAACGGGCTGAACAAATTGTTACAAGAGCTCTTTGAATCCCAGGATTCCAGTGAATAACGCAGATAAAGGAGTATCAAGGCATGAGTGAGGAGACCAAAAATCCCGGGATGGAGCCCGAGACCAAAGAGACCGAACCGGAGCAGGAGCTGGAGCAAAACGGGACTCCGGAAGAGAGCGGGGTGGCGGTCCAGCCCGAGCCCGAGCAGCCCTCGCTGGAGCAGCAGCTCGCCGAGCAAAACGACAAATACATGCGTCTGGCCGCCGAATATGACAATTTCCGAAAGAGGACGGCCAGGGAGCGCGAATCTCTCACCGCCTTTGTTGTGAGCGAAACCGTGCAGAAATTCCTGCCGGTGCTTGACAGCCTGCAGCTTGCCGACGCCCACCGCGAGGGCAACCCGGAGGACATTCTCGCGGGCCTTGACAAGGTGCTCGAGGCGCTGAACGCCACGCTGGCCTCCCTGGGTCTGACCGAGATTGACACCTCCGGCGAATTTGACCCCAACCTTCACAACGCCGTGATGCATGTGGAAGACGAGAGCCTTCCCAAGAATTCCATCGTGGAGGTCTTCCAAAAAGGTTACCTCTATCAGGGCAAGGTCGTGCGTCACGCCATGGTCAAGGTTGCAAATTAGCGAATCCCTCCGGCCCTGGCCCGGGCAGCATCTGCCCGGCCAAAAGCCGGATGCAGGATAAATCCCCTTTGGGGGCGCGTGCCCCCGTCCCGGCAGTGGAAGCTGCCAAATCCCTTTGTTAAAATTTTTTCACCATACAGGAGGAATTTCACTATGTCTAAGATCATCGGTATTGATCTGGGAACCACCAATTCTTGCGTCTCCGTAATGGAGGGCGGCGAGGCCATCGTCATCCCCAACGCGGAAGGCGGCAGAACCACGCCTTCGGTCGTGGCATTTTCCAAGACCGGCGAGCGCATGGTCGGCCAGGTTGCAAAGCGCCAGGCCATCACCAACCCCGACGGCACTGTGATTTCCATTAAGCGTAAAATGGGCACCGCCGAGCGCGTGACGGTTGGCGGCAAGAGCTACTCCCCCGAAGAAATTTCGGCCATGATTTTGCAAAAGCTCAAGGCCGACGCCGAAAACTACCTGGGCTCCAAGGTGACGCAGGCCGTCATCACCGTGCCCGCCTACTTCAACGACTCCCAGCG
>DVNV01000089.1 GCA_018714125.1 Candidatus Galloscillospira excrementipullorum
GACAGCCCCAAAAGGCTGGTGCGGCCCCGGTAGCGTCCCTTGAGGGGCGCAGGACGCAGGCTCACAGCGAGCCTCCGGCCGGCCGGTGGGAGCGCAACTCGGCCAAAAACTGCTCCTGCTGCTGCGGCGACTCAAAGGCGCGCAGGGGCACAATCAGGCTGGTGCCGTCTTTGAGGGGCAGGATGAGATAATCCTTTTTCAGGCGGATTTCAACGATGTTGGCATAGGGATAGAGCTTGTCAAAGCCGTCGGAGTAAATGCGCACGCCCTTGGAGTTGAGGCAGACGGTGCGCGGCGTCAGCGAGGTTTTGCCGGCCGGGGTGCCCACGAACTTTTTGGAGCGGCGGCGCAGGAAAAAGGAGAGCGTTTTGGGCAGAAAAAGCAGGTAGAGAACGCAGGCCACGGCGCCGCACAGAAGGCAGGCGAGCGAAAAGTTGAAGTCGTCAAAGGAATAGTAGAGCAGCGCGCCGAACAAAAAGGCGCACAGACCGTTTGACACCATGGTGTTGCGCCGAATCACCTTGTTGGTGCGAAACGCCTCAAGCCCCGATTCCACGAGGTCTTGCAGCGAGGGTTCATAGCGGATTTCCAAGGGGGATCCCTCCTATAGAGTCTAAGGTTTGTGCCGTGTTTTGCATTGAGCCCATCATATCATTCCCCTTTTGCACAAGTCAAGCAAAAGGCAGGCGGGGCCGTTCAAAGGCAGGGCGGGCACCGCATGTGCCGGGGCTTTTTCAAGTGCAGACGACTGCCCGCAGGCCCTCTCCGGCCTGCGGGCAGGTTTTTTTAGGGGAAGCCGTGTGAAAGCGTTTTGCTGCCGGCGGGGCTGCCCGCCTCCCCGCCCTTTTGCGCGGCGGGTTTATCGCGGGCGGCGCACCCTGCGGCATTTGGCGACCGGACGGCAGGACTCCCCCTGGCGGTAGCGGTGCAGCTCCAGCTCGTCTTGCACCTCCAGGTCGCGCAGCCCCGAGAGCGATTCCAGATGGTGGCGGAATTCATGGCGCAGCGTTTTGCGCATCTGACGCTCAAGCGCCTCGGGGGACAGCCTGCGGAAAACGCGGGAAAACGAGCCGTAGTAGAGCACGATGTAGCGGCCGAGCTGGTCGCAGCAGTATTGACCGAGCGTGTAGAGCGGATCTTCGTCACGGCTGTCGGGATGGGTCGGCGCCTCGTCGCTGACAATCACACCGCCGTTGAGCCCTTCAAAAAAGACGTCGGGCAGCTCGTCGGCAAGTGCTTCAAGCAGCGCGGAAAATTCTTCGCAGGTGGGAAACCGATGGAATCTGGACAAGAGCAGGCCTCCTTTGGGGGCGGGGATGGGAAATGCCGCCCCCAAAGGAGGCGGCCCTTTTTCAGAAGAGGGAGAAATCGGGGGCGTTTTTGCCCGCACGCCGGGCCAGCGTGAGAGCCAGCTCGTAGTGGATAAGGGCAGGGGAGAGGTGGGTTTCGTCCGGCCGGACGGCCGACAGGTTGAGCTTGTCGGGCAGGGGCAGGCGCAGCGTAAAAACGGCGCCGTCCCGGTTTTCCACGTCCAGCCGCCCGCCCGAGAGACGGGCAAACTGGTCCACCATGCAAAGCCCAAGGCCACTGCCGGGCGAGCCGGTGGTGAACCAAGGCGTCAGGATATGGGGCATGTCCTGCACGGCGATGCCGGGCCCGTCGTCCGCAACGCGCAGCACGCCAAATCCCTCTTCGCACAAGGCCGACACCGTCACGGTGCTTTTGCAGTGCTGAAGGGCGTTGGAAATCAGGTTGAGCAGCGCCCGCTCGAGCGAGAGCCCGTTGGCAAACACGATGGGGCTGTCCTTGAGGGAGCAGACCAGCTTGGGAGCCCCTTCGTCCGCGAGGCCGGGAGCAAGCTGCCCTGTGACCGCCGTGACCGCGTCGCACAGGTTGACGGCCGTGGACGCAGACACCGTGATGTCGGCGTCCAGCGTGGTGGCCAGCGCCGAGACGTTGCGGCGCAGGGCGGCGACGTTTTGCTCCATCACGTCAAGCAGGGGCTTTCCCTGCTCCGAAACATGGCCCGAAAGCAGCGACAGGCAGTTGCGAAGCGTCATCAACGGCGTGGAGAGGTCGTGCATGGCGGTCGCAATGGCCGGGTCGAGGGAGATGGAGGTGCTGTCTGAAATGCTGCATACGGTGCCCTGCAGGCCGGATTCGTGGAAGACGGGCACAAGGTGCATGGCAAAGCGCCCGTGGGCGCTGCCGTCGAGCAAAATGGTGGCAGGGCGCATGAGCGAAAGCCGGGCGGGAACGCTCAGCCACATCATGGCGGGAAACTGCTCGGGCAGGGGAACGCCCTTTGTAAGGCCCGGCAGAAATTCCTTTGCCGCCGCGTTGAATCCGGTGGGACAAAGTGAGGCGTCGGTGATCAGGGTGGGAACCAGGTTGGACTTGAGAAGGGCACGAAGACTTTGGACCAATGACATGGTTGTCTCCTCTCACCTTTCTTCTAAAATTTTACCGACAATGAATGGTGTTTTACCAATAGTATACCGCAAGCTCTCATGAAATTTCAATAAAAAAACACGGGAGCGGTTGTCTTTTCTGGGGAAAATGATATAATGAAGAAAAAGCGGGGGCCGAGGTTCCCCGGAGGCTGTCTCAAATGAAGTTACAAAGGAGCTTGCGTCAATGAGTAAAGTGAAAATCGGAATCAACGGCTTTGGACGGATCGGACGCCTGGCGCTGCGCGCTTCCATGGACTACCCGGATCTCGATATCGTGGCCGTCAACGGCGGCGCGTCGGACCTGGACTATCTCGTTTACCTGTGCAAGTATGATACGGTGCATGGCAGGTGGGATGCCGACATTACGCGCGGTGACGACTGCCTGTATATCAACGGGAAAAAGGTCATGGTCTATTCCACCCGCGAGCCCACCGAGGTGCCGTGGAGAGACACGGGCGCTGAGTATATCCTCGAGTGCACCGGCAAATTTACGACGGCCGAGGCGGCCAGCGCACACTTTGTCGGCGGCGCCAAGAAGGTCATCATTTCGGCTCCTGCAAAAGACAGCGATACGCCCACTTTTGTCATGGGCGTCAACCACAACACCTACACCAAGGATATGAAAATCATCTCCAACGCCTCCTGCACCAGCAACTGCCTGGCGCCGCTTGCCAAGGTCATCAACGACAAGTTTGGCATCGTCGAGGGCCTGATGACCACCGTGCACGCCATGACGGCCACGCAGAAGGTGGTGGACTCCAACAGCAAGAAGGACTGGAGAAGCGGCCGCGCCGCCTCGGGCAACATCATCCCCTCCACCACCGGCGCCGCCAAGGCGGTGGGCCTTGTGATCCCTGAGCTCAAGGGCAAGCTGACCGGCATGTCGCTGCGCGTGCCCACGGTGGACGCCTCGATTGTGGACCTGACCGTCAACCTGGCCACCCCCACCACCTATGACGAGATTTGCCAGGCCGTCAAGGATGCGGCTGCGGGCTATATGAAGGGCTATATCGAATACACCGAAGACCCCATCGTGAGCAGTGACATTCTCACGCACCGCTGCTCCTGCGTCTTTGACGCCAAGGCCGGCATCATGCTCTCGCCCACCTTTGTCAAGCTCATGGCCTGGTATGACAACGAGTGGGGCTACACCTGCGCCATGCTCGACCTCGTGGAGCACATGTACCGGGTCGACAACGAGTAAAGAGAGCTTAAGACAACAATCAAAATGTTTTCCCTCAAAATCCCGCTTGCCCCGGCAGGCGGGATTTTTTCAGAGCAGCTTGGGACAAAGGGAAAAGCCTCGCGCGCAGGCGCGTTACAAGGGGGGTCATCACGGTGGAAACGTGGGAGGTTTACAACGCAAAGGGTGAAAAGACAGGGCGCATTCAAGAGGAGGGCCGGCCTCCCCGGGAGGGGGAGTTTCGCCTGTGCGGCTCGCTGTGGCTGCTCAACGCAAAAGGGGAGCTGCTGATTCAGCAGAGGGCGCAGTGCAAGAGCAGAGCCCCCGGAAAATGGTCGGTGACGGGGGGCGGCGCCCTGGCGGGGGAGACCGGCCTGCAGGCCTGCCTGCGCGAGACAAAGGAAGAGCTGGGGCTTGTCTTTGAGCCGGAGCAGCTGTCGCTGCTGCTGAAAAGCGTGGGGGAGGGCCTGATTTTTGAGGACTACATCGTGCGCTGCGACCTGCCGGAACAGGCCATGACGCTGCAGGCACAGGAGGTGTCGCAGGTTCGCTGGGCCTCCCCGCAGGAAATTCGCGCCCTTTTCGATGGGGGAGAATTTATCTATCAGGAATCGGAACTTCAAAAGGTTCTCGATTATGCAAGGGAGAGCCTGAGGGAGAGCGGCCTGCCCGGCGGGGAAAAAGCGAAGCTGCCGGACTGATTGAAAACAGGAACACGGCAGCTCCCTCCTGCGGGGCGGGAAAACCGGAAAGGCAGGAGAAAAAGGGAGGCGGCCCTCCAAAAAAAACAGGATACGGCGCGCCGCCGCTTTCGCGCGGACGCGCGAAAGCGGCCCCTTTTTTTCAAAAAAAGGGGCCCGCTTTGAAAAAAGCGGGCGGCGCGCCTTAGCCGGGCTCCTCCTGTGACGGCGTGTGCAGCGTGAGGGCAATCACCTCGGGCCGGTTGAAGAGGCGCAGAGGAAAGAGGCTGTTTCCAAGCCCTCTGCTGACTACCATTGCCTGCTCCCCTTCGAGATACAGGCCGGCGGTGTACTGCGGGAAAAGCCCCTGGCCGGGGGCATAGAGCCCGCCCACCAGGGGCAGGCGCCACTGGCCGCCGTGGGCGTGGCCGCAAAAGCTCAGGTCCATGCAAGCCTGCGCGTAAAGCGAAAAGAGCTCGGGGCGGTGGGAGAGCAGCAGCGAAAAGGCCCCCTCGCTTTGCTGCGACAGGCCGTCGAGCGTCTGCAGCAGGGCTGCCTGTGCGTCGGGCTCCTGCAGGGAGCCCTGGTCGGCCAGCCCGCACAAAAAGATGCGCTCCCCACCGCGCTCGACAAAGAGGCCGGCATTGTCCAGCAGGACGGCGCCGGCCTGCTGTACTGCGCGGCAGACCTGGGCGCTCCGGCCCGAGCGCAGCTCGTGGTTTCCGGTGACAAAAAAAGTGGGCGCAATGCCGCAAAGCTGCGAGACCAGACTGGTGACGGGCTCGATGTCAAAACGCCTGCTGTCGACGGCGTCGCCCGTGAACACGATATAGTCGGGGCAAAGCTCTCGCACCCCGCGCACCAGCCTGTCCTGATTTTTTCCAAAGGATTTGCTGTGCAAATCCGAAAGGTGTACGATGACGGTGCCGTCAAAGGCGGCAGGCAGGCGCCCGCTTTCAAATGAGAGCCGCGTGACGCAAAGGGTGTTGTTCTGCCAGAAACAGAAAATGGCTGCGGCCAGCAGGAGGCAGGGCGCCGCCGGATGACGGCGCAAAAAAGAGATAAGCTTCATAAAAACCCCCTTTTTGAGAAAAGCCTCTTTTCAGCATATCACACTGCGCCTTTTGAAAAAAGGGGAATTTATTTTCCCAAAAGGGCTTGACAAGAGGAGGTTACATGTGTAACCTTATAGACAGGTTACAATTGTACCCTGACGAGAAGGAAGGACGGACGACAATGGGTGAGCTGGCTGAAAAAATTTCGGCCTCGGAGCTGGAGGTTTTGGAAATCCTGTGGCAGGCGGGAGAGCCGATGCCGGTGGCGCGCATTCGCGAGGCGCTGGCCGCTTCACACGACTGGGACGGCTCGACCGTAAAGACGCTGCTGCGCCGCCTGTGCGACAAGGGCGTGGTGCAGGCGCAAAAGAGGGACGTTTTCTACTACAGCCCTCTGCTGAGCCGAAAGCAGTATCAGAGCTGGTCTGTGCGTTCGCTGCTGCAGAAGGTCTACCGGGGCAGTGCGCGGGATTTGGTGGCCTCGCTGGTCAGCGAGGCGCAGCTCAGCCAAAGCGACATCGAGGAGCTGCGGGCCATATTGTACCCGGAGGAGGACGGCCATGCGTGAGGTGTTTTGGGTGATGCTGTCGCTCTCGCTGTCGGGTGCGGGGCTTGCGGCGGTGGTTGCGCTGCTGCAGCGCCTGCTGGCCAAGCGGCTGCCTGCAGGGCTCTTTTACGGGCTGTGGGCGGCGGTGCTGCTGCGCATGATTGTGCCTGCAGGGCCCCTGCGCGGCGTCAGCCACGAGGCTGTGGTGCGGCTTGAGGCGCTGGTGCAGGCAAGTGCGGTGCAGGCGCAGGGGCAGACGGTGTGGCAGAGCACGGCGCTGACCGGGACCCCGGGCGGCGCGGGGGCGAGAGGAATCCTCTGGCTTGCCGTGGTGTGGGGCGCCGGTGCGGCGGCGCTGCTGCTGTGGCGGCTTTGGAGCTACCGGTGCTTTTGCAAAGCGGTGGATAGCCGGTCGCGTCCCGCGTCGCCTGAGATACGGGAGCAGATGCGGTCGCTTGCGGGGCAGGGGGGCCGCTTGCCGGAGCTTGTGGAGTGCGGCGGCGTGGGAGCCCCCATGCTGCTGGGCCTGCGCCATCCCCGCGTTGTGCTGCCCGCAGGGGAGTTTTCCACGCAGCAGATACGGGACATGCTGGCACACGAGATGGTGCATTTCGAGCGCCGCGACCTTGCCCTCAAGTGGGCGGCGGTTGTCGTGACGGCGCTGCACTGGCCCAATCCTGCGGCGTGGTATGCGCTGCGTCAGATGGGGATTTTCTGCGAGCTTTCGTGCGACGAGAGGCTCACAAAATCCTGGCCGGCGCTGCGCCGTGCGGCCTACGGGGCGCTGCTGCTGCGGCTCTCTCAGGGCGTCCCGGAGCGGGAAACGCCTCTGTCGGCCTCCTTTTCCGAGCAGAAAGAACGGTTGAAAGAGAGGTTAAAAACAATTATGACGCCAAAAAATACGGGGAAAAAGACGGCGCTGCTGACGGCGGCCGTGCTGGCGGTGGCAGTGATTTCGTTTGTGGCCATGGGGGCCTATGCCGGGCGCTCTCAGCAGCAAAATTCCGGGCAGGACGCGCTGCTTTTGCAGGAGGTGTCGGGGCTGCCCGGCGGGCAGGAGCTGGAGCAGGCTCAGGAGCAGGAGCAGACGCCTGCGCTGCAGCAGCCCTTTGAGGCACAGGGTCAGCAGGTGAGCATTGCGGCGGAGTTTGGAACCCGCGTGCATCCCATAACCCAGCAGGAAATCAGCCATGACGGCGTGGACTTCGTGCTCGAAGAGGGCACGCCGGTGCTGGCCGCCGCGCAGGGCGTGGTGGAGAGCGCGGGGTATGACGGCGAAGACGGCTACGCCGTGTCCATCTCCCATGGCAGCGGCATGCTGACCCGCTACTGCCATATGCAGGACGTGGAGGTGCAGCAGGGGCAGACGGTGGAAGCCGGCCAGTGCGTCGGCACCGTGGGCTCGACCGGCAACAGCACGGGGCCTCACCTGCACTTTTCCGTAAAGCAGGGGGACGCCTTTGTCGACCCGCTTGCCCTGCTGGAGCAGTCCGGAGAGTGACAAAAAGGCTTTTTGGGAAGGCGGCCTGCCGCAGGGCAGGCCGCAAAGGCCCCGGGGAGGGGAGGGGGCGGCAGAGCCGCCC
>DVNV01000090.1 GCA_018714125.1 Candidatus Galloscillospira excrementipullorum
TAAAATGCTTTTATAATAATATCAATAAAATAAATTACAGGATAGAGGAATAACAATGTAAAAATAACGCCACACATTTTAAATACCTCCTTTTCTTTCTTTCGTGGGCTGTAGACCGGGATCCCCGACACAGTCCGGCTGCGGAGAGGGCAGTGCGGCAGAAATGGCAAATGGCGGCCGGAGCAAGGCGCTATGCCTTGCGGCGCAGCGTCTGGCGCGCCTGCTCGAGCTGCAGGCGCGTGGGCATGGCCGACTGGGCCCCAAAGCCTGTGGTGGACAGCGAAGCCACCAGGTTGGCCTCGTCAACGGCCTGCGCAAAGGGCATGCCGCAGGCCAGCGCATAGGCCAGGCCGCCGTTGAAGGAGTCTCCGGCGGCGGTGGTGTCGACCACCGGAACGTCGTAGGTGGGATAGTGCATGAGCTCGTCGCCCGTGTAGACATACACACCGTCGGCCCCGGCCTTGTTGATGACGGTTTTGACCCCCAGCGTCAGCAGTGCGCGGCAGGCCTGCCGCCGGCTGGCTGCGTCGGAGACCTCGATGCCGGTGATTTCACGCAGCTCGGTCTCGTTGGGCGTGATGATGCCGACGTGGCGCAGCAGCTCCTCCGAGAGCGGCGCGGCCGGCGCGGGGTCCAGCATGACCAGCTTGCCCTGCCCGGCACAGTATTCGGCCGCCCAGATGACGGTGTCCATGGGAATCTCAAGCTGCAGCAGGACGATTGAGGCCTCGTCAAGCAGGCGCTTGACGCGGTGCAGGTAGTCGGGCGTTACGGTGTCGTTGGCGCCCGCCGCAATGCAGATGGCGTTTTGCCCGCCCTCCTCCACCTGAATCACGGCGCTGCCCGTGGAGAGCGTTGCGTCGCGCTCCAGGCCGGCGCAGTTGACGCCGCACTGCGCAAGGCGGTGCGCAATGTCCTCTCCGAAGGGGTCGGTTCCGATGCGGCCGAGCAGACATACCCGTGCGCCCAGACGGGCGGCCGCCACCGCCTGATTGGCCCCCTTGCCTCCGGGGGAAAACTGGAAATCCCTCCCCTTGAGCGTCTCTCCCGGGCGGACAAACCGGGGCACGCGTATGCTGATGTCCGCATTGACGGAGCCAATCACGCAGATGGACTGTTGGCTGTTCATGGTGTTCCCTCCAAAACGGCGCCGGCTGACGCCGAGAATGTGACATGATGCAACAAAAGGAACGCGGGGCAGGGGCGGGCCGTCTCCCGGGCGGGGGCCCTTGCGGCGCGGGGGGAGTGCCGCCCCCTCCCCGTGCAGGGTGGCCGGACGGCAGGCCCGGCCACCCTGCACGGGGAAGGAGTGCCGGAAAGCGGATGCGCGGCACCCCGAGGGCGGGTTGGTGCGGCATTCCCGCTCCCCCCAAAGAAGGCGGGAACGCCGGAAAATCTTTGATACGACTTCATATTTTACCATAAAAGGAGCCCTGCGGCAAGGGAGAGCAAAAGAAAAATGGGCGGGCGGTTGCGGCGGGAGGCGGGGTCTGATATGATGAAGCAAAGGAAAAGAAAGGGGAAAGCACCATGAAACTGACGGTTTTGGTCGACAACGCGGTGCCGGTCGGCTCCCCTTTGTACGGGGAATCGGGACTGGCCCTCTATCTGGAGTGCGACGGCAAGCGCCTGCTGTTTGACACCGGCGCGTCGGAGCTGCTCTTCCACAACGCCGCCCTGCTTGGCATCGACCTGCTGGCGCTCGACTACATCGTGCTCAGCCACCACCACTCCGACCACACGGGGGGCCTCGCCGCACTGGCCGAAAAATACGCCGCCCTGCCCTTGGAGCGCCGCCCCGAGCTGGTCTTTCACCCGGACCTCTTTGCCCCCCGGGCCGGAGCGCACAACAGCCCCTGGCCCCCGCTTGTCCCCCTGCGCACGGTGTCTGAGGTTTTTGCAACAACGCCTGTCACTTCAAAGCTGCGCCTGACCAAAGACCTCGCCTTTTTGAGCGGCATCCCGCGCACCAGCCATGAGCGCCAGAGGGTGTTTGACAGGCTGGTGCGGGAGGACGGCAGCCTGGCGCCCGACACGGTGCCCGAAGAGGGGGTTCTGGCCTACCGGGGAAAGCAGGGGCTGGTCATTGTCACGGGCTGCACCCACTGCGGCGTCTGCAACGCGGTGCGGCATGTCAAGAGCATGACGGGGATTGACACCGTGCAGGCGCTTGTGGGCGGCCTGCACCTGCCCGACCCGCCAGACGACACGCTGGAATTTACCGCCGACATCCTGCTGCGGGAGCAGGTGCGGCAGGTGGTCGGCATGCACTGCACCGGCTTTGAAAGCGCCTGCTTTCTGGCAAGGCACCTGCCGGTCAGCGAGCTGCGCGCAGGCGAGCAAATGTCCTTTGCCTGACCGGACGGGGAGCGTGGGCCGGAAAGGGCGCTGCGGCGCTTCCCGCAGGGCGGGCCGCCTGGCGGAAAGACGCAAAAAGCCGTACCGCCCTGGAAAAAGAGAAAAAAAGCGCACGGTTTGACAAAAATCGAGCCGCAGAAACGCGCGGTAAAAAAATTGCGGCCAAACGGGAGAACCTGTCCCAAAAGTATGGGAAAGCAGGGGAAAATATGCCGAGGGATTTTGTAAAAAGAAAAGAAAAGAAAAATGTTTTTTGTTTGAAAAGTTCCGGGCTGTGCGGTATACTGGGAAAACCCCGGCCACGGGCAGCAGGGTGCCTTTGCCGGAACACGCCTTTCAATAAAAAAACGGAGGTGCGCAGCATGAATGAGTTTTGGAGGACCTTTTGGATGGTGGCGCCCTTTTTGTCGGGCGCCCTGCAGGTCACCGCCACGGTGCTGGTCATCGCGGCCTGCCTGAAATACCTGTTTTCGGGCAAAAAGGAGCCGGCGGCTCCGGTGTCCGCACCCCCGCAGGCAGGCCCTGGCCCGGGCGGCAGCGACGGCTGACCTGCGGGCCGGCACAGCCCTGCCGGCCCGCAGGGGGCGCGGGGAGAACATTCAAAACTGAGAAAATCTGCTTCAAAAGGCGGAAGGGAGTCAATTTTGACGCCTCCTTTCCGCCTTTTGCATGCGTTCTGAAAGGGAAAATCCTATATTTTTTGAAAAAAAGACGGGAGGGCCACTTGACAAAAGGGCGATCTAGTCGTATTCTTGTATGCAATGATTCAAACTTGCAGCCGCAGGACGATATGGAGGTATACGACAGTGATTGAATACGACAAGAATTCCCACCTGCTGACCGAAATCGAGCACAACTACGACTTGCAGGACGTCAAGGAGCCGCATCTGTACCGGGAGATTTTCCCTTACACGGAAATTCCAAAGTGTACCTTCAACCACCGGCTGTCCCCTGTAGACCCGCCCAAGGAGATTTGGATTACCGACACCACCTTCCGCGACGGGCAGCAGAGCCGCGCGCCCTACACGCCCGAGCAGATTGTGCATCTCTACAAGCTGATGAGCAAGCTGGGCGGCCCCAAGGGAAAGATCCGCCAGTGCGAGTTTTTTCTTTACAGCGAAAAGGACAAGGAGGCGCTGCGGCGCTGTCAGGAGCTGGGCCTGCGCTTCCCCGAAATCACGGGCTGGATCCGCGCGACCCAAAAGGATTTTGAGCTGGCGCGCGACCTGGGGCTCAAGGAGTGCGGCATCCTGGTGAGCTGCTCGGACTACCATATTTTCAAAAAGCTTAAGAAAACCCGTGCGCAGGCCATGAACGACTATCTCAAGGTGGTGTCGGAGGCCATTGACGCGGGCATCAACCCGCGCTGCCATTTCGAAGACATCACGCGCGCCGATTTCTACGGCTTTGTCATTCCCTTTGCGCATCAGCTCCAGCTTCTCATGGAGAAGAGCGGGCGCCCCATCAAGATTCGCGCCTGCGACACGCTGGGCTACGGCATCCCCTATTCCGGGGCCTCCATGCCGCGCAGCGTGGCCGGCATCATCTACGGCCTGAGAAATTATGCGGGCTTTCCGCCCGAGCTGCTCGAGTGGCACGGCCACAACGACTTCTACAAGGCGGTGGTCAACTCGGCCACGGCCTGGCTCTACGGCGCCGCCTCGGTCAACTGCTCGCTGCTGGGCATCGGGGAGCGCACCGGCAACACGCCGCTCGAGGCCATGGTCATCGAGTATGCGCAGCTGCGCGGCACGCTCGACGGCATGGACCCCACCGTCATCCGCGAGATTGCCGACTACTACGAGGCCGAGCTGGGCTACCAGATTCCGGCCAACACCCCCTTTGTGGGCAGAGACTTCAACATGACCCAGGCCGGCATCCATGCCGACGGGCTGCTCAAGGACGAGGAAATTTACAATATCTTTGACACCACCACCATTCTCAAGAGCCCGCCCAAGGTCTCGATTACGCAGACGTCGGGCGCGGCGGGCCTGGCCATGTGGCTGACGGGGTACTTGGGCTGCAGGGAGCATCCCGTGGACAAGGACGACCCGCGCGTCGTCAGGCTCAAGGAGTGGGTTGACGAGCAGTATGACAAGGGCCGCGTGACCATCATCGGAAACGCCGAGCTCGAGCAGGTTTGCAAAACGCTGGGCATCACAGCCTGAGGGGGAGAGACGACACCATGAATATGACGCAAAAGCTCATCGCATCGCATCTCGTGTCGGGCAGCATGCAGCCCGGCGAGGAGATTGCCATTGTCATCGACCAGACGCTGACGCAGGACTCCACCGGCACCATGGCCTACCTTCAGTTCGAGGCCATGGGCATCGGGAAGGTCAAGACCAAGCGTTCGGTGGCCTACATCGACCACAACATGCTGCAGGCCGGCTTTGAAAATGCCGACGACCACAAATACATCGCCACCGTGACCAAAAAGCACGGCATCTGGTTTTCGCGTCCGGGCAACGGCATCTGCCATCAGGTGCACCTCGAGCGCTTCTCCAAGCCCGGGCAGACGCTGCTGGGCTCCGACAGCCACACCCCCACCTGCGGCGGCGTCGGCATGCTGGCCATCGGTGCCGGCGGGCTGGACGTGGCGGTGGCCATGGGCGGCGGGGCCTATCATGTGCTCATGCCGAAGGTCTGCCGCGTCTGGCTGGAGGGCTCGCTTTCGCCCATGGTGTCGGCAAAGGATATTATTTTGGAGGTGCTGCGCCGCCTGAGCGTCAAGGGCGGCGTGGGCCGCGTGATGGAGTATGCCGGGCCGGGCGTGGAGACGCTGTCGGTGCCCGAGCGCGCCACCATCGCCAATATGGGCGCCGAGCTGGGCGCCACCACCTCGGTTTTCCCCAGCGACGAGGTGACGCGTCAGTTCTTTGAGGCGCAGGGGCGCCCGGGCGACTGGTCGCCGCTTGCCCCCGACGCCGACGCACAGTATGACGAGACCGTCACCATTGATTTGTCCTCCCTGGTGCCGCTTGCCGCCTGCCCCCACAGCCCGGACAACGTCAGCACCGTGGGCAGCCTGGCCGGCACAAAAGTCGATCAGGTGTGCATCGGAAGCTGCACCAACTCCTCGTTTGCCGACATGATGAAGGTGGCCGAGATTCTCAAGGGGCATACGGTGGCCGAAAACGTCAGCCTTGTCATTTCGCCCGGCTCGCGCCAGGTGCTGACCATGCTGGCCCAAAACGGGGCGCTGGCCACCATGGTGGCGGCCGGTGCGCGCATTCTCGAGAGCGCCTGCGGCCCCTGCATCGGCATGGGACAGGCCCCCGCCACCGACGCCGTCTCGCTGCGCACCTTCAACCGCAACTTCTGCGGACGCAGCGGAACGGCCTCTGCCAAGGTCTACCTGGTCAGCCCCGAGACGGCCGCCGTTTCGGCCATCACGGGCGTTGTGACCGACCCGCAGACGCTCCCCGTTGCCCCGCCCACGCTGCGGCCGCCCAAGTTTTTCGTCAACGACAACATGGTGGCGGCGCCCGCCCAAGAGGGCGAGCAGGTGGAGGTCGTGCGCGGCCCCAACATCAAGCCCTTCCCCGCCGGCGCTCCCATGGGAGAGCAAATCAAAGGCGAGGTCCTCATCAAGGTGGAGGACAACATCACCACCGACCACATCATGCCCTCCACGGCGGCGCTGCTGCCCTACCGCTCCAACATCCCCCATCTGGCAAACTACTGCCTGACCCCCTGCGACCCCGATTTCCCCGCACGCGCCAAGCAGAAGGGCGGCGGCTTTATCGTGGGCGGCGCCAACTACGGCCAGGGCTCCAGCCGTGAGCACGCGGCGCTTGCCCCGCTCTACCTGGGCGTCAAGGGCGTTTTGGCCAAATCCTTTGCCCGCATCCATGCGGCAAACCTCATCAACAACGGCATCCTTCCCCTGGTGTTTGAAAACGAGGCCGACTATGACGCGCTGTCGCTGGGCGACGCGCTGACCGTCGACAATGCCCGCGAGCAGGTCAGGGCCGCCGTGTCGGGCGCCCCGGTCGTGGTGAGCGCCCCCGGCGGGAAGAAGATTTTGACAAGGCTTGAAATTTCGCAGCGTCAGGCCGACATGCTGCTGGCCGGCGGACTGCTCAACGCGACCAAGGAAGGAGTAAACAAGAATGCATAAAGTTACCCTGATTCCCGGAGACGGCATCGGCCCCGAAATTTCCTCGGCCGTGCGCCGCATCATCGACGCCTCGGGTGCTCCCATTGAGTGGGAGGTCGAGCAGGCCGGCGAAGCCCAGATGGAGCGCTGCGGCACCCCGCTCCCCCAGAGCGCCATCGACTCCATCAGGCGCACCGGCGTGGCCCTCAAGGGGCCCATCACCACCCCCGTGGGCACCGGGTTTCGCAGCGTCAACGTGGCACTGCGCAAGGAGCTTGACCTGTATGTCAACCTGCGTCCCGCCAAAAACTACCCCAACGTCAAGAGCCGCTACCAGAATGTCGACATCGTGCTGGTGCGCGAGAACACCGAAGACCTCTACGCCGGCGTGGAGCACATGGTGGGCAAGGACGCCGCCGAGAGCATCAAGATTTTCACGCGCGAAGGCTGCCGCCGCATCCTGCGCTACGCCTTTGAGTACGCCGTCAAGCACAACCGCCGCAAGGTCACGGCCGTGCACAAGGCCAACATCATGAAGTGCACCGACGGCATGTTCCTCGAAGAGGCGCGCGCCATGGCGCAGCAGTATCCGAACATCGAATTTGAAGACCGCATTGTCGATGCGCTGTGCATGAAGCTGGTGCAGACGCCTGAGATTTTTGACGTGCTGGTGCTGCCCAACCTCTACGGAGACATCGTCTCCGACCTGTGCGCCGGCCTGGTGGGCGGGCTTGGCGTTGCGCCGGGGGCCAACCTGGGCGAGCACGAGGCCGTGTTTGAGGCCATTCACGGCAGCGTGCCCCACCGCGCCGGGACCAACACGGCCAACCCCATGGCGCTGCTGCTGTCGGGAGTTATGATGCTGCGGCACCTGGGAGAAGAGCAGGCGGCGCAGCGCGTGGAGGATGCGCTGGTGGCCGTGATTGGCGAGGGAACCCACCTGCCGCAGGATCTCGGAGGGAAAACCGGCACGCAGGAGTTTGCCGACGCCATCATTGAAAAGCTGCGCTAACGCCGAAAAAAGGCATTGCAGCGCCCGCGAGGGCCCGGCCTGACAGGGCCGGCGGGCCTGCCGCAAAGATATCCCCCCCTTAAGGGAAAGGCGTCCGAAAGGGCACTTTCCCTTAAGGGGGTTGTGCCAGCCCGCCGCAGGGGATTTTCCCCTGCGGCGGGCTGGCGGCCTTATGGGGACTGGCCGCCGCGCGCCTGCGGTGAAGGAAACACACCGCAGGCGCGCGGCGGCTTTTCCCGTTGGGGCGGGAGGGCCTCAAAGACCGTGAAAAAGGGCCGGCAGGGCCGCAAGGCGGGCGCCGCGTTTTGCGCCGCAAGGGCCCCCTTTTTGCCCCCCGCCTTGCAGGCGCCGGGGGCTTTGCATTGGCAAAGCCGTCCCCCGTCGGGAGGAGGCCCTCCAAGGCGCCCCGCCCTGCCGGCGCAAGGGCGGAAAAATTCATTGACGAAGCTGTGGCGCGGCGGTATAATAGAAAAACAATTGCCCTCTTTTCGGCCGTCAAACCGTTTCGCGAGGAGGCGGGGGAAAGGGTGCAAAATAAAAAAGGAGGAAAGCGAAAATGGCAAAAGAGCTCAAAAAGGTCTACGAGCCGCAGGAAGTGGAAGACCGTCTGTATGCCCACTGGGAAGAACTTGGCTGTTTTAAGGCCGACAATAAAAGTAAGAAGGAGCCCTTTACCGTCGTAATTCCTCCGCCCAACGTGACGGGACAGCTCCACATGGGACATGCCATGGATGAGACCATCCAGGACATCCTGATTCGCTACAAGAAGCTGCGCGGCTACGAAACGCTGTGGCTGCCCGGCACCGACCACGCCGGCATCGCCACCCAGATCAAGGTGGAGGAGATGCTGCGCAAGGAGGGGCTGACGCGCTATGATTTGGGGCGCGAGGCCTTTTTGGAAAGAGTGTGGGCCTGGAAGGAGAAATATGGCTCGACCATCATCAACCAGCTCAAGAAGCTGGGCAGCGCCTGCGACTGGAGCCGCGAGCGCTTCACCATGGACGAGGGCTGCTCGGCCGCCGTGCGCAAGGTGTTTGTCGACCTCTATGAAAAGGGCCTGATTTACCAGGGCAACCGCATCATCAACTGGTGCCCCAACTGCAAGACCGCCCTGTCCGACGTCGAGGTGGAGTACACCGAAAAAGAGGGCAGGCTGTGGCACATTGAATACAAGGTCAAGGACAGCGACGAGGTGGTGGTGTGCGCCACCACGCGGCCCGAGACCATGCTGGGCGACACCGGCATCGCCGTCAACCCCAACGACAAGCGGTATACCCATCTGGTGGGCAAAACCGCCATTTTGCCGCTTGTGGGCAGGGAGATCCCCGTTTTTGCAGACGACTATGTGGAGATGGAGTTTGGCACGGGCTGCGTCAAGGTCACGCCCTCGCACGACCCAGACGATTTTGAGATGGGCCAGCGCCACGGGCTGGACTTTATTTTGGTCATCGACGAAAACGGCCGCATGACCGAGGGCTGCGGCAAGTATGCCGGCATGGACCGCTACGAGGCGCGGCGCGCCATCGTGGAGGACCTCGAGGCGCAAGGGCTCCTGCGCAAGGTGGAGGAGCTGCCCCACAACGTCGGCGTGTGCTATCGCTGCGGCACCGACGTGGAGCCCATGACCTCGACGCAGTGGTTTGTCAAAATGAAGCCCCTGGCGCAGCCCGCCATTGAGGCGGTGCGCAAGGGCGACATCCGCTTTGTGCCGTCGCGCTTTGAAAACACCTATTTCAACTGGATGGAAAATGTGCGCGACTGGTGCATTTCCCGTCAGCTCTGGTGGGGCCACCGCATTCCCGCCTTCTATTGCGACACCTGCGGCAAGATGTTTGTCAGCCGCGAGGACCTGACCGTGTGCCCCGACTGCGGCGCGCCCGTGCGTCAGGACGAGGACGTGCTCGACACCTGGTTCTCCTCGGCGCTGTGGCCCTTCTCCACGCTGGGCTGGCCCGAAAAGACCGACGATTTGGCCTATTTCTACCCCACCAGCACGCTGGTGACGGGGTATGACATCATCTTCTTCTGGGTGGCCCGCATGATTTTCTCGGGCCTTGAGCACATGGGGCAAAAGCCCTTCTCCGACGTGCTCATCCACGGCCTGGTGCGCGACGCGCAGGGCCGCAAGATGAGCAAGTCGCTGGGCAACGGCGTGGACCCGCTTGAGATCATCAAGCTCTACGGGGCCGACGCGCTGCGCTTTACGCTCATCACCGGCAACTCCCCGGGCAACGACACCCGCTTTAGCGCCGACAAGGTGGAGGCGGCGCGCAACTTTGCCAACAAGATTTGGAACGCCTCGCGCTTTGTGCTCATGAACCTGGAAGTGGAAAACACGGCGCTGCCGCCCCTGTCGCAGCTTGAGCCTGAAGACAAGTGGATTTTGTCCAAGATGAACCGCCTGGTGGAGGAGGTCACGGAAAACCTCGAGAGCTATGATTTAGGCGTGGCGCTCTCCAAGCTCTATGACTTTTTCTGGGACAGCTTTTGCGACTGGTATATCGAGCTGTGCAAGGCCCGCCTGTTTGCCGAGGACGACAACCGTCAGGCAAAGCTGACGGCCCAGAGCGTGCTGGCCCATGTGCTCTTTGTGGCGCTGCGGCTGCTGCACCCCTTCATGCCCTTTATCACCGAGGAGCTCTACCTCTCGCTGCCCCATGAGAAGACCAGCATCATGTTTGAGAGCTGGCCCAAGCCCGACGATGCGCTGCGCTTTTCGGCCGACGAGGCCGACATGGAGAAAATCATGGGCGCCATCAACGCCATCCGCGCCCGCCGCTCCGAGATGAACGTGCCGCCGTCGCGCCGCGCCGCGCTCTTCATCGAGACAAAGGAGCACGACCTCTTTGCCGCAGGCATCCCCTTCTTCCAGAGGCTGGCCGGCATTTCGGAGGTCTCCTTTGAGCAGCCGCCGGCAGACGTCGTCACCATCGTGACAGACGGAGCGCGCCTCTTTATCCCCCTGGGGGACCTGGTCGACTTTGGGGCCGAGCTTGCCAGGCTGCAAAATGAGAAGAAGAAGCTGCACAAGGAGATCGAGCGGGCAGGCTCCAAGTTAAACAACCCCGGTTTTTTGGCCAAGGCGCCGGCCGAGGTGGTGGAAGAGGAGAAGACCAAGCTCGAGAAGTTTACCGCCATGCTTGAAAAGGTGGACGAGAGCATCGCAAAGCTCTCGGACAAGCAGTGACAAGAAAAAAGCAACAGGCAAACCGGGCCCGCCCTTCGCGCCGGCGCGAAGGGCGGGCCCGCCCGGCGGCGCGTATGCGCCGCCGGGCCTTTGCTCAAATCAGGCATTTTGACACAAAAGGGGGAGGCGCCCATGACCAGAGACGAGGCGATCAATCTCATTCACAGCGCCTGGCGTCCGGGGGAGAAGTCCGGGCACCGGCGCATTTTGTATCTGCTGGGGCTTTTGGGCAATCCGCACAAGTCGCTGCGCTTTGTCCACATCGCAGGCACCAACGGCAAGGGCTCCACCGCAGCCATGCTCGACAGCATCATGCGCGAGGCGGGCTACCGCACGGGGCGCTTTGTCTCCCCGTATCTCGAGCGCTTTGAGGAGCGCATCACGGTGGACGGCGTCCAGATCGAAGAGCGCGAGCTGGTGGCCTGCCTGGAGCAGGTGCAGGAGGCCTCTGCGCAAATGCAGAAGGACGGCCTGACCCCGCCCACCGAGTTTGAGACCGTGTTTGCCATCGCGCTGCTGCACTATGTCAGGCAGGGCTGCGAAATCGTGGTGCTCGAGGCGGGGCTGGGCGGCGCGCGTGACATCACCAATGTCATCGACACGCCGGAGGCCACGGTGCTGACCTCCGTTTCAATCGACCACACCCGTCAGCTCGGCGAGACGCTGGGCGACATCGCGCGCGACAAGGCCGGCATCATCAAGCCGGGCGGCCGCGTGGTGATTTACCCCGTGCAGGAGCCGGAGGCGGCCACCATCCTCATGGGGCGCGCCCTCGAGCAGGGTGCCCGGGCCGTGGTGCCCGACATGACCGAGCTCGAAGTGACCTACTGCAGCCTCGACGGCAACGCCTTTACTTACCGGGGGGAGGCCTACGAGCTGCCTCTGCCGGGCATGCACCAGGCCACCAACGCCGTGACCGTGCTCGAGACGGTGGAGGTGCTGCGCGGCCGTGGGTTTGCGCTGCCCTATGAGGCGGTGGCGCGCGGCCTGGACAACACGCGCTTTGCCGGCCGCTTCGAGCTGGTGGGCGAGGCCCCCCTGCGCATGGTGGACGGCGGGCACAACGCCGACGGCATGCAGACGCTGCAGCGCGCCGTGGAGCAGCTGCTGCGCCCCGAAATCGAGCGCCTGATTGTCATTTTCGGCATGATGGAGGACAAAAAATGGGAGCCCTGCCTGGCCACGGCGGCCGGCATGGCCGACATTCTCATCCTGACAAAAACGCCCGACCCGCGCTCGCTCGACCCCGCCCTGGCCGCCTCTTTGAGCATCTGCCCGGACACCCGCGTGGAGCCGCAGGGCAAAAAGGCGCTGGCGCTGGCGCGCAGCCTGGCCTCCCCGCGCGACGGGATTTTGGTGTGCGGCTCCATTTACCTGGCAGGCGAGCTGCGGGCGGAGCTGGCGGGGGAGTAGCCCCCTTGCGCAAGACGGCCCGCGCGGACAGAAAATACCACTTTTTGGAATATCATCGCACAATCCGGCTCAAATCGACCGGCAGACAGCGGTATGGTGGGACAAGCACCGTATCGCTGTTTTTTTGTGCGCTTTTTGCGCGCGAAAGACGGCGCGGGAAGGAGGCCGTGCGGGCGATGCGGGAAAGGGGGGCGAACAAGGCGCCCCAAAAGGAGTGACGACATGAATTTGAAGCTGATGGAGGACAAGGGCAGGCTGGTGGCGGCTGTCACGGGGGAAATCGACCACCACAACGCCCTGCTGCTGCGCGAGAAGGTCGACCGTCAGATTGCGGCCATGCGGCCGGCGGAGCTGTGCATCGACCTGTCGGGCGTGGAGTTTATGGACAGCTCGGGGCTGGGCTTTATCATGGGCCGCTACCGCAGCATGACGGGGCTGGGCGGCAAGGTCTCCGTAAAGGGGGCCAAAGGCCGCGTGGAGGCCGTGCTGCAGATGGCGGGGGCCTACCGCTATGTTGAGAAAATCGAAGGGGGGAATCAGGTGTGACAGTCATCAACCAGGTCAGGCTGGTTCTGCCGGCAAAGTCGGTCAACGAGAGCTATGCCCGTATTGCGGCGGCGGCGCTGGCCGCGCAGTTTGACCCCACGGTCGAGCAGCTTGCCGACGTGAAGACCGCCGTCAGCGAGGCCGTGACCAACGCCATCGTCCATGCCTACCGCGACAGAAAGGACGGGAAAATTTACATCACCATGAAGCTGACGCAGGACGGCAGAATTGTCATCGCCGTGCGCGACACCGGCTGCGGCATTGCCGACGTTGCCCAGGCGCGGCAGCCCTGCTTTACCACGGCGCCCGGCGAGGAGCGCAGCGGCATGGGCTTTTCCATTATGGAGACCTTCATGGATACGCTGCGCGTCAGCTCGAGGCCGGGGCGCGGCACCACCGTGACCATGAGCAAGAGGCTGCGGTGATGGAGGAGGAAAGACGCCGCCGCAGAGAGCTTCTCGAGGCGGCCAAGGCCGGAGATGAGGCTGCCTTCGCGGCCTTCTTTGAGCAAAATCAGGGGCTTGTGCGCATGGTGGTCTCCCGCTTTTCGGGGCGCGGCGCGGAGTATGACGACCTCTTTCAGGTGGCCTGCATGGCCTTTGTCAAGGCGGTGGCGGGCTTCGAGCTGTCGGCCGGCGTGCAGTTTTCCACCTATGCCGTGCCCGTGATGCTGGGGGAGGTGCGGCGCTACTTCCGGGACAACGGGGCGCTGCGCGTCAGCCGCAGCATCAGGGAGCAGGCCCACAGGCTTGCGGCGCTGCGCGAGAGCCTCTCCTTTTCGCTGGGAAGGGAGCCCAGCGTGGGGGAGCTGGCAGAGGCCTCGGGGCTGGAGCCTGAGAGCGTGGCCATGGCGCTGGATTCGCTGGCCCCCGTGCTGTCGCTTTCCTACGCCGGCGAGGAGGGGGCAAGCCCCCTCTTTGAGCTGCTGGGCGACGACCCCACGCAGAGCATGCTGGACAAGGCGGCGGTGGGGTCCGCGCTCGACAAGCTGCCGGAGCGCCAGAAAAAGCTGGTTTTGCTGCGCTATTACCGCAGCAAAACCCAGCAGGAGACGGCAAGGGAGCTCGGCATTTCGCAGGTGCAGGTGTCGCGCCTGGAAAAAAAGGCGCTGGCCGCCCTGCGCGAGCTGCTGGCATAACAGACCTGCGGCCGGAAGGCCCGCCAATGGGGGAGGCCGAGGGCAACTTGCCCTCGGCCTCCCCCATTGGCGCCTTCCCCCACTGCGGGGCGGCCGGCCTGCCCCGTGCAAAGGCGTGACCCGGCGGGAGAGCCGGGAAAGAAGGGGAGGGGGTGTTGTTTTGATTGCTTTTTGGCCTAAAACAAGATATAATAACAAGGTTAGAAAAGAAAAAGAAGGGAGGAGCCGGCATGGAACATCTGGCGCAGAGATACCTGGCGGCACGGCGGGCCGTTTTGGAGGCGCCCTTTGCCGCCATGAACCCCTCGCAGAGGGCGGCGGTGCTGGCCCCGCCCGTACCCATGCTGATTTTGGCGGGAGCAGGCAGCGGCAAGACCACCGTGCTGGTCAACCGCATTGCCTACCTGCTTCGCTTTGGCCCCATTTACCAGGACGAGAGCATTCCCGAAGGCTTAAGCGAGCTGACGGTGGACATTCTGGAGGAATACGCCAAGGAGCCGGAGCCCGGGATGGAGAGCGAGATTTTGCGCCTTGTGGGGGCAAAGCCGGTCAGGCCGTGGAGCGTGCTGGCCGTCACCTTCACCAACAAGGCGGCGCGCGAGCTCAAGGAGCGGCTGAGCGTGCAGGTGGGGCCGGGCGGCGACCAGGTGGTGGCCGGCACCTTTCACTCGCTGTGCGCGCGCATTTTGCGAAAAGATGCCGACTGCCTGGGCTATCCGAGGGATTTCACCATTTACGATACCGACGATTCCCGCCGCCTCATGAAGGAGTGCATCCGCGAGGCGGGGCTTGACGACAAGAAATTCCCCCCTCCCAAGATGCTGGGCATCATCGGCAGGGCCAAGGACGCACTGCAGGGGCCCGAGGAGTTTGCCGCCCAGTACAAAGACGATTTCGGCATGCGCCACGCCGCAAAGCTCTATGCCGCCTATCAGGCGCGCCTGGCGGCGGCCGGCGCCATGGATTTCGACGACCTCATTTTCCTGACCGTGCGGCTGCTGCGGCAGGAGCCCGAGCTGCGCGAGTACTATGCAAGGCGCTTTGCCTTTGTCATGGTCGACGAGTATCAGGACACCAACCATGCGCAGTTTGTGCTCACCGAGCTGCTGTCGTCGGGCGGCGTGCTCATGGTGGTGGGCGACGACGACCAGTCCATCTACAAATTCCGGGGCGCGACCATTGAGAACATCCTGAGCTTTGAGCGCCGCCACCGCGACGCGGCGGTGGTGCGTCTGGAGCAGAACTACCGCTCCACCGGCACCATTTTGGACTGTGCCAACGGGACCATTGCCAACAACCTGGGCCGCAAGGGCAAGCGGCTGTGGACGCAAAACGAGCGCGGCGAGCCGGCGCGCCTGTATGTGGCGCAGGACTCCTATGACGAGGCCCGCTTCATCGCCGAGACCGTGCTCGACACCTGCGCAAGGGAGGCGCGCGACTACGGTGATTTTGCCGTGCTCTACCGCACCAATGCGCAGTCGGCCGCCATTGAGGAGGCGCTGCTCAAGTCGGGCGTGCCCTACCGCATTTACGGGGGCATGAAGTTTTACGAGCGCAAGGAAGTCAAGGACGTGGTGTCGTATCTGACGGTGCTGGTCAATCCGCGCGACGATTTGCGGCTGCGCCGCATCCTCAACGAGCCAAAGCGCGGCATCGGGGACACCACGGTGGCGCTCATGGAGCAGCTGGCCGCAGCGTCGGGCCTGTCGCTGCTCGAACTCATCGGGCGCTGCGGCGAGTTTCCCGAGCTGGCGCGCCAAAAAGAGCGGCTGACCGCCTTTTACGAGCTTATCGAGGAGCTGCGGGAGCTGTCGGAGCACCTGACGCCCTCGCTGCTGCTCGAGCAGGTGGTGGAGCGCACGGGCTATCTTGCCATGCTGCGCCAGCTTGACGCGGCCGACGGCCGCGAGCGCACCGCCAACATCGACACGCTGGCCGACAACATCCGAAATTACGAGCAGGGGGTCGACACCCCCACGCTGGCCGGCTTCCTGGAGGGGGCGGCGCTTGCCACGGACCTCGACAACTACGAGGAGGGCGCGGGCAGCGTGTCGCTCATGACCATGCACTCGGCCAAGGGGCTTGAGTTTCCCATCGTGTTTTTGACCGGCATGGAGGAGGAGCTGTTCCCCTCCCAGCACGCGGCTTTGGACCCGGTGGAGCTCGAGGAGGAACGCCGGCTGTGCTATGTGGCCATCACACGGGCCAAGCAGAGGCTCTATCTCACGGCGGCCCGCCTGCGGCGCACCTACAATATGACGCGCCACACCACGCTCTCGCGCTTTCTGGGGGAGATTCCCAAGGAGCTGGTGCAGGACGTCACCCCCGCGCCCGCGCCCCTCGGGCGGGGGGCCGGAGCCGCGCAGGGCGCGGCGCCGGGAGGGCGCACGGCGCCCCACGGGGGTGACCGCTTCAAAAGGCGCGCCGCAGCCGGTATGCAGTCGGCCTTTCTGGGCGGAGGCGGCGCGCCGGCCGGCGGCACGGACGGGGTGCGCTATGCCGCCGGGGAGAGTGTGGTACACAAGAAATTCGGCCGAGGCGTCGTCCGGAAGGTAAAGGATTCGGGCGGCGATCAGCTGCTGACCATAGAATTTGAAACGGTGGGCACCAAGCTGCTCATGGCGCGCTTTGCCGCCGCCATGCTCAAAAAGGAGGAGTAGGCCGCCATGTTTTTGTCCGACAACTGGGAGCAGTACCGCATTCTCGACACCTCCGGCGGCGAGAAGCTGGAGGACTGGAACGGCCACATATTGATTCGCCCCGACCCCCAGATTATCTGGGACACCCCCAGGAGGCATCCCCTGTGGCGGCGTGCCGAGGGGCACTACCGCCGCTCCGCCACCGGGGGCGGGCACTGGGACAACAGGGGCATGCCCGAAAGCTGGCTGCTGCGCTATGGGGATTTGACCTTTCAAATCAAGCCCATGGGCTTTAAGCACACGGGGGTTTTCCCCGAGCAGGCCTACAACTGGGACGCCTGCCGCCGCGCCATCGGGAAGGCCGGCCGCCCCGTTTCGGTGCTCAACCTGTTTGCCTATACGGGGGCGGCCACGCTGGCCTGCGCCAAGGCGGGGGCAAGCGTGTGCCATGTTGACGCAGCAAAGGGCATGGTGGCCTGGGCGAAGGAGAATGCGGCGCTGTCCGGCCTGTCGCAGGCGCCCGTGCGCTACATTGTGGACGACTGCAAGAAATTCGTGGAGCGCGAGATTCGGCGCGGCCGCCGGTATGACGCCGTGATTTTGGACCCGCCCTCCTACGGCCGGGGGCCTTCGGGAGAGGTGTGGAAGCTCGAGCAGTCCATTTTCCCTTTTTTGGAGCTGCTGGTGCAGGTGCTCAGCGACAGCCCGATTTTCGTGCTGCTCAATTCCTACACCACGGGGCTTTCGGCCTCGGTCATGGCCTGCCTGCTGGGCAAGACCGTCATGCCGCGCTTTGGCGGCAGGGTGTTTGCCGACGAGCTGGGCCTGCCGGTGGAGGATTCGCTGCCCCTTCCCTGCGGCAGCAGCGCCTGGTGGGTGCCGGACGCCCTGTAAAAAGAAAAAGACGGGCAAAAACGCCGTGCCCTTTTGTCAAGAGGGCTTTGGACGCCCGGCAGTCCCCCCTTTTTTCCGCCGGGTGCAACGGGGGACTCAGGCGGCATGTGCCAAAATGAGGAGTGAGCGCAAACCATGAACAAAACAGAGGATATGATTCAGACCATAGAGCTTGGCTTCTCCTATCCCGGAGAGGGCGGCGCGCCGGTGCTGCAGGGCGTGAGCCTGACGGTGGAGCGGGGGAGCTTTGTGGCCGTTTTGGGCCACAACGGCAGCGGCAAGTCCACGCTGGCCAAGCAGATGAACGCCGTGCTGCTTCCCACCGAGGGAAAGGTGCTCGTGGAGGGCATCGACACGAGGGAGGAGGCGCGTGTGTTCGAGGTGCGGCAGAAGGTGGGCCTTGCCTTTCAGAACCCCGACAACCAGATTGTGGCGACCATTGTGGAGGAGGACGTGGCCTTTGCGCCCGAGAACCTCAACATCCCGCAGGAGGAGACGGCGCGGCGCGTGGAGTATGCGCTGCGCGCCGTGGACATGTGGGAGTACCGCACCCACTCGGCGCACCAGCTGTCGGGCGGGCAGAAGCAGCGCGTGGCCATTGCCGGCATCATCGCCATGATGCCCCACTGCATCGTGCTCGACGAGCCTACCGCCATGCTCGACCCCGTGGGGCGCGAGGAGGTGCTCTCGACCGTCCGGCGGCTCAATCGGGAAAACGGCATCACCATTGTCATGATTACGCACTACATGAAGGAGGCCGCCATGGCCGACCGTGTGGTGGTGATGGACAGGGGGAGCGTTGTGCTTGACGGCACGCCGCGCGAGGTCTTTTCCGAGGTTGACTACCTCGAGAGACTGGGCCTCGAGGCGCCGCAGGCCACCACGCTCATTCACCGGCTGCGCGGCGACTGCCCCTCCCTCCCGGCCGACGTGCTCGACGAGGAGGAGGCGGCGCAGGCAATCCTGCATCTGTTTGAGGGGGTGGCCGGATGAGCAGGCTGGAAGTGAAGGGCCTGACGCATGTCTACTCCAAGGGCACGCCCTTTGAGCGCACGGCCATCGAGGATTTGAATTTTACGGTGGAGTCCGGCGGGTTTGTCGGCATCATCGGCCACACCGGAAGCGGGAAGTCGACCATGGTGCAGCATCTCAACGGGCTCATGAAGCCCACGAGCGGCCAGGTGCTGCTCGACGGGAAGGATATCTGGGAAAAGCCCGAGGAAATCAGGGCCCTGCGCTTTCGGGTGGGGCTGGTGTTCCAATATCCCGAGTATCAGCTCTTTGAGGAAACGGTGTATAAGGACATCTCCTTTGGCCCGCGCAACATGGGGCTGGAGGAGCGGGAGATTGACGCACGGGTGCGCGAGGCCGCCCTGCTGTGCGGCGTGGGCGACGAGCTGCTTGAGCGCTCGCCCTTTGAGCTGTCGGGCGGGCAGAGGCGGCGCGTGGCCATTGCCGGTGTTCTGGCCATGCAGCCGGAGGTGCTCATCATGGACGAGCCGACGGCGGGGCTTGACCCCAGGGGGCGCGACGAGATTCTCTCGCATGTGCACCGCTACCACGAGCAGCGTGGCGCCACCGTGCTGCTGGTGTCGCACTCCATGGAGGATGTGGCGCGCCATGCCACCAGCGTGCTGGTGATGGAGCACGGCAAAATTGCCATGCACGGCAGCGTGTCCGAAGTCTTCTCCCGGGGGGAGCGGCTGTCGGAGCTGGGGCTTGCCGTGCCGCAGGTGACGGCCGTGTTTGCAAGGCTTGCCCGCGCGGGGCTGCCCGTTCCCACCGACGTCTTTACGGTGGAGCAGGGGGAAGCCGCGCTGCGCAGGCTGCTTCGGGAGAGGGGGGTCATTTCGTGAAGGACATCACACTCGGGCAGTTCTTTCCCGGAGACACCCTGATTCACCGGCTGGACGCCCGCGTCAAGCTGGTACTGGTGATTCTCTTTATCGTGGAGCTTTTTCTGGTCAAGACGCTGTGCGGCTTTGCCTTCATGGGCGTGCTGCTGGCCCTGGCGGTGGCAATTTCCAAAGTGCCCCCCAAAATGATGCTGCGCTCGCTCAAGCCCCTGCTGCTGCTGCTGGCCTTTACCTCCGTTCTCAACTTGTTTTACACCAAGGGAGACCCCCTGTTTACCATTTGGAAGCTGACGGCCTCGTGGCAGGGCCTGGAGCTGGCCCTCTTTATGATGCTGCGCATCTCGCTGCTCATCATGGCATCCTCCCTTCTGACCTACACCACCTCGCCCATCATGCTGACCGACGGCATGGAGCGCCTGATGGGGCCGCTCAAGGCCCTGCATGTGCCGGTGGGGGAGCTGGCAATGATGATGACCATTGCGCTGCGCTTCATCCCCCTTTTGGTGGAGGAGACCGACAAAATCATGTCGGCGCAGAAGGCCAGGGGAGCCGATTTTGAGTCGGGCGGCGTGCTCAAGCGCGCCAAGGCGCTCATCCCCATTCTGGTGCCGCTCTTTGTCTCCTCCTTCCGCAGGGCAGACGAGCTGGCGGTGGCCATGGAGTGCCGATGCTACCACACCTCCGGCCCGCGCAGCCGCCTGAAGGTCATGAAGATGTGCTTTCGCGACTATGTGGCGCTGGCCGTCATGCTGGCGGCCATCCCCGCCATCCTGTTTGGGACCAACCAGGTGCTCTTTTCCATCATCCCGTCGGCCATCCGCTGAGGCCCCGGCCGGCCGGGCAGATTGATTCCTGCGGGCCGGGGCGGGAGTGCATTTGGCGTGAAGGAGGCGTGTTACGGATTCCATGAGAAAGATTTTGCTGGAGCTCTCCTATCTGGGAGGGGCCTACGCCGGCTTTCAGGTGCAGAAAAACGCCCCCACGGTGCAGCAGACCGTGCAGGACGCGCTGGAGGCGCTGCTGTCGCAGCGCCCGCCCCTGACCGGCTGCTCGCGCACCGACGCCGGCGTGCACGCTAGGCGTTACTACGCCGCCTTCCCGACGGAGAGCCCCATTCCCGTGCAGCGCATCCCCGCAGCCCTCAATTTTCATCTTCCGAAGGACATCTCGGTGCTGGGGGCTTGCGAGGTGGACGAGGCCTTTCACCCGCGCTACGACGCGCTGGCCAAGACCTACCGCTACCGCATCTGGCTGCCTGCCTCGCGCAATGTGTTTGAGGCGCAGACCAGCTTCCACCACCCCCGCCCGGTCGACCTGCAGGCCTTTGTCCGGCTGGCGCCCCTCTTTGAGGGCACGCACGACTTCTGCGGCTTTGCGGGGTCGGGGGGCTCTGTCAAATCGACGGTGCGCACCGTCTACCGGTGCCGGGCCTTTGAGCAGGAGGGCATGCTGACGCTGGAAATCACGGGCAACGGCTTTCTCTACAACATGGTGCGCATCGTGGCGGGAACGCTGCTGGCCGCGGCGACGGGGGGAGATGCCGACATCCTCTCCATTTTGCAAAGCAGGCAGCGCGGCAGGGCGGGCCCCACGGCGCCGGCCCATGGGCTGACGCTGTGGCAGGTCTTTTACCGGCCGGGGACGACCGGGTTTGAGCAGACGGAGGTGCCCTTTTGAAAAAAGAACCTTCAAATAAGAATGCGGGAAACGGCGCGGACGGCAAGGTGAGAGGCCCTGTCCTGGTGGACAACCGGGAGGCCCGCCGGCGCGCCCGCAAGGCCCGCAGGCGGCGGCGCATGGCGGCGGGGATTTTCCTGCTGGCGGCGCTGCTGCTCATGATTTTCCGCGAAGACATTGATTTTTACCGCCTGCGCCGCTGCCTGACGGGGGAGGGGCAGGAGACGGTGGAACGTTTTGCGGTGGATTTCGACACAAATGGTGCGCTGGCACTGGGTGCCTCCAGGGAAAATGTGGTGCTGTGCTCAGGCTCGGTGCTTGCCGTTTACCGGCAGGACGGCAGCCAGCGGCTCAGTGAAACGGTGTCGCTTTCCAATCCGGCTATTGCAACAGCCGACCAATATGCGTTAGTATATGACCGTGGGGGAAGCAACGTCTACCTCGCGGGGGCGGGCTCGCTGTCCTGCACCATGGAGAGCGAGACGCCGGTTTTGACGGGCGACGTGGGAAAAAACGGCAGCTTTGCCATCGTCACGTCGCCGCCCGAGGCGCTGTCTGCGGTGGAGGTTTACAGCCGAGCAGGCAGGCTGCGCTACCGCTTTGTCTCCTCGAGCAGCTACATCAGCGGCGTGGCCGTCTCCAATGACGGGGACTGCCTGGCCGTGGCCGGCTTTTCGGTCAGCGAGGCAAAACTGAGCGGCGTGCTGCGTTTTCTCGACACCTCTTCCGAACAGCCGACCGCCGAGGTGCTGCTGCCCGACGAGCTCATTCTCGACATCGGGCGCACGGGCGACGCCCTGTTTGTGGTGACCGACTGTGCGCTGCGTATCTACGACCTCAAGAGCGGGCAGCTCGAGAGCGAAATCGGCTTTGACGGGCAGCATCTGCTGCACTACACGCTGTCGGACAGCGAGGGCGCCGTGCTGACGCTGGGCCGCTACACCGTGGGGCAGGGCAGCACGCTGCTGCACTACGGGGCGGACGGCGAGCTCAAGGGCAGCACCGTGCTCGAGCAGGACGTGCAGGCCCTTTCGGCGGGGCACGGCCGTGTTTTGGCCCTGCTGGGCGACGGCGCCATGCTCTTTGACGCCAATGCAGCCCTTTTGGAGGAGCGGCAGGTTGCCTCGGTCCGCGCAGGCGTGCTGCTCAAGGGCGGCGTGGCCGCACTGGTGGACGGAAGCGGCGTGCTGCTGCTCCCGTGATTTTTTTGGAAAGGAGCGTACTATGGGAGCTCTGCTGGATATTGTTTCAATTGTGATTTTGGTGGCGTGTGTCTGGTCGGCCGCCCGGCGAGGCTTTATCAAGACCATCATCGGCCTTGTGGGTACGCTGGCGGCTGTGGTGCTGGCGTCGGCCTTCGGCCCGGCGGCGGCCTCGGTTATCCGCACGCGGATGGTGGGCCCCTTTTTCGAAAGGACGGTGGGCGACTACCTGATGACCTACATGAGCGGCGTGGGCGAGAGCGCAGAGGCCTTTGCCGAGCAGTTCAACCAGCTGCTCGCCGAGATGCCCGAGGTGCTGGAGGCCTATCTGCGGCGCTTTTCGGTCAGCCCCGAGGAAGTGCGGCAGAGCTTTGAGTCCTCGGCGACCATCGAATCGGCCCGCGAGGCCGCCGTCTCGGCCATCAGCACGCCCCTGTCGCAGGCGGTGAGTAGCGCGCTGGGCTTTTTGCTGGTCTTTGTGGCGGCCCTGCTGCTCATCAAGCTGCTGACCGTGCTGCTTGACACCGCGGCAAAGCTGCCGGTGCTGCGCAGCGTCAACAAGGGCCTCGGCGTGGCGCTGGGCGCCCTGCAAGGCGTGGTGATTGTCTGCTTTTTTGCAGGCGTCATGACGCATCTGGCCCCCTTTTTGGAAAACTACATGACAACCGCATTCGACGCAAATACCATCAGCTCCACGCTGGTGTTCAAATACTTTTATGAGCTGAGCCCGTTTAAGAGGCTCCTGTAGGGCGGTGTGCAGCACCGTCCGAGCGCAGAAAAAAATTTTAGTTTAGTTTGGAATCAGACGAGGTGAACATATGCTTTGCAGCCGCTGTAAAAAGAGAACCGCCGTTGTCTTCGTGACGCGGCAGGAGAACGACAAGACCATCAACGAAGGCTATTGCCTTCTGTGCGCAAAGGAGCTGGGCATCCAGCCGGTCAACGACATGCTGGCGCAGATGGGCCTTGGCAGCGAGGAAATTGAGCAGATGGAAAACGAGCTCCAGGATTTCCTGGAGGGCAAGGTGGACGATGCCGACGGGCACGCCCTGGCCATGCCGCCCTTTTTGCAGAACATGCTCAAAAACCCCCAGATGTTTGCCATGGGCCCCTTTGGCGCCATCCAGCCCCCGCCCGGACAGCAGACTCCCCAGCCGGCGCAGCCGCCGCAGCAGGAGGAGCCTTCCCGCCGCGCGGGCAGAAAAAAGGCACAGCCCAAGCTGCTTGAACAGTTTTGCATCAATCTGACCCGGCGCGCCAGAGAGGGGCGCCTGGACAAAATCGTGGGCCGCGAGCGCGAAACCGACCGCGTGCTCCAGATTCTCAACCGCCGCCAGAAAAACAACCCCTGCCTGATTGGCGAGCCCGGCGTCGGCAAGACGGCGGTGGCCGAGGGCCTTGCCATCCGCATCGCGCAGGGCAGGGTTCCCGCCCGCCTGCAGGACAAGGAGATTTACCTGCTGGATTTGACCGCCCTTGTGGCAGGCACCCAGTTCCGCGGCCAGTTTGAAAGCCGCATCAAAAACCTGACTGCCGAAATCAAGGAGCAGGGCAATGTGATTTTGGTCATCGACGAGGTGCACACGCTGGTGTCGGCCGGCGAGGCCGAGGGCTCGATGTCTGCGGCAAACATCCTCAAGCCCGCCCTCTCAAGAGGCGAAATCCAGGTGATTGGCGCCA
>DVNV01000091.1 GCA_018714125.1 Candidatus Galloscillospira excrementipullorum
CGCGCCGCAGGGCTTTGAAAGGGAGGGCAGGGGAAACCGTACAGAGGGGACGGGGCGCCCCCTGCGCAGGGGAAAGGCCCCCCTTTTGCAGGACGGCCAGTGGCAAAGGGGGCGTGGGGAGAGCAGAGATGCTCTCCCCACGCCCCCTTTGTTTTGAGAGAAGTGCACGGAGTTTTTGAAGAGATTATTTTTGAGGGCTTTCCCCGTCCCTTGCGATAAAGGAGACCCCCACCACGCCGGGGCCGGTGTGGGCGCCGATGGCGGCGCCGATGCTGCCCCGGTAAACGGGCATGTCGCCCAGGTGGGGCAGGATGTATTCCAGATAACGCTCAAGGCGCTCGGGTGCGTCGGCGTGGGCGAAGGCGATGCCATAGGCCGGGTCGGGGTTGCCCTTTTGAATCAAATCGAGCAGGGCCTTTTTTCCGGCCTCCTCCCCGCGCACCTTGCCGACCGGCGCAATGGCGCCCTCCTGCAGGCACAGGACGGGCGTGATGCCCAGCGCCCCGCCCAGCAGTGCGGCGGCGGGGCTTAAGCGTCCGCCCATTTTGAGGTATTTGAGAGTGTCAACCACGGCGAACAGGCGCAGGCGGGGCGTCAGGGAGGTCAGCTCCTGCGCAATGTCGGAGGCAGAGCGCCCGGCGTCGCGCAGCTTGACGGCGTGCCGCAGCAGCAAAGCCGCCCCGAAGGAGCCCGACAGGGAGTCCACCACATGAATGCGCGACGCGTCAAGCGACTGCGCGGCAATGAGCGCCGAGTTCATGGTGGCGCTCAGCTTGGAAGATACCGTGACCGCCACGATGTCCTCCCCTTGCGCAAGGTGGCGGGAAAAAACCTCCTCAAATTGCATGGGGTTGGCCTGGGAGGTGGTGGGAAGCTTGTCGGCGCTGCGCATTTTGGCGTAAAACTCCTCGTGCGTGAGGTCAAAGCCGTCGAGGTAGGAAGCCCCCTGGAACTGGACGGTCAGAGGGACGCGGTCAATGCCCAGCGCCGCGCACTCTTCTCCGGAGAGGTCGCAGGTGCTGTCTGATACAATGGAAATCATGATGTCTTCTCCTTGTTTTGCAGATGGTTTTGACAGGTGCCGGCATGCGCGCCGCACTCCTGACGGAAAAACTGGGTCAGCCGGTCAAGCGCCCGCATGAAGACCACCGTCTCCTCCTCGCTCAGAAGATTGAGAACCTGGTCGGTCATGCGGCGGTGAAAGAGGGCGTGGTCGGCGTTGGCCGACAGGCCCTTGTCTGTCGGGCAGATGCGCACCACGCGCCGGTCGAGCGCGTCGCGGCTGCGTGTGAGGTAGCCCTTTCGCTCCAGGGCCACGGTGGACACGGTCAGCGTGCCCGGCACCACGTCGAGCAGGGCCGCAATGTCGCTGGCCGTGTTTTTCCCCTTTTCGGCACATTGGCACACCGCTTCAATCACATGCAGCTCCCGGATGGACAAATCGTCATACCCGCCCTGTGTGATGCAGCGCTCCTCCGTGCGTAAAATCTCGTTGAAAATTTCCACGAGAAAACGGTTGAGAATTTCATGGTCGCACGACATTTCGCACCTCCCAAAAAGTTTGAGGTTCAAAGAGATTATAGCGGGCAGGGGAGGAGTTGTCAAGTGTTTTGAAGTTCAAAGTGAAAAAAATATTCGACCAAACAGGATAAATGCCTGTATATTTAGAGGGGTTTTGACAAAACGATACAAAAAGAAAAGAAGACCGCCCCAAAATGCGGAAAGATGCTGCCGGCAAGAAGAGCTTGAACGGGGAAGGCCGTTATGATAAAATAACGCTGCATGGGCTGCGGCGCAAAGAAGGGGAACAGGGGAGAAGCCGGATGAAGAAAAAGGGACGGGCGGCCACGGCGGCTGTGGTATTGTTTTTATGTGTGGGATATCTTTTTTATACGAGGCCTGTAACTCTGGGTCAGATATACCCCATGCTGGAGGCCGGCGAGTGTGTCGGGATATCCGGGTTTTTCAGCGTCGGCTCACAGCAGGAGCGGTCGGAATTTGCGCCCCCGCAGGGCAGTGAGGCCTTTGAGGAGGTGCTGGGTCTGCTGTATGACTGCCGGTATCGCCGCACCTTGAGAGACCTTCTGGTTCACGGCACGCGAACCCATGCGGTGCAGCCGGGGGATTTTCAGTGGGAGCTCTGGCTTGCGTTTGAAGGGGTGGAGCTGCCGGACGGCGGCGTTGGCTCGGGGCCCATGCTGCACGTCCAGTACTGGTACGGGGAGCTTGACTTTCATTTTAACGGGCAGACGCGCTCCTATCGGGCAAAGGACGAGAAAGCCTGGGCGGCTGACCTGCTGGAGGCCTTTGGATAAGAGAAAGGGCGCAAGGCCCCCCTGGGAGCCGGACAACAAAAGAGAAAAGGCCGGGAGAACAGCCGTTTTGGCTGCTCTCCCGGCTTTTTTTGAATCGGGAAAAAAGGTCCGCCCTGTGCGCGGCAAGGGAGGGGAGAGGGGATTTTGCCGGCAAAAGGGCCTGCCTTAAAAAAGGGGGAAAGACGGCTCTGTCAGCCCCCGGCCGGGGATTTTGCAGGGAAAGGGGTGTTTTTGCCGCAGGCCCTGTCAAAAGAAGGCTTTTTTGGGGGAGGGCTTACAGGGTGGGCAGCTTTTTGAGCAGCGCCTCAAAATAGTCCGGAAGAGGGGAGACAAAGCGCAAAAACTCCCCCGTGACGGGATGGGTAAAGCCCAGCACCGCCGCATGCAGGCACTGGCCCCCGATGGAGAGGCCCCTGGCGGGGCCGTAGAGCGGGTCGCCGGCCAGGGGATGGCCGATGGAGGCCATGTGCACGCGAATCTGATGGGTGCGTCCGGTCTCCAGACGGCAGGAGAGATAGCAAAAGCGGGGAAACTGCTCGAGCACCCTGTAGTGCGTGACGGCACGGCGTCCGCCCGGCACCACGGCCATTTTCTTGCGGTGGACGGGGTGGCGCGCCAGGGGGGCGTCAATCACGCCCTCGCTCTCGCGCATGCGCCCATGCACCACGGCGCGGTACTCGCGCTCCATGCTGTGCGCCTCGAGCTGCGCCGACAGCCCCAGATGGGCCGCGTCGGTCTTGGCCACCACCAGCAGGCCGGAGGTGTCCTTGTCGATGCGGTGGACGATGCCGGGGCGCAGCACGCCGTTGATGCCCGAAAGCGAGCTGCCGCAGTGGGCCAGCAGGGCGTTGACCAGCGTCCCCTGCTCGTTGCCGGCGGCCGGATGCACCACCATGCCGCGCGGCTTGTCGACCACCAGCAGCGCGTCGTCCTCGTAGACGATGCAAAGCGGGATGTCCTCGGGCTGCGCGTCCAGGGGGCGCGCCGGCGGGGGCGTGACCGTCACCACCTCGCCCTGCCGCGTCTGATGGTTCTTGGGGCGGGCCTGCCCGTCGACCAGCACAAGCCCCGCGTCAAGCCACTTCTGCGCGGCCGCGCGGCTGACGCCGGCACGCGCGGAAATCTCGCTGTCAAGCCTCCGGCCGCCCTCCGAGACCCATGTGAGCGCGCTCATGCCAAAGACCCCCCGTGCGCTGAGGCGGCGTCGTCCAGGGGGCCGGCGTCCCCGCCGGTGTCGGGGATGGGGCCGGAGCCCTGCGGCAAGACGCTGCCATCCCCGGTGTCGGGGGAGGGGGCGTCACATGCGGCGGGAAAGGCCTCTTGGCCCTCCTTTTTGCAGGGCTCCTCAGGTAAGGGGCTGTTCTCGTCCTCATCCTCGTCCTGGCCGTCCTCGCTGCTCAGCTCCCTCCAGTGCAAAACAAGGTAGAGGATGAGCAGGACGCTGCCCACCGAGATGGCACAGTCGGCAAGGTTGAAGATGGCAAAGCGGAAGAGGCGGATTTCCAGAAAGTCCACCACATAGCCGTAGGCAATGCGGTCATAGAGATTGCCCAGCGCGCCGCCCATGATGAGGGGGAGGGCAAAGTCGGTCAAAGGGTGGGCGTAAAGACGCCTGAAATAGAGAAAGAGCAGCAGCCCCAGCGCCGCGATGGGCAGCAGCGTGAGCAGCAGGCGGCGGCCGGACAGGATGGAAAAGGCCGCGCCGGTGTTTTCGGCGTAGGTGAAGTGCAGCACGCCCGGCCAGAAGGCGATGCTGCCCTGCGGCCTGAGCACCTCGATGCACCACTGCTTGACCACCCGGTCGGCCGTGAAGACAACGGCGACGATGAGCAGGGCCCTGACGGCGAGCGAGGCGGTTTGTTTGGCGGATAGTTTCATGGGCTTCCTCCAAAGGGAATTTTGGAAAACAAACGGGCGGGCTCTTACAGACGCCCCTGTGTGAAACGCAAAAGGGGATGCCTTTTGAAAGTGGAGACCCCGGCGTTTTGCGGCAGGCAAAGGGGCAGCAAAAAAGGGGAAAAGGCGCAAGGCTTGCCCGCAGGGGGGCTGCCGTCAAAGGGGAAGGGCGCTGCCCGCCCGGCAGCGTACGGCAAAAAAGCAAGGGGGGCAAGTGCCGCAGGGGGGCTGCCGTCAAAGGGGAAGGGCGCCGCCCGCCCGGCAGCGTGCGGCAAAAAAGCAAGGGGGGCAAGTGCCGCAGGGGCTTTTGCCTGGCAGACAAAAAGGGGCAAATGGCAGGGCCTTCGGGGGCCGCGCGGGCAGCCCCCCGAAAAGGCTGCCCGCGCGGCCCCCGGGGCTCTGCCGCCCCGGGGCCCGGGAGCATTTCAGCCGGAGGCGGGCGCATGCGTCCGCCTCCGGCTGAACACCATCGGGATTGCTCTTACAGGCTGCGCACAACGGCGGCGCAGCGCGGGCACAGCGTGGGATGCTCGGCGTCGCTGCCCACGTCGGGCGACACCTTCCAGCAGCGCTCGCACTTCTCGCCGGGCGCCACCGCCACCTCCACCGTGACGCCGGGGAAGGCCTCTCCGGCATACCCCTGGCCAGCGCCCTTTGTGACGGTCACGGCCGAGACGATGAACAGCGTGGGCAGCAGGGCCTCGTTTTGGGCCACGAAGTCATAGGTCTCGTCGGAGCAGTGCAGCGTGACGGCGGCCTCGAGGGCGGCGCCAATCAGCTTCTGCCCGCGCGCCAGCTCGAGCGCCTTCTTGACGTCGTCGCGCAGCGCCATCAGGCGCTCCCACTTTTGCTCGTCGATGCCGGGGCAGGCGACGGGCTTTGGAATCTCGTTGTAGTTGACGCTCTCGGTCTCCACGCCCTCTTGGTGCGGCATGGTCTGCCAGATTTCCTCCGACGTGAAGCACAGGATGGGGGCCAGCAGGCGGGTCAGCGCGTCGAGAATCAGGAACATGGCCGACTGGGCCGAGCGGCGGGCGGCGCCGTCCGCACGCTCGCAGTAAAGACGGTCCTTGATGACATCGAGATAAAAGTTGCTCATGTCCACCACGCAGAAGTTGTAAACCGAGTGGTAGACCAGGTGGTAGGCGTAGCTCTCATAGGCGTCGGTGGCCTTTTGCAGCATGCGGTTCATGGCCAGGACCGCCCACTTGTCGAGCTCCTCCATCTGCTCGTAGGGCACAAGGTCGGTGCTTGGATCAAAGTCGTAAAGATTGCCCAGGATGTAGCGCGCCGTGTTGCGGATTTTGCGGTAGACCTCCGAGAGCTGCTTGAGAATCTCGGGCGAGATGCGCACGTCGCTGGTGTAGTCGGCCGAGGCCGCCCACAGACGCAGAATGTCGGCGCCGTACTGCGCCTCAATCTCGGCGGGGTCGATGCCGTTGCCAAGCGATTTGCTCATCTTCTTGCCCTCGCCGTCCACCACCATGCCGCAGGTCAGAACCTCGCGGTAGGGCGCCACCCCGCGCACGGCCACCGAGGTCAGCAGCGAGGACTGGAACCAGCCACGGTGCTGGTCGTTGCCCTCCAGATACATGTCGCTGGGCCACGACAGCTCGGGACGCGACTCCAGCACGCCAAAGTGCGACGAGCCCGAGTCAAACCACACGTCCATGATGTCGGTCTCCTTGGTAAATTCGGTGCAGCCGCACTCGCAGGCAAAGCCCTCGGGCAGGATTTCCGACGCCTCGTGCTCATACCAGCCGTTGCTGCCCTCGCGGGCAAAAAGCGCCGACACGGCCTGAATCGACGCGTCGTTGATGATGGGCTTGTGGCACTTCCTGCAGTAGAAAATCGGGATGGGCACCCCCCACAGACGCTGACGCGAAATGCACCAGTCGCTGCGGTCGCGCACCATGGAGGAGATGCGCTCCTCCCCCCATGCCGGATACCACTTGACCTTGGAGATGGCCTCGAGCGCCTCCTTCTTGAAGCCCTCCACCGAGCAAAACCACTGCTCCGTAACCCGGAAAAGCACCGGCTGCTTGCAGCGCCAGCAGTGGGGATAGGAGTGGGTGAAGCGGCGGGCGGCAAACAGAATGCCCTCTTCCTCCAAAAACTTGAGAATGGCCTTGTTGCTCTCCCACACGTCCATGCCCTCAAACAGGGGGCCGGCGTCGGCCGTCATGATGCCCGAATCGTCGACCGGACGCCACATGCGAAGGTCGGGGAACTGCTCCTTGAAGGCCTCGCACACCTCAAAGTCCTCCGGGCCGCAGGCGTAGGCCGTGTGGACGCAGCCCGTGCCGTCGTCCGCCGTGACGTGGTCGCCCACAATCACCGGCTCGTCAACGTCGTGCACCGGGCCCTTGACGTAGGCGCCCAGCAGCTCGCGCCCCGGCAGCGTGCAGACCAGACGGGCGTCCTGCATGCCGCCCAGCTCCAGTACCTCGTGCGCAATGTCCACCGCCATGAAGTAGCCCTTGCCGTCCTTCTCGTAGACGCCGTATTCAATGTCGGGCCCAAGGCAGACGCAGGAGGAGGCCGGAATGGTCCACAGCGCCGTCGTCCATACCACGATGTAAATGGTGTCAAGCCCCGTTCTGGCAAAGAGCCTGCCCTGGTCGTTTGTCACTTCAAGGTTGACATAGGCCGTCATGACCGTGTCGTCCTGATACTCAATCTCGGCTTCGGCCAGCGCCGTCTCGTCGTGCGGGCACCAGTACACCGGCTTGAGGCCCTTATAGATATACCCCTTTTTGGCCATCTCGCCGAACACTTCCACCTGACGGGCCTCAAAGGCCGGCTCCATCGTGAGATAGGGCTTATCCCAATACCCCAAAACCCCCAGGCGCTTGAACTGCTCGCGCTGGTTGTTGACATAGGTCATGGCAAAGTCGGCGCAGATTTTGCGAAATTCCGAGGGCGACACCTCGCTGCGGTTGATGCCCAGCTTCTTGATGGCCTGGCTCTCGATGGGCAGCCCGTGGGTGTCCCAGCCCGGAACGTAGGGGCTGGAATAGCCGCTTTGGTTCTTGTAGCGCACCACAAAGTCCTTGAGGCACTTGTTGAGCGCGTGCCCCGTGTGAATGTCGCCGTTGGCATAGGGAGGGCCGTCGTGCAGAATGTAGGTGGGCTTGCCCTCGTTGCGCGCCATAATCCCTTCGTAGAGCTTCATCTCTTCCCACTTTTTCAAAATCAGGGGCTCTTTCTTGGGCAGCCCGGCCCGCATGGAAAATTCGGTTTTCGGCAAATTGATGGTGGTGTTGTAGTCCATTGTTTGACCCTCTCTATTCATGATGGCGGCAACCTGGTGGCTGCCGCCGGGATTTGAGCGGTATGAGTATGTGTGTGTGTACGGTGCGCGGCGCATTGTGCCGCAGGGAAAGGCCTAGCGGCGCTTTCCCGTGGCAATGTCAAACTCCGTGCCAAATTCAAGCGAGTCCCCCAGATTGAGCGAGTGGATGCCACTGTAGTCAATCTCGTCGTCGTCAAGCGGCGGCTCGCCGGCAAGGTAGGGCAGGGGCGCATCGTCGTCGAGCATCTCCACGACCATGGCAGGCTTCTCCTCCGGCGCCTCTTCCGGCTCTTGCACCTCCTGCTCCCGATGCGGCTCGGGCTGCTCCTGCGGCCCTGCAGAGGAAGCCTCGGGCTGTGCCTGCGCGGCGGCTGCCGGCCCGCCTTCAGATGCCGGGGCCTCTGCCCCTGACGGCTGCCCGGCGGGCGATGCACCCGACTCCGGCCGGCCCTCCTCCGGCGCGGCCAAGGCCTCGGCGGAGACGGCGTCGGCGCGCGGCGGCGTGAACTCCATCGTCTGTTCCAGGTCGGGAAGCTGCGCCGAAGCCTGCCCGTCCTCCCGCAAAGAGGGCGCCGACGACGCCCCGGTCTGTGCCAGACCGTCCGAGGGCCGGCCGGCCTCGGCCTGCTGCGACGGGCCCTCCTCCTCAAAGGAGGGGATTTCCTTGATTTTTTCCAGATGGCTGCGGTAAAGGTTCACAAGCTGGCTGCGAAACTGCGTGACCTCCCTGCGGATGGAGACCAGCTCGTCGTGCTTGTCCTGAATGCTGCGCTGCGCCTCCTCCGCCACCCGGCCGGCCTTGATTTTGGCGTCCTGCTCAATGAGCGCCGCCTGCTGCCTCGCCTGCGCCACGATGGTGTCGCACATGCGCTGTGCGTTGAGAATGGCGGCCTTGATGGAATCCTCCTGCTCCTGATACCGGTCCAGACGGTCGAGGAGGACCTCCACCTTCTTGCGCAGTTGTGCATTTTCGTTGTAGAGCGCCTCGTAGTCGGGCGTCACCTCGTCGAGCAGCTTGTCCACCTCGGACATGACGTAGCCGCCCAGTCTCGCCTTGGAAAACTGTGCGTTGCGCAGTTCACTCGGTGTCAGCATGGTTGTCGTCCCCCTCCGGTCCGGGGCGTGGCAAGCCCCGGTTCTTTTTACTTGGATGTGCCCCCCTCAAAAAGGAGGGCCTGCCGGGGCAAAAGGCCCCGGGGAAAATGAAGACAAGGGGAAATTCCCGGGCAAACGGGCGGGGATTTTCCCTAAAGAAGAATGCGGATGAGCTCAAGCAGCAGCATGGCGCCCAGCAGCGAAAAGTCAAGCGGGGCCAGCGCGGCAGGATAATAGCGCATCAGCAGCTTTCTCACAGGCGCCACCACCGGTTCGGTGAAGGTGACGGTGATGCGGTAAAGCTGCGCCATGACGGGAGTAACCTGAAACCACGACAGAACCGCCCGCAGCACCAGAGTCCACTCCAGCAGTGACAGCAGCCAGTGAAGGGCCTGCAAAAGACGGACCATCATGGCAATCACTCCAGATTCTTAAAATGCAAAGAGGGGAGAGGGCCCGAAAAAACAGGTCTCCCCCCGGGGAACGCCTTTTCAGAAAAAGACGCCGGTGCTCTCCAGCTCGTCGAGCAAATCCCCCATGATGTTGACATTGTAGGGGGTGATGATGAAGGTGGAGTTTGCCACCTTTTTGAGCTGGCCGCCTCCGGCGTAGGCCACGCCCGACAAAAAGTCGACCAGGCGGCGGCTGACGTCCTTGTTGGTCTGCTCGAGATTGAGCACCACCGTGCGCTTTTCAAGCAGATGGTCGGCAATCGAAACGGCGTCGTCAAAACGCTCGGGCTTGACCAAAATCACCTGAAGCTGTGCCGTGGTGTGGATGTTGACCACCTTGTTTTGCTTTTTGCCGTCCAGAACCGACAGCTTCTTCTCCTCCGAGGGCAGGGGAGCGGGCTCCTCCTTTTTGGCGGGCAGGAAGTCCATCTCCTCGTCGTCGTAGAAATCGTCCTCGTCGCTGCCGATCAAGTCCTTGAATTTGTCAATGAGTCCCATACTTGCGTTACCTCCGAATCCGCGCCGCGGCGCGCGGCACCCTTTGTTGATGGAATTTGATACACTGCTATTTGTGATAGCTGCGCGGGCCGAAAATGGCCGTGCCGATGCGCACCATGGTGGAGCCGCAGGCGATGGCCTCGCGGTAGTCGCCCGACATGCCCATGGACAAAACGCATATATTTGTATTATCTATTTTTTTCTGCTGCATGTCAAGGAATAGATGATATAATCTCTCAAAATACGGCACGGTCTGCGCCGGGCTGTCGGCATGGGGAGGAATGGACATCAGCCCCGCCAGCTCCAGGCCGGGCAGCAGGGCGATTTCGTGGGCCAGCTCGTCTGCCTGCTCAAAGGAGGCGCCCGACTTGCTGGCCTCCCCGCCGGCATTGACCTCCAGCAGGACGCGCTGGCGCACCCCCTCCCTCTGGGCGAGGCGGCTGAGCTCGCGTGCCAGCGAAAGCCGGTCGACCGACTGGATGAGCTCCACCTTGCCCACCACGAATTTGGCCTTGTTGGACTGAAGATGGCCGATGAAGTGCAGGCGCGCACGCGGGTCGATGTGCTCGCGCTTTTGCACGAATTCCTGCACATAGTTTTCCCCCACGTCGAGGACGCCGGCGGCCACGGCCTCGTTGACGGCCTCCGGCGGAAAGGTCTTGCTCACGGCAATCAGCGTCACCTCGCTCTCGTCGCGTCCGGCGGCGGCGCAGGCCGAGGCAATGCCCTCTCTCACACGCTTCAGATTGTCCGAAATGCTCATCGGTTGTTCCCCCTTTTGCTGTTGTGTCATTTCCCTATGCGAATGCGCACACCCCCCCTGGGGCGGCACAGGACAGGCCGTATCGTCCGGCCGCGCGGGGCCGGGGTATGCGCGGCGCGCCCTCGCGAAGGCGGGCGCATGCGGCGTTTTGCGCGGCTTTCTAGGAGATGATTTTGCCGTCGTAGAGGTCCTTGCCGCCGATGACCACCTCGTCGTAGAGCTTGAGGGCGCCGCTTTTGCCCTGCTCCCACCTGACGATGGAGTGCAGCTCGTCGGCATACAGCACCTCAATGGGGCAAAACTCAAAGGTCAGGCCCGAGCGCACGAAAACGCCCACCTGCCCGTCGATGACGCGCCGCGCCTCGTTGCGGATGCGCAGGCCCTCATATCTGGCCAGCACGACGGTTGCCGTGTGGCTTCGCAGCAGCAAAATCTCGTCGGTGATGTAGGTGGAGGAAAAGGTCAGGACGTAGCCGTCCTCCCCCGAGACGACAATGCTCTCAAGCAGGACGGGCACGTCCTGCTGCGGCGCGTAGGAGAAGTGCAGCGTGTAGGTCCCGCCCGCCGTCAGCCGGTCGGCAAGGGCCTTGTCAGCCTCGCAGCAGAAATACCAGGTGTAGTCCTCCACCAGCTTGCCGACGGCGTCGGCCGTGGGGACGGGCTGCGCACCGCGCAGCTCGTTGAGGGCGGCAACCGTCAGCTTTCCGGCCAAATCGGAGGAGTAAACGCTCTCGTAGCCGTCGCTGTAGTTGACGAAAAAGCCCGCCGTGTCGGCCGAAAGCGAGCGCGCCGAGCCAAGCTGTGCGCTCAGGGAGCTCCTGCGCGCGGCAAGCTCGTCGCGCAGCTCCCCGACGTTTGAAAAGGTGCCCACCGCCATCTGACGGCGCGCCATCTGGTAGACAAGGTCGCTTTTGAGGGAGGCCGCGTCGTGGCCGTTGCCCTCGTCGGCATAGGAGGACAGCGACTGCAGCAGGGAGGTCAGCGAGGCGTCGATGTCGCTGACGCCGCCCATGCCGATGCCCGGACGGGCCAGCAGCGTGTCGAGCTGCTCAATGGCGTCGTCGAGCTCGGCAATCTCAAGGCCGGCCTCGAGCTGCTGCGCCGAGGTGTAGACCGTGGCCAGCAGCCCGCCGGCCGAGACGCGCTCCCCGTTTTCCTTGGCGTAGCTGAGATAGCCCTCGGCCCCGCCGGCCAGCGACACCGCATGCTCCCGCCGCAAAAAGACGCCGGATACCTGCACCTCGTCAATCACGCTGCCCAGCAGCGCCGGCTCGGTGACGTATTCGGTTTTGGACAAGGTGATGACCTGATAGGCCAGATACCCCACAACAAGGCACAGGGCAATGCGGGCAAACAAAGACACCAGCTTCTGCTTCATGGAAAAACGCTCCTCAAAGGCTTGCGGGGGCCTGCGGTTTGCCGCAGCGTCCCCTTTATTCTCCGCCCTCCCCCAGCAGAGGGACCGGGGTGGCCGGAATCATGGTGGAAATGGCGTGCTTGTAGATGACCTGCTGCATGCCGCGATCCTCCACAACCACGACAAAGCTGTCAAATCCGCGCACCACCCCGCCCATCTTCACGCCGTTCATCAAAAACAAGGTGATGCGCTGATGCTCCCGGCGCACCTGGTTCAAAAAGGCGTCCTGCAGGTTGACAGGACGCGGCCGGTGCGGCCGCTCACAGGGAGCTGCGGTCTCAAAACGTTGTTGCTGCATGGTATTCCTTCCTCTCTTCGCTCAAGGGGCGCCGGGACGCCTTCGCCCGCGCCGCCGACAGAATTTCATTAAGAATACCAAAAAATGGATGTCAAATGCAGTCAAAACATGTTGTGAAAGAGCGATATCATCTGGGAAAGAATGGAATTGTCGTCCTGCAGGTCGCGGTAGAACCAGTGGGTGTCGGCATGGCGGTAAAACCAGGTGCGCTGGCGCTTGGCATAGCGCCGGGAGGCCTGCTTGACGGCGGCGACGGCGTCGGCCGCCGAGCCCTCTCCCCGCAGCAGGGGCAAAAATTCCTTGTAGCCGATGGCGGCCAGGGCCGTGCCGCCCTGCACGCCGGGCTGTGCGGCCAGCGCGCGCACCTCCCCGAGCAGGCCCTGCTCCATCATGAGGTCGACGCGCCGGTCGATGCGCTCGTAGAGCAGCGCGCGGTCGCAATAGTCCAGCCCCAGGCGCAGGCAGCGGTAGGCGGGCTCGCCGCGCGCCCTTCGGGCCAGCTCGCTCATGGGCTGCCCCGTGCTCTCGTAGACCTCGAGCGCCCGGATGATGCGCCGGGCGTCGTTTGGGTGCAGGCGCGCGGCGGTCTGGGGGTCGGCCTGCTGCAGGCGCCGGTACAGGGCGTCAAGCCCCTCCCGGCGCGCCTGCGCGGCAAGACGGGCGCGCAGGGGCTGCGCGTCGGGCAGCTCGGGGTAAGAGAGCCCGTCGAGCAGGCTGTCGGCATACAGGCCCGTGCCCCCCACCAGGATGGGCAGCCTGCCGCGCGACAGCACGCCGGCAATGCAGGCCGACGCGTCGCGGCAGTAGTCGGCCACCGAGTAGGGCTGTGCCGGGGATACGGTGCCAATCATATGATGGGGCACGCCGCGCCGCTCCTCCTGCGTGGGGGCGGCAGTGCCGATGGACATGCCCTTGTAAATCTGCATGGAGTCGCAGGAGATGACCTCCCCGCCAAGCGCCAGCGCCAGCTCCACGCCAAACCAGGTCTTGCCCGTGGCGGTGGGGCCCACGACGGCCACGACGGGGGGCTTTTGACACGCCGCCGGGCCCTTCTGCGGGGCGCCCGCCGCAGGGCTGTCCGCCGGGCCGGCTGCCGGGGTGTCCATGGGACTGTTCATGGTCGGTTATCCTCTCAAAAACTCTTTTTCCAGGTGGCTGCGCGAAATGATTTTGACGCAGGGGCGCCCGTGGGGGCAGTAGCGCACGTCGGGCAGCCGCAGCAGCTCGCGCACCAGCGCCTCCCCCGCCTGGGGCGGCTCCCTGTCGCCCCCCTTGACGGCGGCGGCACAGGCCACCCGGTGCAGCAACTCGTCGAAAATGTGCACGGCGGCGTCGCGCCGGCCCTGCCCGAGCAGCTCGAGCAGCTCGAGCAAAAGGTCGCCGCAGGCCTCGAGCGGCACCCCCATGGGGGCGGCGCGCAGCAGAAGGGCGTTGTCTCCAAAGGGCTCGAGCAAAAAGCCGGCCTCCGACAGCGTCTGCGAAAACTCCTGCGCCACTGCCGCCAGCGTGCGGCCGGGCTCCATCACAATGGGGGAGAGCAGCATCTGCTGCTCCACGCGGTTTTGCGCCTTCAAGCGTTCATACAGGATGCGCTCCCTGGCCGCGTGCTTGTCCACAATCCACAGCTCTTTTTCAAACTCCGCCACAAAATAGGTGCGAAAGAGCTCGCCCACCAGGCGGAAGGGCTGGAGCGCGAGCTCCTGCTGGAGCGGCGCGTCCGGAGCCTGCGCGCAGGCGTCCGGCGCAGGGCGCTCCCCGGGGGCGGGGCAGGAGGCGCAGGCCGGTGCGGCCTGCGCGCCGGGCCGCTCTCCGGCGGCCCCGCCCGTGGGCTGCCCCGGAAGGGTTTGCCGGGAGGGGCCGGAGGCGGGGGAAGGGGAAGGGGGCTTGCCGTCCGGGGCCTGCGGAAGGGGCGCCACGGGGCCTGCCCCGCCCTCTTCGGGCCCGGCGGGCTGCTGCGGCAGGCCGCCGGAGGCGGGAAGGGAGGAGGGGGCCTTGCCCGTCAGCCTTAGAGCCGTGGCCTTGTCGCCGTAATACTGCCAGTCGGAGGCCTCCACGTCGACACTGCCGTGCCGGCGAAGGGGGACGTGCAGCGAGAGGCCTTGCGAAAACGTCCGGGAGGCGGGGCGGGGGGCGGACGAGGCCCCCTGCGGGCAGGCGCCGCCTGCAGGGGAGGGGGCCCCGGCCGAGGGGGCCTGGCTCTGCGCCTGCGTGCCGCCGCCCGTCCCCTGGCGCTTTTGCAGCTGCATGGCGGGCGGCTGGGCGCGTGAGCGCAGCGCCTCGCGCACCGCCGTCAGGATACAGTCGTAAACGGCGCGCTCATCGGCAAATTTGACTTCTATTTTCTGCGGGTGGACATTGGCGTCCACCCGGCTGGGGTGAAGCTCCACAAAGAGGACGCAGACCGGCCAGCGCCCCGCCGGCAAAAAGCCCTGGTAGGCCTCCTCCAGCGCAAACTGCAGCACGCGGGAGCGGACGTAGCGCCCGCCCACGAAGAAAATCTGCTGCTGCCTGCCGGGGCGCGCGGCCTCGGGCACCGCGCACAGGCCGTGCACCGCAATGCCGCCCGCCGAAAAGGAGACCGGCAGCATGGCGCCGGCCACGGACTGCCCCAGCACGGCGCCCACCGTTTTGAGCAGGTCGCCGGTGCCGGGGGTGCGAAGGCTCTCCCTGCCCTCCTTGCTGTAGGAGAGGGCAAGGCCCGGCCGCGAGAGGGCCAGCTTTTCCAGCAGCCCCCCGATGACGGCGGCCTCGGTGCTCTCCTTTTTGAGGAATTTTTTGCGCGCCGGCGTGTTGAAAAACAGGTCGCGCACCGCCACCTCGGTGCCGACGGGGCAGCCGCAGGGCGAAGCCGATACAAGCTCTCCCCCCTGCATGACCACCTCAAAGCCCTCGTCGCTGCCCGGCTCGCGGGTGCGCAGCGTCACTTTGGCGACGGCCGCCACCGAGGCAAGCGCCTCGCCGCGAAAGCCCAGCGTGGCCACGGCGGCAAGGTCGGTTTCGCTGCGCAGCTTGGAGGTGGCGTGGCGCCCGAAGCAGGCCACGGCGTCGTCCGGGGACATGCCGCAGCCGTTGTCGGAGACGCGCAGCAGGCGCGCGCCGCCGCCCTCGATTTCCACCGTCACGCGGGAGGCGCCGGCGTCGATGGCGTTTTCGACAAGCTCCTTGACCACCGAGGCCGGGCGTTCCACGACTTCGCCGGCCGCAATCAGGTTTGCCACCTGCGGCGACAGGGTTTTTATGCGCTGCATGGTCTTCTCCTTTCCGGGACACAGGGTCACAGGGAAACAATTACAAATAAGGGAAAACAGAGGCGGGGAAGGGGAGAGGCTCCCGCCCCCCCAGGGGCGGCCTCCCCGAGGGGGGGAGGCCCCCAAAAGGGGGCAGCTTCGCCGCCTTTTTAAGACTGGCCGCCGTCCTGCCGGTCCGACAGCTCCTCCGACAGGGACTTGAGCTCATAGAGCTTGTTGATGGCCTCAATGGGGGTCAGGGTGGTCACGTCGATGTGCGAGAGGGCCTCCAGCAGGCGGGAGGGCTCGCCGCCACGGCGGGGAGGGTTCTCTGCGGGAGCACTGTCCCGGTGCGGCGGCGCAGCCGTGCCGGCGCCAGACTCCAGCCCCTGCAGCACCTGCTTGGCCTTGTCGATGACGGGCTGCGGCACGCCGGCCAGCCTGGCCACCTCGATGCCGTAGCTGTCGTCGGCCCCGCCGCGCACGATGCGGCGCAGGAAAATGATGTCGTCGCCGCGCTTTCTGACGGCCACGCAGTAGTTTTTTACGCCCTCGAGCGTCTGCTCGAGTTCGGTGAGTTCATGGTAGTGGGTGGCAAAGAGCGTCTTGGCGCCCAGCACGCGCGGGTCTGCCACATATTCAATCACGGCGCGCGCAATGCTCATGCCGTCGAAGGTGGAGGTGCCGCGCCCGATTTCGTCAAAGATGAGCAGGCTGCGCTGGGTGGCGTTTTTGAGGATGCCGGCCGTTTCGCTCATCTCCACCAGGAAGGTCGACTGGCCGGCCGCCAGGTCGTCCGACGCGCCGACGCGCGTGAAAATCTGGTCCACCACGCCGATGACGGCCTTTTGCGCCGGCACGAAGCTGCCCATCTGCGCCATGAGCACAATCAGGGCCACCTGGCGCATGTAGGTCGATTTTCCGGCCATGTTGGGGCCGGTGATGACGGCAAGGCGGTTTTCACCGCAGTCAAGCCTGGTGTCGTTGGGCACAAAGCGGGCGTCCCTGAGCATGCGCTCGACCACGGGGTGCCGACCCTCCCTGATGACGATGGTGTCGCCCCCGTTGACCTCGGGGCGGCAGTAGTCGTACTCCTGCGCCGCCTGGGCCAGCGAGCACAGCGCGTCGAGCGAGGCCAGGGCCGCGGCGGTGCGCAGGATGCGCGGCGAGCAGGACGAAACCCGGTCGCGCAGCGAGCAGAAGGCCTCGTATTCCAATGCGCACAGGCGCTCGTCGGCCGTCAGAAGCTGCTCTTCGAGCTGCTTGAGCTCCTCGGTGATGTAGCGTTCGGAGCTCGCCAGCGTCTGCTTTCGGATGTAGCGTTCGGGCACAAGGTCGTAATACGACTTTGTCACCTCCAGATAGTAGCCGAACACCTTGTTGTAGGAAATTTTCAGGTTTTTGATGCCGGTCAGCTCCCGCTCCCTTGCCTCGATGCCGGCCATGGTCTGCTTGCTGGTCGAGACCAGGTGCCGGATGGAGTCGATTTCGGGGGAGTAGCCGTCGGCAATCAGGCCGCCCTCGCGCAGCGAGACCGGCAGCTCGCCCGGGCAAAGCGCCCGCTCGAGCAGGTCGACAAGCTCGGGCAGCTCGGGGATGCCCTGCCCCAGCTCGCGCAGGACGGGGCTGCCCCCCGAATCCAGCGCCAGCTTGATGCCCGGCACCAGCGCCAGCGACGCCCCGATGGCGCGCAGCTCCCTGGCGTTGGCGTTGAGATAAAACACCCGCGTCATCAGGCGCTGCAGGTCGGACAGCTCGCGCAAAGAGGCCTGAAGGCTCTCGCGCAGCGCCACGTTGTCAAGCAGCGCCTGCACCGCGTCAAGCCGCTCCTCAATCGAGCCGACGTCGCGTAAGGGCTGCTCCATCCAGGAGCGCAGCAGGCGCCCGCCCATGGCGCTTTTGGTCTTGTCCAGCACGCCCAGCAGCGAGCCCCGGCGGCTCTTGCCGCCCCGGATGGTGCCGGTCAGCTCCAGGTTGCGCCGGGTGGCGGCGTCAAGCCCCAGGTAGCTTCCGGGAGGACGGTAGCGCAGCTCGCTCAGATGAAGCTGGCTGCTGCGCTGCGTCTCGGTCAGGTAGCGCAGCAGCAGCCCCACCGCGCTCCACACGGTCTCGTTGTCGGACACCCCCTGCCGCAAAAAGCAGTCGGCCCCGAACTGCACCCGCGCTAAGGCCGAAAAGGTCTCGGCGTTGCCGTCGACCGGGGTGACGACGGCGCCCAGCACGCCGCGCGCAAAGTCGGCAAGGGCGGGCTGAGGCTCCCCCTGCCTTGCCGTCAGCAGCTCGGCGGGGGCGTATTTGGCAAGCTCGCCCTTGACGTGCACCGCCGCGTCGGGCCCCGTGAGCAGCGTGGCGTAAATCTCGCCCGTCGACACGTCGGCCACGCACAGCCCCGCCTCCTGCCCACTGCAGTAGAGCGCCGCCAAAAAGTTGTTGCGGCTGCCCTCCAGCATGGCCTCGTCGGTGATGGTGCCGGGCGTCACCACCCGCACAATGTCGCGCTTGACCAGCCCCTTGGCAAGGGCGGGGTCCTCCAGCTGCTCGCAGATGGCCACCTTGTAGCCCTTTTGGACAAGGCGCTGGATGTAGCTTTCCACACTGTGGTAGGGCACGCCGCACATGGGCGCGCGCTCCTCCTGCCCGCAGTCCCTGCCCGTCAGCGTGAGCTCCAGCTCCGAGGAGGCCAGACGCGCATCGTCAAAGAAAAATTCGTAAAAATCGCCCAGGCGGAACATGAGCAGATAGTCTGGGTTTTTCTGCTTGAGGTCGAGATATTGCTGCATCATGGGGGTGAATTTCACGCGGTATCGCCTCCCTTGGAGAAAATAGCAGGCCTTCCGGCGCCTGCCCGCAGACTGCCCGACGATTTCAAACAGGGCTGCAACGCCCCTTGCGTTGCAGCCCTGTTTGGGCACATGGAATCAAAAAACGGCAAGGCGGTCAGTTGCCGCAGCTTCCGCCGCAGGAGGCACAGTTGCCGTCGCAGGCCGTGGGCTCCTCCCCAGTGATGAAAAACTGGATGCGGGCGTTGATTTCCTGCACCATGTCGGACAGCTCCTGCTGCGCCTCCATGAAGGCGATCATGTTGGGGTTTTGCATGATTTCCTCATAGACCTTCTTCATCTTGTCGCCCAGCTCGGCATGCTTGTCGGCATTGGTGGGGTCCTCCAGATTGGCCGCCATCAGCTCGTCGCGCACGGCGTTGAAGTCGGCCAGCTTGGCCTGCAGCTGCGCATCGGCCTCCTGGGCCTCCTTGGCCGCCATCCAGGCGGCGCGGCGGGGATCCTCCACAATGGCCTCTCCCAGGGCTTCCAGACGTTCGCTCAGTGTGCTCATGTGTTTCTACCTTCCTGTTCATAAAAATTATATTTGGAATACAGCAATTCCCTCGTGTGATGAAGGCCGCGCCCAAACAGCGGCCGTGCGGGGGGGCCGGTCAGCTCCCGGCAAGCTCCCCATAGAGGACAAAGGTTTTTGCCTGCGTGACGCGCGCCGTGACAAACTGCCCAATCAGCGAGTGCGGCCCCGGGATGTAGCACAGCTTGCCCCCTTCGGTGCGGCACTGCAGCAGGCTGTCCTGCTCGCGGCCGGGCGCCTCGACCAGCAGCCGCAGCTCCTTTCCCAGCAGCAGCCGGTTGCGCCGCAGCGAAACCTCCTGCTGCGCCTGCATCAGCCGCGCCAGCCGCTCCTTCTTCTCGGCCGTGGAGAGCTGGCCCTTCATGTCGTAGGCCCGCGTCCCCTTGCGGCGGGAAAAGGCGAAGGTGAACAGCGAATCAAACCCGATTTCGCGCACCAGCGCCAGCGTGTCCTCAAACTGGGCCTCGGTCTCGCCCGGAAAGCCCACGATGATGTCGCTTGACAGCGTTAAATCCGGCATCAGCGAGCGCGCCTGCGCCACCAGCTCCCGGTATTGCGCCACCGTGTAGCGGCGGTTCATCTCGTGCAGCACCTCGTCGCTGCCGCACTGCACCGGAAGGTGCAGCTGATGGGCGATGTGGCGCCCTTTTGCCATGGTCTCAAACAGCTTGGGCGTGGCGTCCTTGGGGTGGCTTGTCATGAAGCGCAGCCAAAAGTCGCCCTCGATGGCGTCGAGCCGGGCAAGCAGGTCGGAAAAGTCCAGCCCGCCGGCCGTGCCCCTGCCGTAGGAGTTGACGTTTTGCCCCAGCAGCGTGATGTCGCGGTAGCCCTGCTCCACCAGGCCGCGCACCTCCTCCACGATGGGCTCCGCCTCGCGCGAGACCTCCCGCCCCCTCGTGTAGGGCACAACGCAGTAAGAACAGAAGTTGTTGCAGCCGTACATCACCGTGACCCACGCCCGCACCGGCGACTCCCGCCTCACCGGAAGCCCCTCGGGAATGGCCGAGGTCTCGCTTTCGATAAAGGCCTGGCGCGCCCCTCCCGTCAGCGCCGAGAGCACCGCCTCGGGAAGACGGAAAAAGGTGCCGGTGCCCAGAATAAAGTCAACCTGCGGATATTTTTTGAGCATCTCCTCCACCCGGTGCGGCTGCTGCATCATGCAGCCGGCAATGCCCAGCACAAAGCGCGGGTTCTTGGCCTTCCGGGCCTTGAGCGCCCCCACGTTGCCAAACACCTTGAGCTCGGCGTGCTCGCGCACGGCGCAGGTGTTGAACACGATCAGGTCGGCCTGCTGACGGTCTGCCGCCGGCGCAAAGCCCATCTGCTCGAGCATGCCGCGCATGCGGTCGGAGTCGGCCTCGTTTTGCTGGCATCCGTATGTTTCAATCAGGGCGGTGCGGCGTCTGCCCGAAGCGGCATATTCCGCATCAAGCAGGCTGCGCACCTGTTTGATGCTGCGGCGCTGCGCCTCGAGCGCCGCGCCGTCAATGGGTTTGATCATTGCGCCCCTCCTGTTCGTGACCTCTGCCGATACTTTGACAACTCATTATATCAGGAAGCCGCCCCTTTTGCAAGCGGCGCCCCGCAAAAGAAGACGAAAAAAAGGGCATGCCGGCGCCTTTTGCCAAAACCCCTGCCGCCGCTTCGCCCCCCTCCCCCTCCCGGCCGGCGCAGACAGGCCGGAATTTGGGACGTGCGCACAAAAAAAGCGCGCATTTTGCCAATCCAATCATTGCAATTGACGGGAAAACCCGTTATACTGATTTCAACTGAATTTTTTGAAAGAGGTGATCCGTTTGACTGTCCAGGAAAAAATCAAAGCCAAAACTCGAACAGTTGAAGAACTCCTTGCCTTGGTGCCCGACGGCGCCGTTATCTGCAATGCCGGAACCGGCTTCCAGGGATTTTATTCCAAGCTGCACACCATCGCCGACCGTCTGACCAAGCCCGTGGTGGTGTATGGGTATGCCGGCGGCAAGGACAACGCCTATTTCTGGGACGACCAGTATAAGGAGAAGTTTGTCACCTGGTCCGAATTTTTCGGCAAGCCCCTGCGCGACCGTCACCCGGCCGGCAACGTCTCGCTCATCCCCTTGCACCTGCACGCCTTTATGGACCGCTTCCTCGATGTCTACAAGCCAAACATCTACATTCTCGGCACCACCATGGTGGACCGTCACGGCTATGTGCGCACGCCGCTCAGCTGCCCGAACAGACGCGCCATCGACATGGCCGACATCGTCATCGCCTGCGTCAACCCCCTGGCCCCCACCGTCTACGGCGACACCGAGATTTCCATTGACGACATCGACTACATCGTCGAAGAGGCAAACCCCATCAACACCTTCGACCCCGGCCCCCTGACCGACGTGGACCGCGCCATCGGCCAGAACGTCGCCACCCTGGTGGAGGACGGCTCGACCATCCAGCTCGGCATCGGTGCCATCCCCGACGCCGTGGCCCAGGCCTTCATGAGCAAAAAGGACCTTGGCATCCACACCGAGATGATCACCTCCTCCATGGCAGACCTCTGCCTGGCCGGCGTTGTCAACGGCAGCAAAAAGACGCTGCACAGAGGCAAGCTGGTCGGCGGCTTTGCCTCGGGCAGCCAGAAGCTGGTCGACTACCTCACCGAAAACCCCAGCGTCTACCTCATGCCGCTTGAATATACCAACCACCCCGCCGTGGTGGCAAAGAACTACAAGATGTGCTCCATCAACACCTGCATCGAGGTCGACCTGACGGGTCAGATTGCCTCCGAGTCCATCGGCCCGCGCCAGTTCTCGGGCTCGGGCGGCCAAAACGACACCGCCGAGGGCGCCATCCACTGCCCGGGCGGCAAGTCCATCATCGCCTTTGCCTCGGCCATCACCAAGAAGGACGGCACCCGCATCTCCAAAATCAAGTCGGTGCTGACGCCCGGCTCCATCGTGACGCTGTCGCGCAACAACATCGACTACATCGTCACCGAATACGGCATCGCCCCCATGAAGGCGCGCAGCGTGCGCCAGAGAGTGGACAATCTGATTGCCGTGGCGCACCCCGACTTCCGCGAGCAGCTGCGCGCCGAGGCAAACAAGCTCATGCTGTGGTGAACACAGTGCATTTCAACAACACAAACGAGGTGAACCGCATATGACCCTTCAGGATAAAATCAAGGCCAAAACAATTACGCTCGACGAGCTGCTGGAAAAAATCCCCGACGGGGCCTTTATCAGCGGCAGCGAGTCGCGCCCCCTGTTTTACAAGCTGCACACCATCGCCGACCGCCTGACAAAGCCTGTGACGGTCAGCGTGGGCATGGGCACGGGCGCAGAGCCCTACCCCTTCTTCTGGGACGACCAGTATAAGGACAAATTCCAGCTCAGCTCCGGCTTCTACGGCGCCCCCACCAGAAAGACCCATCCGCGCGGCAACGTCTCGCTCATCCCCACCCACCTGCACGCCACCAACGACCGCTTTCTCGACGAGTTCCCCTACGACGTGCTGCTGCTGAGCACCACGCCGGTCAACCGCCACGGCTATGTCTGGAGCGGCCTGTCGGCCCCCTGCTACCGCGCCATCGAAGAGGCCGGCATGGTGGTGGCCTTCGTCAACCCCAACGTCCCGGTGGTCTTCGGCGAGACCGAGATCCCCATTGACTGCATCGACTGGCTGGTGGAGGACGACAGCCCCATCGGCACCTTCGAGCCCGCGCCGCTCTCCGAGACCGACAAGGTGATTGGCCAGTATGTCGCCAGCCTGGTGGAGGACGGCTCGACCATCCAGCTCGGCATCGGCGGCATTCCCGACGCCGTGGCCCAGGCCTTCATGAGCAAAAAGGACCTTGGCGTGCACACCGAGATGGTGACCTCCTCGATGGCGGACCTCGTGGAGGCCGGCGTTGTCAACGGCAGCAAGAAGACGCTGCACCCGCGCCGCCTGATTGGCGGCTTTGCCTCGGGCTCCAAGAAGTTGGTGGAGTTCATGACCGAAAACCCCGGGGCCCAGCTCATGCCGCTCTCCTATGTCAACGACCCGTGGGTGGTGGCGAGAAACTACAAGATGTGCTCCATCAACACCTGCATCGAGGTCGACCTGACGGGCCAGGTGGCCTCGGAGTCCATCGGGCCCATGCAGTTTTCGGGCACGGGCGGGCAAAACGACACGGCCGAGGGCGCCATCCACTGCCCGGGCGGCAAGTCCATCATCGCCTTTGCCTCGGCCATCACCAAAAAGGACGGCACCCGCATCTCCAAAATCAAGTCGGTGCTGACGCCCGGCTCCATCGTGACGCTGTCGCGCAACAACATCGACTACCTTGTGACCGAATACGGCATCGCGCCCATGAAGGCGCGGCCCATCCGCCAGAGGGTGGACAATCTGATTGCCATTGCGCACCCCGACTTCCGCGAGCAGCTGCGCGCCGAGGCAAACAAGCTCATGCTGTGGTAAGCTGCACCGCATCCCTGTGACGCACCTTTGCGCCCCGGGCCGCCCTCTTGAGGCAGTCTCTGCCTGCCGGGCGGGGCCCGGGGCGCCCTTTTCAAAAACAGCCCGCCGCTCAAATCAGGGGGATTTGAGCGGCGGGCTGTTTTGTCCCGTCGCGCCGCCGGCGCGACGGGGGAGCCGCCGAAGGCGGGAAAAGGGCGCCCCGCAAAAGGGGTGCCGCGCGGGAGGCAGCCAAAAAGCCGCCCCCCAAGGCCTTGGGGGGCGGCTTTTTCAAAGACCAGGATTCGCGGCGCCCGCCGGGGCGCAGGGGAAAAGGCCACGGCAGGGGAAGCGCCCCGAAAGGCTTGCGCCTGCTTCTATTGAAAGATGATCGGCGCGATGGCCGAGGCGAAGGCCACCGAGGCGATGGTGACGGTGACAAACCCGCCCACCACCATCTTGGGCAGCAGATAGGCCTTGGCACGGGCGCGCTGCTCGTCGGTGACGCCGTCGCCCATCTCGCGCACGGCCTCGTTGGTGAGCAGCTCGGTGCCGGGGTAGCCGAACATGCAGGTGATGGCCACCGACAGCGACATGTAGGGCGAGTAGCCCACCAGCTTGCCGAGGATGGCCGCAATGAGGCACACGCCCACCGCCGAGAAGACCAGCATGCCCGCCAGGGGCACAATCATGCTCAGCAGGCTGGAGGGCGAGATGCTCGCCAGCGAGCCCGGCAGCATGAACATCAGGCCCATCAGGCAAAAGCCGTAGGCGTTGGATTTCTGCAAAGACTCCTTTTCGAGAAAGCCAAGCCGCGTGAAAAGCATGCCAAACAGCAGATAGGCGATGTTGGGGTTGAGGTAGTAGTTGGCAGGGCCGTCGCCGGGGATTTTTGTCATGAGCCCCGTGATGTTGGCCAGCGTGGCCACCACGCCCAGCTTGAAAAGGTACATGGTGGAGGTCTTGAATTTGGCCGGCGTCTCCTTGAAGATGCGCATGGAGGGCAGCTTGAGCCTGTCGGAAGGGAGGGCGTCGGAGTCAAAGTCCCCCGCCTTGAGCTTTCTGGCAAGCTCCTTTTTCATGCCCAGCGTTGCAATGGGCATGCCCACAAAGCCCTGAAAGGCCAGCACCAGCACCGCAAAGCCCGCCAGCTCGGGACGCCCCGCCGCATTTGCCGCCTCCTGAACCAAAATCCCGGCAATGGTGCCGCCCGCAATGGGGGGCGCCGCAACCAGCGCGTACTCCCGCCCAAAGAGCGGAATGCCGACGGCAAAGGCGGCCACCAGAATGCCGCCCAGCCCCAAAAAGGCAATCAATACCGTTTTCCACTCCCGGCACATGGTCTCCAAATCAATCATGGTGCCCATGTTGGTGAGCAGCAGGGCAATGCCGAAATTGGCAGTCACCGTGACAATCCCCGACGAGGTCGTCACGTCCACAGGCAAAACGCCCGCCCAAAAGGCAAACAGGAAAATGAAGCTGGCAAACAGCAGCGAGGGCACATAGCCCTTGGTCAGATGCGAGAGAAATTCGCCGATAAGATAGATCAGGCAGCAGGCTGCAAAACAGGTGACAGGATTCCAAAAATTGACAGACAGCATGGTTCGCACACTCTTTTCCGAGGGACATGGGCACATGCCCCGCCCTCTGTTTTATTACGAACACCTGTGTCGGGTGAGCACCCCTTGAAAATTCGAACAACGGGAGACAAATCTGCGGAATATACAAAAAAATCTGCATGGAAGAATACGCCAATGTCGCTAATGTCGCATAGCATGGGGAACTCACCTCCTGAAAAAATAAGCTTGGTTTCCTGAAGCGGGGTGCACAGCCGACGAGTGTGATCGGCGTGAAATTAGGGTGTATTATCGTTAAAATTGAACAAAAAGTCAACCCTATTTTAACAAATTCGTCAATCAAGCCAGAAGGTGGAGTAAAATTGCATTTTCGGCTTGTGAAAACCCAACAAATGTCTTTCGAACAAGGACAAATGGCCGCGACTTACCCGCATATTGCTTGAAATGGCAGGCGAAAAGGCAAAAAAACCCCTTTCGAAGAAATATTTTTTAGGTGAGCAAGGGGATTTTTGACGGTGTGATGCCAAAAAATTGAAAGAGGGAAAGGCCTGAA
>DVNV01000092.1 GCA_018714125.1 Candidatus Galloscillospira excrementipullorum
GAAAATAGAGGATGTCAGCGCGCGCTGTCAGAAGGCGGAGCAGGAGGCCGGGGAGCTGCGCGGGGAGCGCGACCGGGCGCAGCAGGACGGCGAGCAGCTCCGGCAGGAGCTCGAGCAGGCAAACAAGAGGCTGGAGTCGCTGCAGTCGGGCAACGACGTGCTCATGGAAAAGGCCCGCAAGCACTTTGAAGACGAGGCACGGGCCGCAAAGGAGGAGGACGAGCTGCGTCAGAGGGTGGCCGAGCTGGAGGCGCGCATTCCCGAGCTGGAGCAGCGTGCGGGCCGCTATGAGAAGGAGGCGCTCTCCATTGCGCAGACGCTCATCGGAGCGCGGGAGGAGTCTGAGCGCATCGTGGCCGCAGCCAGAGACAACGCGCGTCTGGTGCAGGAGCAGCTTCGCCAGGAGGTGGCCAGGGTCGCCGGGGCGCTCGACCGCATGACGGCGGACTATGTGGAAATCCGCGAGGGCACGCAGAGATACGGCGAGCAGCTGCGCGTGATGATGCAGACGCTGTTTGACGAGCTCGAGCTGACCAAAGGGCACCTGAATGCCATTGAGATTACCCCCATCGGGCAGGAAGAGCAGGAGGGGGAGACCGGCACGCAGCAGGCCCTGTAGGGAAAAGGCCCCCAGCAGGCCCTGCAGGAAAAAGGCCCTGTGCAGCAGGCGGCAGGCCCCTCTCATGCTCCAATGGGGGAAGGGGGGTTGCTGCAGGCCCTTTTTGCAAAGGGCTCTGCGCACGGCGCGTGGCCTTCCCGCCGGGGAGGGTGCAGGCGCCGGCAGAGAGGGCGGCGGAGAAAGCGGCCCTGCGGCGGAAGCGGCAAAACGCACGGCAAAGGCCCCCCTACGGGAAGCGGCAGGAAAGAAAAAAGGCGCGGCATGGGATAGGGCTCCCATGCCGCGCCTTTGCTTTGACGTTGTTTTGACAGACCTTCGGTGGCCGGGCGGAGTGCGGCCGTCAGCCCCCCGTGCTTTGAGAAGATGCCCGGCCTGCCGAAGGCGGGAAAGGCGCCCGGGCGCCTTTGGAAAACGGCCCTGCCGCAGGGACTCGGCTTTGAAAAAGGGGGAAACGCTGCGAAGGAGGGCGGGTATACGGGGCGGGGGCGGCGCCTGCGAAAGAGGCCGCCGCCCGGGGGAAGAGGCCGCCGCCCGGCCTGCCGAAGGCGGGCTCAGCCCTTCTTTTCCGCCAGCGCCGCAATCTCCTTCATGTGCTTTGGAATGTCGATGTGCTGGGGACACTTGGGCAGGCAGGTGCCGCAGGCCACGCAGTTGTCGGCGCGCTGGCCGGCGTCGAGGGCGTGATAGAGCTCTTCAAACATGGAGCGGCTCTTGCTGGTGGCGTAGCGGTTGTAGGCGGCAAAGACCTCGGGGATGCTGACGCCGGCCGGGCAGTCCATGCAGTAGCGGCAGCCGGTGCAGGGGATGGTCACGGCCTTGCGGTAGGCTGCCAGGGCATGGTCGATGACTTCCCGCTCCTGCTGCGAGAGCGGACGGAAGGCCTCCATGGTGGCCACGTTGTCGGTGACATGGTCAAAATTGGTCATGCCGCTCAGCACGGTCAGCACGTTGGGCAGCGAGGCGGCGTAGCGGATGGCCCAGCTTGCGGTGCTGACGTTTGGATTTGCCTGCTGAAAGCAGTCGACGGCCTCGGGCGTCAGCGTGGCCAGCATGCCGCCGCGCACCGGCTCCATGATGGTGCACTGGATGCCCTTTTGCTCGATGAGCTCATACTGACGCCTGGCGTCCTGCAGCTCCCAGTCGAGGTAGTTGAGCTGAATCTGGGCAAACTCCCAGTCGTGGGCGGCCAGGATGCGCTCAAGCACGTCGGGCTTGTCGTGGAAGGAGAAGCCGATGTGCCGGATTTTGCCCTTGGCCTTCAGCTCACACAGGTTTTCGAAAATGTGCAGCTTTTGCACCGTCTCAAAGCGCTCGGCGTTGAGCGAGTGGACAAGGTAAAAGTCAAAATAGTCCACGCCGCACTTTTGCAGCTGCTCGTTGAAGTAGTGCTCGATGTCTGCCTCGCCGTTGATGAGCCAGGTGGGCAGCTTGGTCACAAGGTTGTAGCTCTCCCGGGGATACTTGGAGAGGGCCGCCCCGATAAAGGGCTCGCTGAGCCCCTCGTGGTAGGGGTATGCGGTGTCGAAGTAATTGACGCCGTGGGAATAGGCATAGTCGACCATGCGCTGGCCGAGCTCGGTGTCAATTTCGGGCTTATCCGGGTACAGACGGGGCAGCCGCATGCAGCCAAACCCCAGCAGCGAAACCTTTTCCTTCCCGCCGCGCAGTTCTCTGTATTCCATAACATCCTCTCCTTTTCCATGTCTTTTTCCAATATTTTACCACGGGAATGTGCTCTTTCGCAAGAAAAAAAGTGAGCAAGAGGGCGGCAGGGCGGGCCGGTGATTGCAACATGTGGAAAAATACGGTATAATGGGGCTGCTTTGGGCCGGGCTTCCGCCGGAGGGCCTTGTTTTCGGCTGCGGCGGGAGAAAAAAATCGGGCCACATCAAAAAAAGGGGGAGAACCGGCATGCAGCTTTCGGACGTATTTGACAAAAAGCTGGGGTTTGGCTGCCTTCGCCTGCCGCACCACGGCGACGACGCGAGCGACGTGGATGTGGAGCAGATGAAGCAGATGGTGGACCTGTTTTTGGAGCGTGGGTTTCGCTATTTCGACACGGCCTATTCCTATCTTGACTACAAGAGCGAGCTCTTCGTGCGCGAGGCGCTGGCCAGGCGGCACCCGCGCGAGGCCTTTGTGCTGACCACCAAGCTGCCCTGCCTGGAGCTCACGCCGGACGACAGCCCTGAGAAGCTGCAGGGCATGGTCAAAGAGCAGCTGCAAAAGTGCGGCGTGGACTATTTTGACTTTTATTTCCTTCACAGCCTCGACGCGGGCCATCTGGACCTTGTGGAGCGCCTTGGCTGCTTTGAGCTGCTCAAAGGGCTCAAGCGGGAGGGGAAGACGAGGTTTTGCGGCTTTTCCTTCCACGACACGGCCGACGTGCTCGACCGCATCCTGACGCGCCATCCCGAGGTCGACGTGGTGCAGATTCAGCTCAACTATCTCGACTGGGAGCATCCCGTCATCCAGTCGCGCGCCTGCCTGGAGGTCTGCCGCAGGCACGGCAAGCCAGTGATTGTCATGGAGCCGGTCAAGGGCGGCACGCTGGCTGCGCTGCCCAAAGCGGCGCAGGAGCTTTTGGAGCAGGCGGCGCCCGGAGCAAGCCCCGCCTCGTGGGCCATCCGGTTTGCGGCAAGCCAGCCGGGGGTGGCCATGGTGCTGTCGGGCATGTCGGACCTGCAGCAGGTGGAGGACAACACCTCCTTTATGCGGGACTTTGTGCCGCTTGACGGGAGCGAGAAGGAGGTGCTGCGGCAGGCCGCGCGCATTGTGGGCGAGGCGGTGGCCGTCCCCTGCACGGGCTGCTCCTACTGCACCAAGGGCTGCCCCATGCAAATCCCCATTCCGCGCTATTTTACGCTCTTCAACCAGCACAAGCGCGACAGATGGCAGGCCAACGCAAAGGAACGCTATGCAGAAATGCTCAAAACGCATGCGCCTGCCTCGGCCTGCGTCGAGTGCCGGCAGTGCGAGCAAAGCTGTCCGCAGCACCTTGAAATCTGCGGCTGGCTCAAAGAGGTGGCGCAGGCCTTTGAGGGGAGCCGGGGCTGAAGACGCCGGCTTTTTGGGAAAGGACAGGAAAAGGGCCGGTGTGTCCGCAACACACCAGCCCTTTGCTGCGCACAGCCTGCGCAAAAAAATGGAGCGGATGACGAGGCTCGAACTCGCTACCTCGACCTTGGCAAGGTCGCGCTCTACCAGATGAGCTACATCCGCACAGTGAGGGTATTATACCGCGGAGAAATGCGCTCTGTCAATGAGCGGGCACTTCTTTTTCGGAAAACTGTCCGGGAAAGAGAGGGCGGCGGGAGGAAAAGAGGCCGGGAAGGGGCGGGGAAAAGAGCAAAAAAGCCCTCGCCTTTGCCGGCCCGAGGGAAAAAGCAAAAAAAGCCCCCTGCCGGCGCAGGAGGGAAAAATAAAAGGGGCTTTTGGGGGAAAGATTTGCCCAAAGGCGAAGGGAGGGGAGCCTTTCATGGCGGAAAAGAGCAGCCTTGTTTTGGAGAGCAGCCGGCTTTTGCTGCGGCCCTTTGAGCATGGCGATTTGCCGGCCTTTTTCAAAATTTTCAGCGACTCTGCGGTAAACCGCTTTTTGCCGTGGTTTCCTTTGAAAAGCATGGAGGAGGCGGAGCTCTTTTGGCGGGAGCGGTATGCCCTGTCGGGCCCCGGGGCGGGCGGCTATCACTATGCGGTCTGCCTCAGGGAGGACAACCGACCCATCGGCTATGTCAACCTGGGCACGGGCGGCGCATATGATTTGGGCTATGGCCTGCTCGAAGAATTTTGGCACAGAGGCATCATGACCGAGGCCTGCCGCGCCGTGGTGCGGAGGGCTGCGCAGGACGGCATCCCCTACGTCACGGCCACGCACGACAGGCAAAATCCCCTTAGCGGCCGTGTGATGGTGCGCCTTGGCATGCGCTATTGCTACTCCTATGAAGAGCAGTGGCAGCCCAAGGATTTCCCGGTGGTTTTCAGGCTCTACCAGCTCAATCTCGACGGGCAGGCCGGCCGGGTATACGAGGGATACCGGCAGGCAGAAGGCGCGCACTGGTTTGTGGAGCAAAACGTGCCGACGGCGCAGGGGAGCCTGCTTTAGGCCCGGTTGGAGGCGGCGCCAAAGCGGCTTTTTGCCTGCCGCAGACATATTTTTTGAAAAAACGGGCACACTGAGCACAAACAAGCGCAAAAGGAGGACTGCCCGTGAAACCGAGCACAGACAGCAAGACCTGGGCCAATCTCAGGGCCGCTTACGCCGCCGAGTGCGGCGTTCGCACCAAGTACGACTACTTTGCCAGCCTTGCAAAAAAAGAAGGGTATGAGCAAATCAGCGCCATTTTCAAGGATACGGCGTCCAATGAAAAGGAGCATGCCGAGCTTTGGCTCAAGCAGCTGGGGGAGGGCGAGAGCACCACGCTGGAAAACCTCAAAACGGCTGCGCAGGGCGAGCACGGGGAATGGACCGAAATGTACCGCGACTATGCGCAGCAGGCGCGGGAGGAGGGCTACCCCGAGATTGCGGCCCTGTTTGAGGGCGTGGCCGAAATCGAGCGGGAGCACGAGATGCGCTTCAACGCCCTGGTGCACAATTTTACGGCACAGCCGCAGAGGATTTTTTCCAAGGAGAGCGACGTGGTGTGGGTGTGCCGCAACTGCGGGCATGTCCATGTGGGCAGCGAGGCGCCCAAAATCTGCCCCGTCTGCGCCCATCCGCAGGGCTATTTTGAGCTCAAGGCCAACAACTACTGAGCGCATGGGGTGCCGCCATCTCCCAAAGAGGCGCCCCTGCGGCTTTGCCGGGGCGCTCAAAGGCGCTCAAAGGCGTTCAAAGGCGTTCAAAAGGGAAAGGAAAAGGGCCGTGCCGCAGCAGCGGCACGGCCCTTTTTTGCCGGAGAGGGCGGGGACCCCTGAAAAGCCTGCCTTTGGCGGGCCGCCTGGCTTGCGCCGCCGCAGCCGGGGCGCGGCGGGCAGCGAGGCCCTGCGCCTGAGGCAAAAAAGGGGAGGGACGCACCGTCCCCAAAGAGGCGGGGCGGCTTGCACCCCGGCCCTCAAAGAAGAACGCCTGGCGGAAAAAGGCTTTGCCGTGCGCCCGTCAGTCCAAAAAGAGCGGCGAGCCGGGGGAGACAAGCTGCGTAAGCAGGGGCAGCGTGCGCTCAAGCGCAACGCCCTCGCGCACGGGGGTGCCCATCTCGATGGTCAGGGAAATGGTTTTGGCAAGGTAGTCCGTGGTGTGCACGAGGGCCTTCGAAAGCGGGATCCCCAGCACCAGAAGGCCGGTGAGAACCGAGGTGAAGAGGTCTCCCGTTCCGGGGTAGCTCCTGGGGAGCAGCGGACAGCGCGCCTCGGAAAAGACGCCCTGAACGCTGTCGTAGGCGCAGTTGGCCATCATGCCGTCCTCCGTCACAACGCCGGTCAGCACGGCAATTTTGGCTCCCAGGGCGCACAAATCCTTTAGGTGCCGGCGCAGCTCGCCCGCCGAAAGAGGCCGCGCCTCATAGGGCCTGTCAAGCAGGCAGATGCACTCGGTGAGATTGGGGGTGATGACGTCGGCCATGCTGCACAGCTCCCGCATGCGATAGCCCATCTCGTCCGACATGGTGGCGTAGAGGGCCCCGTCGTCCCCCATGACGGGGTCGACCACGCGCAGCGCGCCGGGGCTGTGCTCAAAGATGCTTCGCACGATGGAGATTTGCTCAAAGGAGCCCAGAAAACCCGAATAGATGCAGTCCATGGAAATGCCCAGGCTGCTCCAGTGTGAGAAAATGGGGTAGATGTCCTGGGTCAGGTCGCGGAAGGTGAAGTTTTCAAAGCCGTCGGTCTGGGTGGAGAGCACCGCCGTGGGGATGGGGCAAACCTGGATGCCCAGGGCCGAAATGGCCGGGATGACTGCGGCAAGGGCGCAGCGCCCAAAGCCGGAGAGGTCGTGAATGGCGGCAACACGGGGGATGGGACGGGGGGAAGAAGACATAAAAAAAGACCTCCGTTTTCTTGCACCGCACCCAAAAACGGCGCATTTATTTTGCTTTATCCTACCACATTTTTCGCGGGGAGACAACCACGGCAGGCGAGAAAAGCGGCGCCGGCAGGCGCTGCCCCCGCCCCAAAAGGGGCCTTGCCGCTTTCCGCCCGGAAAAACCGGCCGGGGAAAGAGGCTGCCCGCAAAAGGCAAAACCAGGGCGGCGGGAAAGAAGAAAAGCCTTGACAGCGAGCGGGCGGGATGCTATACTGTTTCCCGGACGGATACAGATAAAAAACCGCTCACGAAGGAGGAAATTGCGATGAAATATCAATATCGGCCCAGGGGCGTATGCTCTTACGCTTTGGAATTTGAGCTGGAAAACGGGGCCATCCATAACGCGCACTTTGAAGGCGGGTGCCACGGCAATCTGCAGGGCATCTGCTCACTGGTGGAGGGCATGCCTGCACAGCAGGTGGTGGAGAGGCTCAAGGGCATCCGCTGCGGGAGGAAGAACACCTCCTGCCCAGACCAGTTTGCAAAGGCGCTTGAGCAGGTGCTGGCAGAGCAGCCTGTTGCAGCCCTTTGAAATGCCTGAGGGGCGCCTGCCGTCGGGCCCTGCAGGGGGCGGGGCAGACACCCCTGCTTGCGGCATGCGGGACAGAGGCGGGCAAGGGGCGCAAAAAAAAGGCACGATGCCAAAGGCATCGTGCTTTTTTTGCTGCCGAAGGGGAGAGGCCCTTTGGGCAGGAGGTTACGGCTCGAAAAGAGGGGTGCTGAAATAGCGCTCCCCGGTGTCCGGCAGGATGGTGACAACCCGTTTGGAGGGCCCGAGCTTTTTGGCCAGGCGCAGGGCTGCCGCCACGTTGGTGCCGCTTGAGATTCCGCACAAAAGGCCCTCCTCCCGCGCGAGGCGCCGGGCGGTCTCGATGGCCTCCTCGTCGCTGATGACGCAGACGTGGCTGTAAATGCCGGTGTCGAGGTTTTCGGGAATCAGGCCGTCGCCGATGCCCATTTGCAGGTGGGAGCCGATGGGGCCGCCCGACAGGATGGCGGCCTTTTCGGGCTCAACGGCCCAAATTTCAATGTCGGGATTTTTTTCGCGCAGCACCTGCCCCACGCCGGAGATGGTGCCGCCGGTGCCGATGCCCGAGCAAAAGCCGTGGATGGGGGCGCCGACCTGTTCAAGGATTTCGCGTCCCGTTCCGTCGCGGTGGGCTTTCGGGTTGTGGGGGTTGACAAATTGCTGCGGGATGTAGACGTTTGGGTCTTCGGCCGCGCGGCGCTGTGCCACTTCCAGACACTGTGCGATACACTTTCCAATATCACCGTCATCATGCACCAGGATCACCTTGGCGCCGTATTGCGCAATCAGCTTGCGCCGCTCTTCACTCACCGAGTCGGGCATGACAATCTCGACCCGGTATCCACAGACGGCGCCCACCAGAGCAATGCCGATTCCCTGGTTGCCGCTTGTCGGCTCGCAGATAATCGAGTCCTTGGTGAGAATGCCTTGTGCCGCCGCTTCGCGCAGCATGTTGTAGGCCGTTCGCGTCTTGATGGAGCCGCCCACGTTGAGCGCCTCGACCTTGACGAGAATTTCGGCACTGTCTGCCTCTGGCATGCGTTGGAGCTTGACGATGGGTGTGCCGCCAATCGCATCCAGAATGTTCTCGAAGACCAACAGGAACCCCCCTTTAACAAATAGAATGTTGTTTTATTATATGCAAATTTGGCGTTTGTGGCAAGTATTTTACTCGAAAAAGTCTAGGGTCAAAAAGTTTGTCTCCTCAAACCGGCCACGAAATTTGCTTTTTTTCGAAGGGCATGATATAATCAAATGCAGAAAGACCCGCCTGAAAACCGGCCCGGGAGCGGGCAACGGCTCCCCTCTTTTTGCCCGGGACGCCGGCGTCCGCCCCAAAGGCAGCAGGTGCAGGAAAGGGTGCGAAACATGGCGGAAGTTTGACAGGGGGTTTGCCGCATCCCCTCTTTTTCAAAGAGGGCTGTTTGGGAGAGCTGCAAAGGAGAGAGCATGAAAAAGCATACGGGAGCAATCCTGTCGGCCGTGCTGTCGGCTGTCTTTATGCTGCTTGTGCCGGTCGTTTGGCTGCCGGGAGTGGTGTTCGGCGGCATGCCCATGGTGCCGACGCTGATTGGCCTGGCGGTGTCTCTCGCCTGGATTATGGCGGGAGTCTGCGTCCTCAGGGAGAGAATTCGGGAGATAAGGAGCGGAGAAGAAGATGATCTTGGTCAATACTGATTACATCACGGGAAAAGAGCTTGAGATGCTCGGGCTGGTCAAGGGAAGCACCATCCAGTCCAAACACATCGGAAAGGACATCACGCAGTCGCTCAAGACCATTGTGGGCGGAGAGCTCAAGGCCTACAATGAGATGATGAACGAGGCGAGGGCGCTGGCCACCAAGCGTATGGTGGAGGAGGCGCAGCAGCTCGGGGCCGACGCCGTGGTCAACGTCCGCTATGCCTCGGCAGCCGTCATGGCGGGGGCGGCCGAGGTCATTGCCTACGGCACGGCGGTCAGGTTCAAAGGCTAAAGCCTGCGGGCAGAGAGAGGGCACGGAGGAAGGCGCTTGAGGGCAGGCGGCCCCAATGCCTTTTTGCGTGCAGGCACAGGCGCGCCGGCAGGGGAGGGGCTTTTGCGGGTTCCCGGCCCCCCTTGGCTGCGGCCGGAGAGGGCGGCCTGCCCGAAAGACGGCCTGCGGCCCGGCGCAAAGGGAGGAATGACTTTGAAGAGCATCAAACCGGGCAGAGGCCCTTCGGCCATGAGCGCCGTCAGCAGTGTGGTGGCGGTGATATTCGGCGTGTTTTGGACTGTCATGACGGTGCAGATGGGGGCGCCCTTTTTCTTTCCCCTGTTTGGGCTGTGCTTCATCGGCCTTGGCGTGATGCAGGTCATCTACCACACCCGCAACGCCACACGCAAAAACCGCTACTCCACCTTTGACATCACCGACTCCTCCGAGGAGCCCGACCCCCTCGCGCAGAGGTTTGCGCCGCAGGAGGAGCCGGAGCCTCAGGAGGGGGAGGCGCAGCCGCAGGAGGGCGCGCTGTTTTGCCCCTACTGCGGGGCGCCGATGCAGGAGGACTACAAATTTTGCCGAAAGTGCGGCAGGCAGGTGGAGTAAGGGCCTTTTTGCAAGCCCCTTTGGCCGCCTGCGCCGCCTTTTCCGCAGGACCGGGTCCAGGGCGCGCGCCCCTTCCTTAAAAAGGGGGGGGGTGCGCCTTATGGCCGCCCGCGCCGGGGAACCCCCGGCGCGGGCGGCCCTTTTTTTGAAAGGGCGGGCGGCCCCAAGCGTCTTTTCCGGGGGAGGGTGCTGCAAAAGGGCCCCCTGAGGGGGCGCCGCACCGCCGCCGGGCGATGCCGCCCGGCCCGCGCGCCCCGGCGCGCCAGCCGGCAGACGCCTGCCCAGCGCAACAAAGGGCAGGCCATAGGGGAAGGGTGCAAAAAAGGCAAAGAGGGCGGCGCCTCTTTGCCTTTTTTTGTGTGTATCGGGGTGCGGCCTTTCAAAGAGGGGGGCGTCTGCCGGCTTTGCGGTGCGGCGCCCCGTCAGGGGCCCCCCGCAGGGGTCAGGGCGCGGCGCGCAGCAGGCGGGCGATGGCGCCCACCGCCGTACGGATGGCCTTTTCGGTGTCAAATTCCCGCTCCTGGGGCAGGCCGGCAGCCTCGCGCTCCTGGTTCCAGATGCACAGCATCACGGCGCCGGCGCGCAGCCGCCGCACGCTGGAGACCGTGAAGAGCGCCGCCGTCTCCATTTCGCTGGCCAGGGCGCCGCCCTTGATCCAGGCGTTCCACTTGTTTTGCAGCTCGTAGCCCACCGGCATGCTGGCGGGGTCGTGCTGGCCGTAGAAGCTGTCCTTGCACTGCACGACGCCGACGTGGTGGGCAAAGCCCAGCGCTTGTGCCTCGTCGCGCAGGGCGGCCGTCACCTCGAAGTCGGCCACGGCGGGGAACTCGATGGGCAGATACTCGCGGCTGGTGCCCTCCATGCGGATGGCGGCATTGACCACCACAAGGTCGCCGGCCTTGACGTCGAGCTGCATGCCGCCGCAGGTGCCCACGCGCACGAAGGTCTCCACGCCGAGCTGCGCCAGCTCCTCCACGGCGATGGCGGCCGACGGCCCGCCGATGCCGGTGGACACCACCGCCACCGGCTGCCCCTCCAGCCTGCCCAGCCAGGAGGTGTATTCCCGGTTTTGGGCAAGGGGCTTTGCCTCCTGCAGCAGGGCGGCGATTTTGGGGACTCTGCCGGGGTCTCCCGGCAGGATGACGGCCTTCGCCCCCTCCAGCTCCTCTTTGCAAAGATTGATGTGATACATCCGCTCACTCATGCAAATCACCTCACAGGTTGTACAATTTCAAAAAAGGGGCGAGAGACTCAAAGCCCCTCGCCCCCTTGAACAGACCTCTGCCAAAGACAGCAGGTAAAGTCGCCTCGGGGAGATTACCGCCGATCATAACCCCTGCTTATGTGCAGGTGGGTGCGCTCCTTCCAGTTTTGTGCGTCCCACTTCGTCAGACGTCGCCGTCAGGGTGGGCTGGCATACCCGCTGCAAGAGATGCTGCTCCCTTATGATTAGTGTCGGATTTAAATGGCGGCAAAATGTCCCTTGCGGGAAGCTCCGCCGAGGTCATCATTATTATACCACAAATGGATTGGTATACAAGAGGAAAAATTAGATAAATCCGCTTCAAAAAGTTTGGTATGTCCCACAAAATCGTGAGGGAAGAGGCGCCCTTGGCTCAGTTGATGATGTCAAACTCCTCGCTCAGGCGGTCTTCAAACTGACAGGCCACGGCGTCGAACTCGTCTTCGTTGTCGATGGTGCACAGGATTTCCTCGCCGTTTTCCTCCACCACCTTCATAATCTGCAGCTCGCCGTCGGCCCCGACGTAGTCCTTGGGGTCGTCGTAGACGGGCACCAGCGCAAGATAGGTTGCCCCCTCATACTCGAGGGAGTCGAGGTGCTCGTATTGCAGCTCCTTTCCATCCTCGTCGATGAGGGTGATGAGGGTGCCGTCAAACTGGGGGTTTTTCTCTTCGGACATGGCGCATGCCTCCTTTTTCTGGCTTGGTTTGTGGTTGCGGCGCCGCGCGGGAGGGGGGGCGCAGGCTTTTGCGGGGGCGGCCGGCCGCCGGGGCCCGCCCGTTGCGGCGCTATTTTTTGATTTCGTTAAAGTGGTAGATGAGCTCTTCGGGCTGGTGCTCAAAGTCGCCGTAGGACACCAGCGTCGGGGTGCCCGCCTCGTCAAAGGTGAAGGTGGAGATGGAGGTGTTGCGGGCCCAGTCCACCGTCTGCAGGTCGTAGTCGGCGTTCAAAACGCGGCGGGCATAGACGCGGATGGGGGTGGCGTGGGTGGCAATGGCGATGTGCTTTCCGGGGTTTTGGGCCACGATGCGCTCGATGGCGGCCGCCGTGCGCTGCTCCACCATTTCAAAAGTCTCCCCGTTTTGAAAGTGCATTTCATAGGGGGCGGTGCGCCATTTTCCGGTCTCCTCGGGGTAGGTGGCGTTGAGCGTTGCCCAGTCGTGATCCTCCCAGTCGCCAAAGGACATCTCCTGAAGGTCCTCTACCACATGGATGGGAAGGTCGCGGTCGCCCCGGATGGCCTGCGCCGTCTTGTAGGCGCGCAGCAGGGGGCTGGAGCAGATGACGTCGACGGGAATGTCCGCCATGCGGCGCCGCAGGTTTTCGAGCTGGCGCGCGCCGTTTTCCGAGATGTCGCAGTCGGTGCGTCCCTGCATGCGGTTTCCGATGTTGCCCAGCGATTCGCAGTGGCGGACGAGATACACGGTTGTTGTCATGAAAAAGGTCTCCTGTCTGTGCCGCGGCCTTGGAAGGAAGGCCGCAGGCGGATGGTTTAGTAGGGGATTACGGCTCCAATGATATCACAAACCGACTCGCCTGTCGAGTCCAGCCTGTCGCGCAGGCCCTCGAGCACCTCGACGGCGGCCATGGGGTTGACGAGGTTGGCCGTGCCCACCGAGACGGCCGTGGCGCCGGCCAGCAAAAATTCCATGGCGTCGTCCGCCGTGGAGATGCCGCCCATGCCGATGACGGGCAAGGGCACGGCGCGCGCCACCTGATAGACCATGCGCACGGCCACCGGCTTGACGGCCGGGCCCGACAGGCCGCCCATGTTGTTGCCCAGGATGGGCCGGCGGGTGACGGTGTCAATGCGCATGCCCAGCAGCGTGTTGATGAGCGAGAGGCAGTCCGCCCCGGCCTGATGCGCGGCCTTTGCCATCTCCACAATGTCGGTGACGTTGGGCGAGAGCTTGACGATGAGCGGCAGCGAGGTGGCCTTTCGGCAGGCAGACACCACGGAGGAGATGCCGCTTGCCGAGGCGCCGAAGAGGGCGCCGCCCTCCTTGACGTTGGGGCAGGAGACGTTGATTTCAATCATGTCCACGCCGCCGGCGGCGGAGAGGGTTTTGCACATGTCGGCATATTCCTGCGGCGTGGCGCCGGTGATGTTGGCGATGATGTTGGTGTCAAAGCCGCGCAGAAAGGGCAGCTCGTCGCGCACGAAGGCCTCGACGCCGGGGTTTTGCAGGCCCACGCTGTTGAGGATGCCAAGCGGGGTCTCGGCGATGCGCGGCGGGCGGTTGCCCTCGCGCGGGGCGGGGGTCAGGCCCTTGACCACGATGCCGCCCAGGCGGGAGAGGTCGTAAAAGGGGGCAAATTCCCGGCCGAAGCCGAAGGTGCCGGAGGCCACCGTGACGGGGTTTTTGAAGGGGACGCCGGCAATGGTCACACCCAGCCTGCTCATTCGAAGACCACCTCCTCACGACGGTAGACGGGGCCCTGCTTGCAGACGTGGCTGTAGTGCTCGCCGTCCTCGCCGCGCACCTTGACGGCGCACACCAGGCAGGCGCCCAGCCCGCAGCCCATGCGCTCGTCGAGCGAGAGGTAGCAGGGCACGTCCAGGCGCTGCGTGAGCTCGGCCACGGCGCGCAGCATGGTCATGTTGCCGCAGGCGTAAACGGCGCGGTAGTCCTCCTTTTCAAGAAGCTGCTGCGCCGCGCCGGTGACAAAGCCGGCAAAGCCGTAGCTGCCGTCGTCGGTCGACACCGTCACGCTGCGGCAGCAGCGCGCAAAGTCGCGCTCCAAAATCACGGCGCCGGCGCTGCCAAAGCCCAGCGCCGCGTCGACGGGGACGGGGCTGCTCTTGGCGCAGTAGAGCAAGGGGGCGCTGCCCACGCCGCCGCCCACCAGCAGCAGCGGACGGGAGTCGCCCTGCGCCGCGTCGGGGACGGGGAAGCCGTGGTCGCCCAAGGGGCCCAGCAAATCCAGCAGCTCGCCGGCCTGCCGCTCGCACAGCCACTGCGAGCCCTTGCCCACCGATTCGATGACAAGGCGGATGGTGTCCTGCTCCACGTCGCACAGGCTGATGGGGCGGCGCAGCAGCAGGTCGGGGGAGCACTTGATGTGGACGAACTGGCCGGGGGAGCAGAGCGGTGCAATGCGGGGGGCGCCCAGCACCATGTCGACCACGCCGGGGCGCAGCTCGCTGCGGTATAAAATGGGGCACTGTTCTAACACACAGGCCATAACCTCATGTTCTCCTTTGCCTTTGAATTTTGTGTGGCAGGGCCCCCTTTTGCCCGGGGCGGCGCGCAGCGCCGTCCCGGGCAAAAGGGGACTCTTTTTTGTGGGGGGCCGGGCGGGTACGAAAGGCGCCTTTTTTCAAAAGGCGGCCTTTGCGCCGCCCGGCCCCCGGCGGGTGCGGGATCAGAGCCTGGTGATGTCCACGAGGTCGAGCTCCGCCGCGTCCATGTCAAGCTCCAGACAGCTCACGAAGGCGTCGGCCGTGTCGATGGAGGTGAAGCAGGGGATGGAGCGCTCCACCGCCTTGCGGCGGATTTTGACGCTGTCAAGCGAGGGGATGCGCCCCTTGGTGTCGGTGGAGATGACATAGCCGATCTTGCCGCTGTCGAGCAAATCCAAAATGTCCGGCTTGCCCTCGCCGATTTTGCGCACCACGTTGGTGGCGATCATGTTGGAGTTGAGCAGCCGGGCGGTGCCGGCGGTGGCGTAGAGCTCGTAGCCCAGCGCCGCAATGCGGTCGGCAATGGGGATGAGCTCCTGCTTGTCGGAGTCTCTCACGGTGAGCAGCACGCCGCAGTCGCCCTTGCGGTTGCGGTAGCCCGCCGCCGTGATGCCCTTGAGCAGGGCCTGGCGGTAGTCCTCGGCAAGGCCGAGGACCTCGCCTGTCGACTTCATCTCGGGCCCGAGCTGGGTGTCGAGGTCGTGCAGCTTTTCAAAGGAGAAGACCGGCACCTTGACGGCGTGGAACTGCCCTTCGGGGTAGAGGCCGGTGCCGTAGCCCATGTCGGCGAGCTTTTCGCCCAGCACGCAGCGGGTGGCAAGCTCCACCATGGGCACGCCGGTCACCTTGCTGATGTAGGGCACGGTGCGCGAGGAGCGGGGGTTGACCTCGATGATGTAGACCTCGTCGTTGTAGACCACAAACTGGATGTTGACAAGGCCCTTCACCTTGAGCTCGCGGGCAATGGCGGCCGTGTAGTTGACCATGGTGAGCTTGGTGCGGCCCGAGATGGTGCGGGTGGGATAGACCGAGATGGAGTCGCCCGAGTGGACGCCGGCGCGCTCGACATGCTCCATGATGCCGGGGATGAGGATGTCCTGCCCGTCGCAGATGGCGTCGACCTCGACCTCCTTGCCCATGAGATACTTGTCGATGAGCACGGGGTGCTCCTGGGTGGTGCGGTTGACAATCTCCATGTATTCCGCCACGTCCTCGTCGGAGAAGGCGATGGCCATGCCCTGGCCGCCCAGCACATAGGAGGGGCGCACCAGCACGGGGTAGCCCAGGCGGTTTGCCGCCTCCACGGCCTGCTGCACCGTAAAGACGGTGTCTCCCGCCGGACGGGGGATGCCGCACTTTTTGAGCAGCGCGTCAAAGCGTTCGCGGTCCTCGGCGGCGTCGATGCTGTCGGCGCTGGTGCCGAGAATCTCCACGCCCATGTCGGCAAGGCAGCCGGCCAGCTTGATGGCGGTCTGGCCGCCGAACTGCACGATGGCCTGCGTGATGCCCTCGGCCTGCACGATGGCGCGCACGTCCTCGGGCGTCAGGGGCTCGAAGTAGAGCCGGTCGGCGGTGTCGAAGTCGGTCGAGACCGTCTCGGGGTTGTTGTTGACAATCACGGTGTCGTAGCCGCAGCGCTTGGCGGCCCAGACGCAGTGCACCGAGCAGTAGTCAAACTCGATGCCCTGCCCGATGCGGATGGGGCCCGAGCCGAAGACCAGCACCTTTTTGTGCTGGATGGGCGAGACCTCGCACTGCTCGTCCCAGGTGGAGTAGAAGTAGGGGGTGGCGGCGTCATACTCGGCGGCGCAGGTGTCCACCATTTTGAAGGAGGCGCGGCGCGTGGGCGTGACCTTGCAGCCGGACAGGCGCTCGATGACGCCGTCGGGGAAGCAGAAGGTCTTGGCCCTGTTGTAGAGCTCGTCGGTCAAAGGGCCCTGCGCGAGCTCCTCTTCGAGCTCGACAAGCCCTTTCAGCTTGCGCAGGAAGAAGCGGTCAATCTTGGTCAGCGAGAAGAGGGTGTCGACCGTCACGCCGCGGCGCAGCAGCGCGGCGACGGCGAAGATGCGGCGGTCGTCGCAGGCGGCAAGCACCTCAAAGAGGGCGTCCTTGCCGAGCGCCTCAAGCTCCTTTTGCCACAGGTGGTCGCAGCCGATTTCGGCCGAGCGGACGGACTTCATGAGCGCGCCCTCGAAGGAGGTGGCGATGGCCATGACCTCGCCGGTGGCCTTCATCTGGGTGCCCAGCTTTCTCTGGGCGTGCACGAACTTGTCAAAGGGCCACTTGGGGAACTTGAGCACGACGTAGTCGACGGCGGGCTCGCTGCAGGCGTAGGTCTTGCCGGTGACGGTGTTGAGAATCTCGTCGAGACGGTAGCCCACCGCCAGCTTGGTCGCCACCTTGGCGATGGGGAAGCCGGTGGCCTTGCTGGCCAGCGCCGAGGAGCGCGACAGGCGGGGGTTGACCTCGATGAGGGCGTATTCCATGGAGTCGGGGTCAAGGGCAAACTGGACGTTGCAGCCGCCCTCGATGCCAAGCGCCGTGATAATCTTGAGCGCTGAGGCATGCAGCATGGAGAGCTCGGGCTCGCCCAGCGTCTGGGCCGGGGCCACCACGATGGAGTCGCCCGTGTGGATGCCCACGGGGTCGACGTTTTCCATGGAGCAGATGGTGATGGCGCAGCCCGAAGCGTCGCGCATGGCCTCAAACTCGATTTCCTTCCAGCCTGCGATGCAGCGCTCGATGAGCACCTGCCCCACGCGCGAGTGGCGCAGGCCGTTTTCGGCGATTTCCACGAGCTGCTCGGGCGTTTCGGCAATGCCGCCGCCCGTGCCGCCCAGCGTGTAGGCCGGGCGCACGATAACGGGGTAGCCAATCTGCAGCGCCAGGGCCTTGGCGTCCTCCACCGTCTCGACCACGCCCGAGGGCACGATGGGCTCCCCAATGCTCATCATGGTCTCGCGGAAGGCCTCGCGGTCTTCTGCCTTTTTGATGGATTCGGGGTTGCAGCCCAGGAGCCTGACGCCCTCGCGCTCCAGAAAGCCGCTCTCGGCCAGCTCCATGGCAAGGTTGAGGCCGGTCTGCCCGCCCAGCGTGGGCAGCAGCGAGTCGGGCCGCTCGAGGCGGATGATGCGCTGCACCGTCTCCACGTTGAGGGGCTCGACATAGATGTGGTCGGCCATGTGCTTGTCGGTCATGATGGTGGCGGGGTTGCTGTTGATGAGGATGACCTCAAGGCCCTCCTCGTGCAGGGCCTTGCAGGCCTGCGTGCCGGCGTAGTCAAATTCGGCCGCCTGGCCGATGACGATGGGCCCGCTTCCAATCACCAAAACCCTGCGGATATCGTTTCTCTTAGGCATTGAGGCCACCTTCCTTTCTCTGGGCCATGGCGGACAAAAAGGCGCCGATGGCGTCGGCCCTGCCGGTGGAATCCCCCCGATGGTCGGGCAGATACTGCGTGGAGAAGGCGGGGCAGCCGGCGTAGCGCAGCCCCTCCACCGAGCCGTCGTTGCGGTTGACGTGGGTCACGGCGGCCCTTGCCGGGTCGACCGACTCCGGCACCACGGTCAGGCCGTGGCGCTGGGTCGTGGTGAAGGTGGCGCCGCCCGTCGCATGGACGGGGTGGTTGGGCCCCCGGTGGCCTGCGGGCAGGGGCTCGAGGCGGCAGCCCGCCGCCACGGCCAGAAGCTGGTGCCCGGCGTCCGCGCCGTAGAGCGGCAGGCCGCTTTGCAGCAGCGCCCGGGCGGTCTGCAGCGCGCCCTCCGGGGGGGTCAGGCGCTCGGGCCCGTCGGACAGCAGCACGCCGTCGGGGCCAAGCGCCGCGATGTCGTCAAAGGGGGTGTCGGGGGCAAGCAGCGTCACGCGGCAGCCGCGCAGGGTCAGCCCCAGCAGCAAATCCCGGCAGCAGCCAAGGTCGAGCACCGCCACATGGAAGTCCTCCCTCTGAGGCAGGGGCGCGGGCTGCGCGGCGCGCGGCGCCGGGGGGACGGGGGCGGGGGAGGCCAGCTCGCGCAGCAGGGCGGCCTCGTCGGCCTGCACCGAGACGATGGCGCCCCGGCAGCTGCCCTTGTCGCGCAGATGCCGCGTGAGGGCGCGCGTGTCGACGCCCTCGATGGCCACCACGCCCCTTTGGCTCAGGTAGTCGGGAAGGGACTGCCGGCTGCGGAAGTTGCTTGGCTCCCTGCAGCACTCGCGCACCACCATGCCGGCCGCAAAGACGCCCGTGCCCTGCGCGTCGTCCTCGTTGACGCCGCAGTTGCCGATGAGCGGGGTGGTGAAGGCCAGAATCTGTCCCTGGCAGGCGGGGGTGGTCAGAAGCTGGTGCGTGGAGGTGCCCGACGTGTGGAAGACGACCTCCCCCACGGCGACGCCGCGCGCCCCCAGGGCACGGCCTTCAAAGCGCGTGCCGTCGGCCAGCAGCAAAACGGCCTTTTGGCTGGATTCTTTCATATTCATTTATCTCTCCTCCCCGATGGGGTGCCCGATGGCACGCAGCAGCTCCTCTTTCATGGCAAGGGCCTCCTCGCGTGCGGCCTTGGCAAATTCCCTCTCGTCTTTTTTGTGGCGGCTCCAGGCGCAGATGATGCCGCGCGAGGAATTGACAACGGCGCCAAGCCCTCTGGCGTCGAAGGCGGCTGCGGCGTCCTTTGCCCCGCCGCCCTGTGCGCCGTAGCCCGGCACGAGGAAGAAGGTGTGGGGCATGGCGGCGCGCAGCGCGGCCAGCTGCTCGGGGTAGGTGGCGCCCACCACGCCGCCGGCACAGCCGTAGCCGTAGCGGCCCAGGCGGGTCTGCGCCAGCTCCTCCACCGCCTGGCCGACGCGCTCATACAGGGGCGCCCCCTCGAGCAGACGGTCCTGAAACTCGCCCGAGGAGGGGTTGCTGGTCTTGACCAGCACGAAAATCATCTTGTCATACCCGTGGCAGCGCTTGACGAAGGGCAGCAGCCCGTCGGCCCCGAGGTAGGGGTTGACGGTCAGGGCGTCGGCGTCAAAGACGGGCAGCTCCTCCCCCGCCAGCCCGACGCGGCCCAAAAAGGCGTTGGCATAGTAGTCGCAGGTGGAGCCGATGTCGCCGCGCTTGGCGTCGGCAATCACATACATGCCGCGCTGCCTGGCGTAGCGCACGGTCTCGTAGAAGGCCCTGACGCCCTCGTGGCGCAGCTGCTCGTAGCAGGCGAGCTGCGGCTTGACGGCCGGCACGATGTCGCACAGCGCGTCGATGAGGGCGAAGTTGAAGGCGGTGACGGCGGCCGCCGCGCGCTCAAAGGGGTTGTCTCCCTTCGCCCGCTCGAGCAGGTGAGGGGGCATGGCGTCGGGGTTTGGGTCAAGCCCCACCACGGTGGGGTTTTGCAGGGTGACAATGCGCTCAATGAGCAAATCGACAGACATGAGGGCCTCCTTTAATCATACAAAAGTTTATCATACAAAAAAATCGTTCAAAATCGGACCCGGCCAAGTTGCGGCCTTCGGGAAAAGGGGAGGGCACTGCCGCAGCCCTGCGGCTCAGGGCGCCCGGTAGACCACGGCGCCCGCCAGCAGCGTCAGCCTGACGCGCCCGAAGAGGCGGCGCCCGCCAAAGGGCGTGTTGCGGGACTTCCCGTGCAGCGCGCCGGGGTCGACGGTCCAGGCCTCGTTTTCGTCGAAGAGCACGAGGTCTGCCGGCTGGCCGGGCTCGAGCGAGCCGCCCTCCAGCCCGAAGAGGCGGGCCGGGACGGTGCTCAGCTTGGAGAGCAGCATGGGCAGCGTCAGCACGCCGCCGCGCACCAGCTCGGTGATGCCCAGCGCCAGCGCCGTCTCGAGCCCCACGATGCCGTTTGGCGCCTTTTCAAAGGGAAGGCTTTTTTCAAAGTCGGCATGGGGGGCGTGGTCGGTGGCGATGAGGTCGATGGTGCCGTCGGCCAGCGCCTCGCGCACGGCCAGGCGGTCGCGCGGGGTGCGCAGGGGCGGGTTCATCTTGGCGTTCGGATTGCCGGCGCAGCCCTCGTCTTCACGGGAGAGCGTAAAGTAGTGGGGGGCGGTCTCGGCCGTCACGGGGATGCCGGCGCGCTTGGCGTCGCGAATCAGGCGCACCGAGGCGGCGGTCGAGATGTGGCAGAGGTGCACGGGGCAGCCCGTCTGCTCGGCCAGGCAGATGTCGCGCGCCACGGCGCAGGACTCGGAAGCCGCCAGCTCCGGCGGCAGGGTGAGCTCCTCGGCGTGCGACAGCACCGGCTTTCCCAGCGCCGCCGCGCGCTCGAGCGCCAGGCGCATGAGTTCGCCGTTTTCAACCGGGCGTCCGTCGTCGGAAAAGGCCACGGCGCCGGCCTGTGCGAGCGCCTCAAAGTCGGAAAGGGCCTCTCCGGCAAGGCCGCGCGAAATGGCCCCCACCTGACGCACCCGCACCAGCCCCTGCACCCTGGCGCGCGCCTGCAGGTCGCTGAGCAGGCCGGCGTTGTCCATGGCGGGCAGGGTGTTTGGCATGGCCACCACCGTGGTAAAGCCGCCGGCGGCGGCCGCCGCCGTGCCCGAGCGCAAGTCCTCCTTATACGTCTGGCCGGGGTCCCTGAGGTGGACGTGGGCGTCGATGAGGCCGGGAGCCGCAATCAGCCCGTCGGCCTCGAGGACCCGGGCGCCGCACGGGGAAAGAGAGGTGCCGGCCTGCACGATGCGGCCCTCCCGGATGAGCAGGTCTCCGACCTGACGGGTCCCCTTGGCGGGGTCGATCAGCGTGGTATGGCGCAGCAGCAGGCTCATGGGGAATCGGCTCCTTTCGGTTTGTGTCTTGTGGGGTGCAGGCCCTTCCTAAAGGGAGCGAAGCGCCTTTGGGGCCTGCGCCGGGGGTGGGGTGCTGCGGAGAGCTTGGAAGGCCGCCTGTCGGCAGGCCCCGGGGCCTTGAACCCTTGGGCCTTGGGCCTCTGGCCTTGGTTTTGGTCTTGGGTCTTGGGTCTTGGGTCTTGGTTTTGGGCCTCTGGTCTTGGGCCTCTGGTCTCTGGTCTCTGGTCTTGGCCTTGGGCCTCTGGCCTTGGGTCTTGGCCTCTGGTCTCTGGCCTTGGCCTTGGTTTTGGCCTTGGGTCTTGGTCTCTGGCCTTGGCCTTGGTTTTGGCCTTGGGTCTTGGGCCTGCCGGACGCTATTGCTCTGCAGGCTCGGCCTGCCTCAAATCCGTAATCACCACGCCGTCCTCCCCGTCGAGCTCGAGCAGGCGCACCCAAACGCGCTCGCTGTGGGAGGTGGGCAGGTTTTTGCCGATGTAGTCGGCCTTGATGGGCAGCTCGCGGTGCCCCCTGTCAATCAGCACGGCGAGCTGGATGCAGGCGGGGCGGCCCCTTGCCATGATGGCGTCGATGGCGGCGCGCACGGTGCGGCCCGTGTAGATGACGTCGTCGACCAGCACCACGCGCACGCCGTCGAGCGGGAAGGGGATGTCGCTGCAGTCCTCGGGAGTGCTGCCGCTCAGGTCGTCGCGCCGGGGGGTGACGTCCAGCCGGCCCACCGGCGGCGCCGCGCCCTCCACCGAGGCCAGCTTGTCGGCAATGCGCTGCGCCACCACGGGGCCACGGCGCAAAATGCCCAGCAGACACAGGTTGTCCACCCCGTGATTGCGCTCGGAAATCTCAAAGCTGATGCGGGTGATGGCGCGCTGTACGGCGCCGGCGTCCATGATTTCGGCCTTGACGGCGGGAGTGAATTGTTGCTCCATAACAGACAGCCCCTCACATTTCGTAAATTGCGCAAAACGGCACCGGCAACAGGCCGGAAAACACAAAAAAAGTCTCTTTTTCCACGCGAGGTGGCAAAAGAGACCAACAGTTTGGCATAACAAACCCTTCCCACGGCAAAGCGGGCGCCCACGGCAAAGCTGCGGACTGCGGGGATGCGAGCCGATATTGCGTTGTCTTCCCTTGCCGGCCTCACGGGACCGATTTAAAGGTCGCCATTATTATACAGGCATCCGCACAATTTGTAAAGCCCCGTTTTTGCAAAAAGGCGCTTTTTCCCGCCCCGCAGGGACGAAGCGGCAAGAGACATTAAAAATATGAAATAATTTTGAATAAAATATCAAATAATTTTGAAGTCTCGCGGGGCGTGATTGACAATGCAGAAAAACGTGCAATAATAAAGCCAAAGGCACAGAAAAATCGACAGGCCCGGCAGGGGATGGAGGCCGCCGGAGAGGGAAAGGAGCGCAGGGAGATGTTCTGGCTGTTTTTGATAGGGGCGCTTGTGCTGGAGGTATGCCTTCGCAGGCTGGTGCCTCAGATGGGGACGCGGTGGAAGATTGTGGGGGTGACGGTGCTGTTTGCCGTGGTGCTTTTTTACCGGGGGAACCTGCTTTTGCCTGCCAGCGAGGTAAAGGAGGTCATCCGGTACCCGGGCAGGGAGTACGCCGCAAGGCTTGACCCCTTTATGGGAAAGCTGCTGGTGGTTGCCCTCAACCTGTCGCTGCGCGACCACTATGAGCCGGGCGAGACCCTGCCGCAAGACGGGAAATTGTATATCAACCGTAGGTGTATCTATCTCATTCGAGATAAGAGGGGCAGGGAGTATCGCGTAGACGGCTTTATAGGCATTGGGGTCTATAAAGGTCCGATTGAATACTTGGCTCAATACTACTTCATTTCCGACGGGGAGGTGCGGGAGGTCGACTGGCTTTTCAACGATCTCTTTGAACGTCCGTTTTATGATTTGTTAAACAATTCGCTCTTTAACCTGACAGAACCTGTGTATGAGGTGTCTGAGAACAGCTTAGCTTAGGAGCAGGTGCCGGCACGCCCCCCGCCTTTGCGGGGGGCGTGCTTTTTGTTTCCACTGCAATCCAAGAAAGGGAGGGGAGAGAATGTCTTAAAAACATGAAGAAATTTTGAATAAAATATCAAATAATTTTGAAGTCTCGCGGGGCGTGATTGACAATACAAAAAAACGTGCAACAATAAAGCCAGAGATGCTGGAAATTCGACAGGCCCGGCGGGGGATGGAGGCCGCCGGAGAGGGAAAGGAGTGCAGGGGGATGTTCTGGCTGTTTATGATAGGGGCGCTTGTGCTGGAGGTATGCCTTCGCAGGCTGGTGCCCCAGATGGGGACGCGGTGGAAGGTTGTGGGGGTGACGGTGCTGTTTGCCGTGGTGCTTTTTTACCGGGGGAACCTGCTTTTGCCTGCCAGCGAGGTAAAGGAGGTTATCGGGAACCCGGGCAATGAAAATGCCGCAAGGCTTGACCCCTTTATGGGAAAGCTGCTGGTGGTTGCCCTCAACCTGTCGCTGCGCGACCACTATGAGCCGGGCGAGCCCCTGCCGGAAGACGGGCAGTTGTATATGCACCACGGATGCTCGTTTCTCATTCGGGACAAACGGGGCCGTGAATACAGATTGGAGTATTTTGGAAACGGAGGCAATCTTTCCAAGGGTATTTTCACATACTGGAGCCAATATTACTTCATTTCCGACGGGGAGGTGCGGGAGGTCGACTGGCTTTTTGGCGACGTTTTTTTGAGCCCGTTCATAGATTTTTTAGACGATTCCGTTTTCGAACTGCAGACCCCTCTCCGGACGGCGTCCTCTTGAGAACAGCTTAGCTTAAGGAGCAGGTGCCGGCACGCCCCCCGCAAAGGCGGGGGGCGTGCTTTTTGTTTCCCCTTGCAATCGGGAGGCGGTTTGCGCTATACTGAATCAGCAACTGCAGGCGGCCGGCGGCCGCCGTGACATAAGGAGAGACGACATGCGCCCTCGGAAAAAACACAATCTGGACAAGCGGATGCAGGCTGCGGCGTCCTTTCGCGTTGAGCGCCCGGAGGAGAACAAGGGACGCTGGCGGGCGCTGTTCGGCGCGCCGGACGACGCGCCGCTTCATGTGGAGCTGGGCTGCGGCAAGGGCACCTTTGTGTGCGAGAGTGCGCGGCGCAACCCCGATATCTGCTACATTGCCTTTGACAAGGTGCCCGAGGTGCTGGTCATGGCCATGGAGAAGGCGGCCGGCATGGGGCTGACCAACCTGCGCTTTGTGCTGGGGGACGCGGCGCTGCTTGAGGAATATTTCGAGCCCCGGGAGTTTTCAAGGCTCTACATCAATTTCTGCGACCCCTGGCACAAAAAGCGTCAGGCCAAGCGGCGGCTGACCCATCGCAGCTTTCTGGCGCACTACATGGCGCTGCTGGGGGAGGGCGGAGAGATTCACTTCAAAACCGACAACCGCCCTCTGTTTGACTTTTCGCTGGGTGAGTTTTCGGCCTGCCGCTTTGCGCTGTCGCAGGTCTGCTATGACCTGCACGCAGCCGACGCGCCCTGGAACATTGTCACCGAGTATGAGCGCACCTGGTCGGACAAGGGCTATCCCATCCACCGGCTCGTGGCCACCGTGACGGCCGAGACGGCGCCCGCCCCCCTGCCGCGCCGTGGCGCGGCGGGGCAGGAGCAGGAGGGCGCCGCGGAGGCGCCGTTCCCCCTGCCGGACGGGATGCCCCTGCCGGACGGGGCGGGGCATCCCGACGCCCCCTGACAGGGCGGCCCTGCGCACCGCGCGCCCTGCGCCCGAGCGTCTTCACCGGCCCCGGCGCTTGGCCCCCGGCCTTTGGCCCTGCCGCCCGGTCTTAGGCCCTGGCCCTGATATCTCAGCCGGGTGCCGCACCCCGATGGTGCAGCGCTGCCTGCTCCCTGCAGGGGGCATCGCTTGTCTCAATGGCCTGTCCCCTTACGGGCCAAAGGCTCTTTGCGCCTTGCGGGTGCCGCAGGGGAAGGGGACGTCGGGCGTAAGACATACTGTCCCAAGCAAAAACCGGCACGCGCAAGACAACCGGAAGCAGGGCAGGGCGGAGATCGGGAGAGCGGTTTCACAAGAAAAGGAGAAACGACATATGGAGCGACTGCTGCGATTTGCACTGCTGGTACTGGCGCTGGCCACGGGCGGCCTGCTGGGGCATGTTCTGCTGCCGGGGTTTCGGCCGCTCTCCCTGCTGCTGTTTTTGGCAGCGTGCCAGGTGTTGGGCCTGGGCTTTTCCAAGCTCGACCGGCGTATCTGCAAAGGGGGTCGGCAGAGCGGGCCGCATCTGCTGGACGACAGCCTTAGTTCCTCAAAAAAGGCTTGACAGGAGACGTCCTTTTTGGTAAAATACCTCTGTCATCAACCGAAGACCGCAGGTGTGGGCGCGCATGCGCCTGCTGAAAGCTGCCTGCCGAGGGAGATGTGCAAGGGAAAAACAAGGGCGGCGCAAGCTGCCGTTTGGTTTGTATTGCACGGCTCTCGGCGTCAAGGCGCCGGGGGCCTTTTTATCTGCCTTCTCCCGCGAGATGACGAGCAGGGAGGCTGATGCAGCCTTCACATTGGAGGTGAAACAATGCCAAGTGCAAAGATTCTCGAGCAAAAGAAGCAGATTGTCTCGGATTTGACAGACAAGCTGCGCCGCGCCTCTGCCGGTGTGTTTGTCGACTATCGCGGCATCACCGTGGAGGAGGACACCAAGCTGCGCGCCGAGATGCGCAAGGCGGGCGTGGACTATGCCGTTGTCAAGAACACGCTCACCCGCTTTGCCGCCAAGGACGCCGGCCTGGAAGGGCTCGACGAGATTTTGAACGGAACCACGGCCCTGGCCGTCAGCTACGACGACCCGGTGGCCCCCGCCAAAATTCTCAACGAGTATGCCGCCAAGCACGAAAACTTCAAAATCAAGATGGGCTTTGTCGAGGGCAAGGTCATCACGCCTGCCGAAGTCAAGGACCTGGCGGATCTGCCGTCGAGGGAAGTGCTCATCGCGACCGTGCTGGGCACCATGAACGCGCCCGTCACCGGCCTTGTCACCGTGCTCAACGGCACCATCAAGGGCCTGGCCGTGGCGCTCAACGCCATCGCCGAAAAGAAGGCCGAGTAACAAGACAAATTACCCTTTCAAAAAGAACGATGTATGGAGGATATGACAATGTCTGAGAAGATCACTGCTTTAATCGAAGAAATCAAGGTTCTGACCGTTTTGGAGCTCTCTGAGCTGGTCAAGGCTCTCGAGGAAGAGTTCGGCGTCTCCGCCGCCGCTCCCGTGGCCGTCGCCGCCGCTCCCGCCGCCGCCGCTCCCGCCGAGGCTGCCGCCGAGAAGACCGATTTTGACGTCATCCTGGCCGAAGTCGGCGCCGAGAAGATCAAGGTCATCAAGGTTGTCCGCGAGATCACCGGCCTGGGCCTCAAGGAAGCCAAGGAGCTGGTTGACGGCGCTCCCAAGCCCCTCAAGGAGGGTGTCTCCAAGGAAGATGCCGATGCCATCAAGGCTCAGCTCGAGGAAGTTGGCGCCAAGGTCGAGCTCAAGTAAAACACTCCCCTTGTATGCACAAAAAGCGGGGGCAGCATTTCTGCTGCCCCCGCTTTTTTGTGTCTGCGAAGGAGATGCGAAGGGGAGAAGAAGGAAAATGCGGGGGGAAAGAGCAAAACAAGGGTGAAAAGGAAAACTGCTATACAGGGGAAGAAGCTCTCTTTCCGCATGCTGACACTCTGCGCCGAGGCGCAGCTCCTGCCTGCACGGCGCTCTGCCCCCTCACGGCCTTCAGACTCTCCCGCACCCCTTGCGCGCAGAGCGCAAAGCAGCCCGGTGGGGGCCGTGGGAGGGAGAAGAGAGAAAATTGGCCCTGCAGGCGGCGTTTTGGGGCGGCATGGCCCTGCCTTGGAGGGGCTTTTTCTTTGAAAGCGCCCTTTGACTCCAAAGCCCCTTCTCTTTGGAAAGCCCCCGTTTGGGCAGCGTGCTGCTCCAAAGGGGCATTTTAAGTGGAAAGGGATACCCCTTTCCACTTAAAATGCCGGCCTATGCCTGGCCAGCTTTGAAAAGCGGCGCACGAAGGAGCCGCCCTGCGGCACGGCGTCAAACCACATGGCGGCGGGCCGTGCCCAGGCGCCTCCCGTGCCGTCGGCAGGGCGGTAGATCACCATGGGCTCAAGCGTTTCGGAGTGGCGCGCCATACACACCAGCTCGTAGACATTGCCCTTGTAGTGCCGGTAGAGGCCGGGGGAAAGCGAGGGCTCCAGGAAGAAGCGAAGCTGCTCTTCAAACAGCGAGAGGTGTCGCAGGATGTGGGGGGCCAGAAGGCCGCGGCGCCCCATGTCGTCCAGCTCGGACAGCGTGACCATGCGGAAGTCCTCGGTCTCGCCGGGCTGCAGCGTCACATGCTGCACGTCAAGGCGCAGGACATAGACGTCGACAAACACGCCCGCCGTCTGCGCCACGCCAATCAGGTGCAGCGCGGCGGGGTCTGCCGCAAGCCCCGTTTCCTCGCGCAGCTCGCGCACCGCCCCCTCCCTGCTGCTCTCTCCCGCCAGAACAGAGCCGGCCGTGGCCTCCCACAGCCCCGGGGAAATCTCCTTTTGGGGGGCGCGCAGCGTCAGCAGCAGACGGTTTTGCAAGTCGGCCACCCAGACCTCGCTCACAACGTGAAAGGCCCCCTCCGGCAGAGGACGGCCCCTGGGATGCGTCCGGTTGAGGGGACGGCGGTTTTGGTCAAAAAGCTCCCACCACTCGGCGTCCTGACGGTCAGGCCCGCATGGCGGACTTTGGGATAAATTCATGCTTCATGCCTCCTGTCGTCTTCCATTATACCGCCGCAGGAGGTGTCCTGCACAGCCCTTTTTGAAAAATGTGCTGCGCTCTTTCGCACAGGCCCTGCGCAGGCTGCGCGGGGGCCTGTGCAGGTGCCGCAGGGAATGCCTGCAGGGAGGGCGAAATGCAGAGAGGCAGAAAACGCCCTGATTTTTGACGAAAACGTAAAAAAAGAGAAAGATTTTTATGCACATACGACAAAAACGTGTGCAGGGAATTGTTTGCCTTCGGTCAAAACGGGAATTTGTTTGAACAAAGGTTGAAAGGTGTTGATTTTTCGGGGCGGGGTTTGCTATAATTCCCGCAATATCAACCGGGCGACATGCCCGGAGAATTGTTGAGGTGAAAGCAATGGCAAGCTACATCAAATGCGGACAGCTGTTTTGCGCGAAGGACGACGCCGTTCTAAAGGACATGGCGGTCGTGATTGAGGGGAATCGAATTATCGAGGTAGCGCCGATGGCCGAATGTCCGCCCAGGGAGGGGCAGGAAGTGATTGACCTGTCGGGCAAGTTTGTGATGCCGGGGCTGATAGACGCCCACCTGCACACCGGCATGAGCGGGGAGCCCGACACCACGCAGTGCATGTATTACCAGCGCGACGGTGAGCTTGCATTGATTTCCATGCTCAACGCGCAGCAGGACCTGCTGGCCGGGTTTACCACCGTCCGGGACGAGGGCAGCTTCCACTTTATCGACCTCGACCTCAAGAAGATGATTGACTCGGGACGGGTATTTGGCCCGCGCATGTTTGTGAGCGGGGTGCCGCTCTCCTCCACGGGAGGCCACGGCGACAGCCATTTCAAGCCCGGCATCACGGGGGGCAGCATGGCCTTTATCGTCAACAGCCCCGACGAGTGCCGCGCCGCCACGCGCACCAATATCAAATACGGCGTGGATCAGATCAAGCTGATGGCGACGGGAGGCGTCATGTCGATGGGCGACGAGCCGGGTGCGCCCGAGCTGACCTATGAGGAGATGAAGGTCATCTGTGATTTGGCCGCCTCCCACGGCAAGCTCACCACCGCCCATGCCCACGGCGCCGAGGGCATCAAAAACGCCATCCGTGCCGGCATCACCTCCATTGAGCACGGCATGATGATTGACGAGGAGGGCATGTGCATGATGGCCGAGAGCGGGACCTATCTCATCCCCACCATCATTGCCGCCTATCAGATTGTTGCAAACGGCGTGGAGGCCGGCATTCCCGCCTGGGGCGTGGAGAAGGCCGAGCGGTGCCTGAAAAACCACGGGGAGAATCTGAAAAAGATGCGGAAGATGGGGGTCAAAATCGGCTTTGGAACCGACGCCGCCACCCCCTTCAACCCCCATGGCAAGCAGGCGTTTGAGTTTGAGCTCATGTGCCGCTACGGGGACTTCACTCCCGCCGAGACGCTGCTGGCCGCCACCAAGGTCAACTCCGAGATGCTGCGGTGGGACGACCGCGTCGGCTCCATCGAGCCCGGCAAGCTGGCCGACGTCATCGCCTTTGACAGCAGCCCCCTGGAAGACATCAGGGTTATGACAAACTGCACCTTTGTCATGAAGGACGGCGTGGTCTATAAGGGCTGAGCCCCGGCACGGGACGCCCCGGCCTTTTGACAAAAAGGCGCGGGCGGGGCCGGGGAGGGTGCCGGCCCGGGGCGCCCCCGGTCAATGGGACAGACCGGGGGCGCCCCGGGCAAGGCCCTTCTGCGAAAGGCAGCCCCTTCTGCGGACGCGGGGGAAGAGCGCGCACGGGCCGCCTTTTGAAAGACAAGACGGCGCAAAAATCGCCGGAACCGGAATGAGAAAAGAAAAAAGGGTTTGGAGGCCGATGCGGCTCCAAACCTTTTCTTTGGTTATGGGAAAATAAAGGGAGCAGCCCACGGCCCCTGCCTGCGCGGGCCGCCCCGCCGCACCCAAAAAGCAGGGGATTGCTCTGCTTTTGGGAAGCCCTCAAGGGCTTCCGGCGCACCGGCTGGGCGCTTTTTTGCGCCGGCCTTGGAGAGGTGGCCTCAAGCCCCCCGGCCTTTTCC
>DVNV01000093.1 GCA_018714125.1 Candidatus Galloscillospira excrementipullorum
AGGGAAAAGCGGCCACGGCAGCCGGCCCGACCTTGCCAACAATCCGCTCAACACGTTCCTGGACTTCTATCAGTCGGTGCTGCTGCTCAAGGGACAGCGCGCCAACCCCTACTATCCCGTGACCTTCTCCATCGGCAGCATCCACGCGGGCACCGCCTCCAACATCGTGCCGCCCGAGCTGACCTTTTCCGGAACCTGCCGTATTCTCGATTTTGACAAGGTGGGCGCCTTCTGGGTCACGGCTATTGACGCCTCCCTGCGCGACGCCTGCCGGCGCCACGGCACCACCTGCCGGCGCCACAGCTACACCCCGCGCGACATGGCCGTCGTCAACAACGGGGTCTGCGCCGGCATTGCCCGGGGCGCTGCCGTCAAGCTGTTTGGCGAGGGCTCGCTTGCCTGCATGGAGCCCTGGATGGCGTCGGAATGCTTTTCCATGTATCTCAAGCGCGCGCCGGGGCTGCTCGCCTTCGTTGGCACGCGCAATCCCCAAAAGGGCTCCGGCGCAGACCACCACAACGTCCAGTTTGACCTCGACGAGGACTCGCTGGACATCGGCGCCTGCCTCACGCTGCAATACGCCCTTGACTTCATGGACTTTGACGGGGACTTCCACTTCACACCAGACCCCTCCCCCATCGGCGCCCTGCTGCGCGGCGACAAATGGCTGGCCCTGCTGCAGGACTAACCCCCGCGCATCTGCGGCGGCGGCAGGCAGGCCCTGCCTGCCATCCCTGCCGGGCGGGCAAAGCCCCGCCCGGCAGGCCCCCCGCGCTGCCCCCGGCGCCCGCAAAAAAAGAGGGGCACCGCCCCCTTTTTTTCAAAAAGCCTGCTTTTCACAAAAAGCCCCCTGGTTCCAAACACGGGTTTGGAACCAGGGGGCTTTTTTAACGGGCGCCGGGGGCAGCGCGGGGCCTGCCGCCGCACGCCGCACGGCCTTAAAGGAGCGGCCTGCCTGCTCAGCCCAGCACCGTCAGCTCCTTGGGGTTGTAGTTGAGCAGCTCGCAGCCGTCCTCCGTGACCAGTACCAGGTCCTCGATGCGCACGCCGAACTCGCCGGGCAGATAGATGCCGGGCTCGATGGAGAAGGTCATGCCGGGCAGCACGGGGTCGGTGTTGGCCGAGGAGACGTCGCCGGCCTCATGCTCGTTCATGCCGATAGAGTGGCCCAGGCGATGGATGAAGCGCGGGCCGTAGCCTCCCTGCGTGATCACGTCGCGCGCCGCCTTATCGATATCGCAGAAGCGCACGCCGGGCGCCACCATGGCCTCGGCGTCCAGATTGGCCTTGAGCACGAGGTCATAGACCTCTCTTTGCCTGTCGCTCACCGTCTTGAAGAAGAAGGTGCGGGTCATGTCCGAATAGTAGCCGTTTTTGACGCAGCCCATGTCGATGAGCACGCAGTCGCCGCTCTTGAGGCGGGTATTGTCGTTGCGGTGATGGGGGTCTGCGGCATTGGCGCCAAAGGCCACAATGGCAAAGCCGGCCTTGTCCGCACCGCACTCGACAAAGATATTTTTGATGATGTCGGCCAGCTCCAGCTCGGTCATGCCCTCTTTGATATAGGCAACCAGCCTGTCCATGACGGCATCGTTGATCTTCGAGCTTTCGCGCATTTTCTGGGCCTCATCGGGGCTCTTGCAGGCGCGCACGGTGTCGACGATGGGCGAGGCGTTGACAAACCCCTTTGCCGCGCCGCTCTCCTGCAGCGCCAGCAGCAGCTTGGCGATAAAGGTCTTCTCCACGCCGCAAACGCTGTTCTTGTCGAGCTGGGCCGCCAGCACGGCGGCGCTGTCGTCGGTGTCGAAGTAGCGCACCTGCCTGACCGGCACGCCGTCGGGGATGACAAAGAGGTCGTTGAGCAGCAGCACCGGCTCGCGCTCGGTGGACACCACCATGGCATACATACGCTCCATCGGGGAGAGCGGGTAGCCCAGGACATACTCCATCGTGGAGGGATCGCTGAGGACGAGCTGCGGCAGCCCGTCTTCCTTCATGCGCCGAACAATGCGCTCGAGACGTTCCTGATTCACGCAAATCACTCCTTTGTCGGTTGCCGTCTCAAGGTGAGACGTTACCGACATTATAGCATGGGCGTGCTGCGCTTTTCAATTGTCCCGGGAGCGCATTTTGCGCCGGGCGGGCGCATCATTTGCAAAAGACATGCCTGCCGATGGTGACAATCACGGGGCGCGAGTGCATCCACTCGTTTGAGGTCTTTGCGGGATTGAAGAAATAGATGGCGCCGCCCGAAGGGTCGCTGCCGGCAATGGCCTCGCGGGCCGCACGGATGCAGCTCTCGGTTGCGGCCTTGAGGTATTCGCCGTTTGACACCGACTCAAAGGCCCCCGCCTGATAAATCACGCCGGCCAAGGTGTTGGGGAAAGAGGGGTGCTCGATGCGGTTCAAAATCACGGCACCTACCGCCACCTGCCCCTCATAGGGCTCGCCCTTGGCCTCCGCCGAAATGACGCGCGCCAGCAAATCGAGGTCAAGCGAGTCGGCCGTCACGCTGCCCGCAGTGCCGGAAAGGCCCAGCGCGGCCAGTGTCTGCGTGCCCACCACGCCGTCGGCCGTCAGGCCGTTGTCTTTTTGGAATTTGATGACGGCATTTTTGGTCTGGCTGCCAAAGACGCCGTCGACCTCGCCCACGTCGTAGCCGAACTCGGCAAGGCGCTGCTGAATTTTTGTCACCTGCTCCCCGGAGGAGCCAAGCTGCGCCAGCGTCGGCACCGAGGGCTCGCAAAGGCCTGCCGTCAGCATCACGCCGGCCAGGAAAAGGGCCATGGCCGCTCCGGCCAGTTTCCACCGTTTCATGTTCTTCCCTCCCGGTTTTTGTTTCAACTGCAGTATGGCCCCTGCTCAAAAGATTATGCAAAATATGTGAACGAGCAGCTTGACAGGGTCTTAGCGAACCCTTATACTAAACTTTGTACTATCCTGGGGGATTTGACGTGCAGAAATTGGAATTGCACGCAATCAGCGATATGTGACACAACTGAAGATAGGAGGTGCTGTATGGACGTTCTGATGCAGGTTCTTCCCTATCTGGTGGTTGCTGGTTTGTGCTCATGCATATTTTTTTGTTTTGGCATTCTATATCGGAAAAAAGTCGCGGAGTCTGAAATCGGCCAGGCTGAAGTTGAGGCCCGGCGAATTATCAACGAGGCAATAAAAAGTGCGGAGGCAAAGAAAAAAGAAGCAACCCTGGAGGCGAAGGAGGAGGCCATTCATCTGCGTGCCGAGGCCGAAAAGGAGCTCAAGGAGCGCCGCAGCGAAATCAGCAAGCAGGAACGACGCATCCAGCAAAAAGAGGAATCTCTTGACAAGAAAAGCGAAAACTACGAGCAAAAAGAGGAGAAGCTCAACCGCAAGCTCAAGGAGGCCGAGGCTCTGAAGGAGGAAATCGAGGAGTTTCGGCGTCAGGAGTGGGAAACGCTTGAGCGCATTTCCGGGTTCACCATCGAGCAGGCCAAGGAGTATCTGCTGAACAACCTGGAAAAGGAAATCCAGCACGAGTCGGCGCTGCGCATCAAGGAGAGCGAGCAGCGGGCCAAGGAGGAGAGCGAGCAGCGGGCCAGGGAGATTGTCACCATGGCAATCCAGAGGTACGCGGCGGACTTTGTTGCCGAGGCCACGGTATCGGTGGTTCCCCTCCCGTCCGACGAGATGAAGGGGCGCATTATCGGCCGCGAGGGCCGCAACATCCGTACCATTGAAACCATGACAGGCGTGGATTTGATTATTGACGACACGCCTGAGGCCATCACCATTTCGTGCTTTGACCCTGTGCGCCGCGAGATTGCGCGCATTGCGCTGGAGCGTTTGGTGCATGACGGGCGCATCCACCCGGCGAAGATTGAGGAGACGGTGGAAAAAGCCCGCAGGGATGTGGAAAACACCATCAAGCAGGAGGGCGAGCGTGCCACCTTCGAAACCGGGGTTTACGGTCTGCATCCCGAGCTTGTCAAGCTGCTGGGCCGTCTGCGCTACCGCACGAGCTATGGGCAGAATGTGCTGCTGCACTCCATTGAGGTGTCGCACATCGCCGGCATGATGGCAGCCGAGCTGGGGGTCGACGTCACGCTGGCCAAGCGGGCCGGCCTGCTGCACGACATCGGCAAGGCTCTTGACCACGAGATTGAAGGCTCCCACGTCCAGATTGGCGTGGACGTTGCACGCAAATACAAGGAGTCCCCCGGGGTCATCAACGCCATCGAGGCCCATCATGGCGACGTGGAGCCCAATTCGGTGGTCTCCTGCCTGGTTCAGACGGCCGACGCCGTCTCGGCCGCCCGTCCCGGTGCGCGCCGCGAGAATCTGGAGGCTTACATCAAGCGTCTGCAAAAGCTTGAGGAAATCTCGGGCGCCTTCCCGGGCGTGGAGCGCTCCTTTGCCATTCAGGCGGGCCGCGAAATCCGCGTCATGGTCAAGCCCGAAGCCGTTTCGGACGATGAGCTGACGCTGCTGGCCAGAGACATTGCCAAAAAGATTGAAGACGAGATGGAATATCCCGGTCAAATCAAGGTCAACCTGGTCCGGGAGAGCCGTGCCATTGACTATGCAAAATAAGAGGCCCAAGGCGCGCGAAAGCGCGCCTTTTTTCTTCCGAAAAGGGCGGCTGGGCGGCCATCCCTTTTGGTGCCCCCCTTCCCGGGGGCTGCCCTATGCGCGGCGTGGAACCGGCCGCCTGATTTTTCGTCACTAGGAGGGAATCCCCTATGAAAATCCTTTTTCTCGGAGACGTGGTCGGCGCGGCAGGCTGCGCTTTTTTGGAGCAGCGCCTGTGGGGCGTGCGCAAGCTGCTGGGCGCCGACTTTGTGGTTGCCAACGGGGAAAACGCCTCGGTGGGCAACGGGCTGCTGCCGGGCGACGCAAAGCGGCTCAAAAACGCCGGCGTCGACGTGATTACCACCGGGAACCATGTCTTCAACCGGTGGGAGCTGCGCAGCCTGCTCGACGAGGACGAGGCGCTGCTGCGCCCCCACAACTATCCGCAGGCGCCCGGCACGGGCTGGGGGGTCTATGCCACCCCCTTCGGGCGGGTGGCCGTCATCAACCTGATTGGGCGCACCTTCCTTGCCAATGTCGACTGTCCCTTCCGCACGGCCGACCGCCTGCTGGAAAAGACGGCCGACGTGGCGGTGCGCGTCGTGGACTTCCATGCCGAGGCCACCAGCGAAAAGCTGGCGCTTTGCGCTTACCTCGACGGACGGGTCACAGCGGTGGTTGGCACCCACACCCACGTCCAGACTGCCGACGAGGCCGTCTCCCCCGTGGGCACGGCCACCATCACAGACCTTGGCATGACAGGCCCTGTCGACTCCATCCTGGGAATGGGAAAGCAGCAGGTGCTCGAGCGTTTTCTCACCGGCATCCCGGTGAGGCTCCAGCCGGGCAGTGGGGAGGTCGAGCTGTGCGGCGCGCTTGTGGAAACCGACGAGCGGGGGCGCGCACAGTCCATTGAACGCATCCGGCTGCGCTAGGCGCGGGGGCTGCAGGCCATAAGCGCGCCGCCCGGCGCATATGGTAAAGCAAAGGCCCCGCAGGCCGCGCATGCGCCCGTTAAGCAAGGCCCCTTTGCAAAAGGCCGCCCTCCTCAGGCCCTCTCTTCCAAAGTCTTTTTCCCGCCCGCCCCAAACGGCGGTGCTGCCGCACCCCTGTGCGCGAAAGGACAATGCTTATGAAATATGAAAAAGTTACCGTTTTCTCAAACGGCATCCCCTACCTCACCACGCCCGATTTTTTGCGTGTCCCCGGCCTTGCCGCAGGCTTTTCCACCCGTCGGGGAGGCGTCAGCCAGGGGCATTGCGCCGCCTTCAACTTCGGCTTTTCGCGGGGCGACGACCCGCACCACGTCGCGCAAAACTACCGTCTTTTTGCGCAGGCGCTGGGCGCGGACGTAAAGGGTGTTTCGGCCGTGCGCCAGGTGCATTCGGCGCGCGTGCTGCTCTCCCCGCGCGACGGGGTGACCAACCCCTTCACCAAAACGCCCTTCCAGTCTGCCGACGGCGTGGTCACGGGGCAGAAAGGCATCTTTCCCGCCTGCTTTTATGCAGACTGCATCCCCCTGCTGCTCTACGCTCCCGACAAAAAAGTCTGCGCCGCCGTGCATTCGGGCTGGCGCGGCACCGAGCAGCGCATTCTGAAAGAGGCGCTGACGCTCATGGAGCGGGAGTTTTCCGTTGACCCGTCCCAAACGCTGCTGGCCATCGGGCCCTCCATCTGCCCGCGCTGCTTTGAGGTTGGCCCCGAAGTGGCGCAGCGCTTTGAACAGGCCTTTCCGCAGCATCCCGAGCTCATTTTGGGCGGCTACGCCAAGCCCCACATCGACCTGTGGCGCGCGGTGGAGCTCACGGCGCTTGAGGCCGGCATGCAGGCCGACAACATCACCTGCCTGGGAGAGTGCTGCTACGAGCACCCCGACCGCTACTTTTCCCACCGCGTCCACGGGGAGCAGCGCGGCGTGCTCATGGCGCTCATCGGCCTGCGCGCGGAGGAGGTGTGATGCCGGTGTCAAGACTTCTTCCCCTGCTTTTGGCGGTGATGCTGCTGTGCGCCTGCTCGGTCTCCACCCCGGCCGACGGGGTCCCCGCGGAGCAGGGCACTTCTCCCGCTTCGCCCGCTCCGCAGCGGCTCGTTTTGCCCTATGTCAGCGAAGCCTCGCTCAACCCGCTTTCCACCACCAGCCGCATCAACCAGGAGCTTGGCGCGCTGCTGTTTGACCCTCTGGTGGAGCTTGACGACTCGCTCGAACCCTCCCTGGTGCTGGCCGAGTCCATCGATGTCGACGGCCTGACCGTCACGGTCAGGCTGAAGCCCGGCCTCACTTTTCACGACGGGAGCCCCCTGACGTCGCAGGACGTCCTCGACACGCTGTCGCGCATCCAGGCCGGCGGCACCAACTACGACGCGCGCATGGACGGCGTCGAGAGCATCCAGGCGGCCGACGAGCAGACGCTGGTGCTCACGCTGCTGTCCGAGAACAGCCTGTTTGCCTCCCTGCTGGAAATCCCCATCCTCAAGGCGGGGGACGACTCGTCGGCCCCCGTCGGCTCGGGGAAGTTCTCCTACGACGCGCAAAACGGGCTCCTCCTGCGCAACGACAACTGGGTGGGCGGCCCGGTGGCGCTCTCCTCCATCCGCCTTGTGCAGGCTCCCGAGCTGCAGGAGGCCCCCCTTTCGCTCGGCTCGGGCGAGCTCAGCCTCATGACCCTGTTTGGGGCCAAATTGTCTCTCGAGGGGGTGCGCTACGTCTCCAACAACCTCATTTTCCTGGGGGTCAACCCCTCCTGCGCCGCGCTGTCGACCCCGGAGCTGCGCCGTGCGCTTTCCTGCGCGCTCACCCGCTCCACCCTCATTGACGACAACGTCGCCTCGGGCGGCTTTGTGGCGCTCTCCCCCATCAGCTCCAAGTGGTATCTCTATGACTCCTCCGCCGTCTCGCGCGGGGCCGACGCCGCTTACACCGAATCGGTGCTCGAGCAGGCGGGCTATCTGCTCACGGAGCAGGAGGTGCGGGAGACGTCGGGCGGCAGGCCCCTGTCGCTGAGCCTGCTTTACAACAACGCAAGCTCCGAGCGCGTGGCGCTGGCCGGCTCGATTGCCGCTCAGCTCTCCGCCTTCGGCTACCAGGTCTCGCTGGTCGAGGCAAATCCGCAGGAATACGCCTCGCTGGTGCAGGCGGGCACCTTCGACCTGTATCTGGGCGAAATCCGCCTGACGCCCGACATGGATGTGGCGCCGCTTGTCCAAAGCGGCGGCGCGCTCAACTTTGCGCGCTTCTCCTCCCCCACGCTTGACAGCGCCCTGCAGGCGCTCAAAAGCGCCTCCCCCGAGCAGCTTCAGTCCTGTGCCACCGTGCTCATTGCCGCGCTCGACAGCGAGATGCCCCTCATCCCCTTGTATTTTGCGCTCGGTGAGGTGGCCCTGGGCGAGCCGTCGCTGCGCAGCGTGCTGACCCCCACCCCCACCAATCCCCTCTCGGGGCTTGAGCATCTCTCCCTTGCCCCGTAACTCTCCAGGGGAAAAGAGAGCGGGCACAGGGGGCCCTTGTCTCAGAGGCATCGCGCTGTCCGGCAGCTCTCTGCCGCCGGGGGCGCCCTGCCCCCCGGGAAAATGGTCGCGTTACTTGTTATTGGCAAAAAACTGTGCTATACTAAATTGACATTTCAGGGGCAAACGCTCTGCAGAAAAGCCAACCCTTTGGTTTTCCTGAAACGATACGACGCAAAATGATAGAACGCATGGGAGGTGCGATATGGTGAAACTGGAAACCGCTCTCGGCGAAATTACCATTTCGGCCGAGGTGCTTGAAACCATCGTGGGCCGTGCCGTCAACGAATGCTTCGGTGTGGCGGGCATGGCCGCCAAGGATTCTGTGGAAAATCTGGTGTCTCTTTTCAAGCGCAACCGTCTGGACAAGGGCGTGCGCGTTATCCCGGCCGGGGAGGACATGGTCTCCATCGAGCTGCACATCGTCGTCATCTACGGCCTGAACATCGCAGCCGTGTCGAGCAGCATCGTCAACCGTGTGCGCTACACGGTGGAAGAGCTCACGGGACTGACCGTCCATGAAGTTACAATTTGTGTGGACGACATGAAAGCCTGACAGGAGGAGACGACTTTGAACACCATCAACGGGACGCTCCTGCGCGACGCCATTTTGTCGGGCGCCTGCAACGTGGAGCGGCATAAAGCCGAAATCAACGACCTCAACGTATTCCCGGTGCCCGACGGGGACACCGGCACCAACATGGCCATGACGCTGCTGGGCGGTGCCGCGCCGCTTCGCAGCGCCCAGGGCACCTGCGGCGAGGTGGCGGAGCTTGCCGCCTCCATCTTTCTCAAAAATGCGCGCGGCAACTCCGGCGTCATCACCTCCCTGCTCTTTCGCGGCTTTGCCAAGGAGCTGGCCGGGGTGGACGAGGCCGACGCCGCAAAGCTGGCGGCTGCCTTTGACGCGGGCGTCAAGTCGGCCTACAAGGCGGTCATGAAGCCCACCGAGGGCACCATCCTCACGGTGTCGCGCATGGCGGCAGAGCAGGCGCTGGAAGCGGCGCAGCGCGGAGCCGACATCGAGGGCGTGCTCACCGCGCTGCTGGAGGCCGCAAGGGAGACGCTTGTCAAAACGCCCGACATGCTGCCCGTGCTCAAAAAGGCCGGCGTGGTGGATTCGGGCGGGCAGGGCTATGTGCGCCTGCTCGAGGGTATGGCCAGCCTTCTCATCGACGGGGTTCCGGTGGAGGCGGGCGAGTCGTCCGAGCAGGCAAATCCGGCCCCGGCAGGCACGGGGGAAGCGCCGCGCATCGACCTTGCCGCCCTCAATCCCGAGGATATCAAATTCGCCTACTGCACCGAGTTTTTCATCAACAAGACCCACAGCAAGCGCCTGAGAAATCCCGAAGCCCTGCGCGCCTATCTCGACAAGCTGGGCGATTCGCTGGTCTTTGTGGACGATACAAACGTCATCAAGGTGCATGTCCACAGCAATGCCCCCGGCCGCGTGCTGCAGGAGGCCCTCAAATACGGCTATCTCTCAGGGGTCAAAATCGAAAACATGATTGAGCAATACGGCGACTTTGTGGCGCAGATGACGCCCGAAACCCGCACCATTGCGGCGCCCGAAAAGCCCTATGGCTTTGTGGCCGTCTCCCCGGGCGACGGCATCACGGCCGTCTTCCGTGATTTTCTGGTCGACCAGATCGTCTCGGGCGGGCAGACCATGAATCCCGCCATTGAACATGTCCTGGCCGCCATTGACGCCACGCCGGCGCAGACCGTCTTCGTGCTGCCCAACAACTCCAACATCATTCTCACGGCCCAGATGGCCGCCAAGATGACCGACAAGCAGGTCATCGTGCTGCCCTGCCGCACCATTCCCGAGGGCATGGCCGCCCTCACGCGCTTTGACGAGACGCTGTCTCCCGAGCAAAACGAGCAGGCCATGACCGAGGGCATCGCAGCCGTCAAGAGCGGGCAGGTGACCTATGCCGTGCGCGACTCCGAGATCGACGGGCACAAGGTCAAAAAGGGCGAGATGATGGGGCTTTGCGGCAAAAAGCTGCTGGCGCTGGAAAAAACGCCCGAAAAGGCAGCCCTCAAGATGCTGACGGCCATGGTCGATGAAGAGACGCAGTTTGTCAACATCTTCACAGGCGCCGATGTGACGCCTGCGGCGGCCTCCAGGCTCGAGGAGCAGGCAAGGCGCAAGCTGGGAACCCATGTGGAGCTTGCCGTGATTCCCGGCGGGCAGCCGGTTTACAGCTACATTCTCTCGGTGGAATAACCCTGTTTTTCCGGGGGGCGGCGGCTCGCCGCCCCATTTCCCCTTTTGGGGAAACCTGCGTGCAAAGGAGGAGATTATCATGAAAGCGGTGGTTCAGCGCGTTTCTCACGCACATGTCGACATTGACGGCGTCACGGTGGGCGCCATTGAAAAGGGCTTTTTGGTGCTGCTGGGCGTGTGGAGCGGCGACAGCGAGGAGGACTGCCGGCAGCTCGCCGAAAAGGTGGGCAACCTGCGCGTCTTCGAAGACGAAAACGGCAAGCTCAACAAGGCGCTTGCCGACGTGCAGGGCGCCGTTTTGGTGGTGCCCAACTTCACCATCGCCGGCGACTGCCGCAAGGGCAACCGGCCCTCTTTCATCAAGGCCGAGCGTCCCGAGCGGGCCGTCCCGCTCTTTGAGCTCTTCAAGCAGACGCTTGCAGAGCGCGGCATTCCGGTGCAAAGCGGCGTCTTCGGCGCCGACATGCAGGTGTCGCTTGTCAACGACGGGCCCATCACGCTCATCGTGGAAAAAGGGGACAACAGCTTTTGACAAAAACCGCAAAGGAGGCGACTGTCATGAAACTGCACCACATTTCCAGCTCCATGATGCTGGTCAACACCTATATCCTCATGGACGAGGAGGCAGGGGAAGCGGCGCTCATCGACCCGGGCTTTTCCAACCCCGAGCTCTTTTCGTATCTTGAGACCTGCCCCTGCAAGCTCAAATATCTCATTGCCACCCACGGGCACGGCGACCACACGGCGCTGCTCGGAGAGGTTCAGCGCCGCTTCGGCGGGAAGGTGGCCATCCACGAGGCCGACGCTTATTTCCTGACCTCCGGCGAGGCCCTCTCCATGTTCCGGGGCAGTGGGCTCACCTTTGAGCCCGCCTCGCCCGACATTCTGCTGCACCATGGCGACACCCTGCAGGTGGGCTCGCTGACGCTGCAGGTGCTGCACACGCCGGGGCACACGCCGGGCGGCATCTGCCTGCGCTGCGACCCCTACCTTTTCACGGGGGACACGCTTTTTCATGACGACGTGGGCCGCACCGATTTTGCCGGCGGCTCCACCGAGCAGCTGCGCCACTCCATTTCGGTGGTGCTGGGCGCCATCGAGGAGGATTTGCAGGTGCTCCCCGGCCACGAGGAGTTCAGCACCCTCGCACATGAAAAGGCCCACAACCCCTTCTTTAAGCCGCTATGAGGCTGACGCTGCAAGGGCACGACGAGCGCTATCTCATTGAGACGCTGGCGCTGCTCTTTTTCCCGGCCGCAGGCTTTTCCGACGCGCTGGACGACGGGCTTTTTGCCCTCTCGCAGCTGGAGGGGGAAACGGCCTTTACCCGCATCACGGCGCAGGGCAAGAGCTGCGAGGCCGAAGACCGCCGGCAGGAGGGCGAAGCGCCTTCGGCCGCGCTGGCGCGCAGCTTCTACCGGGCGGGCGCCGCTCTCACCGGAATCACGCCCCCCTGGGGCACGCTGACCGGCATCCGGCCGGCAAAGCTGGTCAAGCACCTGCTTGACGGGGGGCTCACCCCCGAGCAGGCGGCGCAGCAGCTTGAGCGCAGCTGCTTTACCTCAAAAGACAAAACGCTGCTGTGCGCGCAGGTTCTGCAAGGCGAACAGCGCGCGCTGGAGCTGCTTGACCGGCGGGCCGTCAGCATCTATCTGGGCATTCCCTTCTGCCCCTCGCGCTGCTCCTACTGCTCCTTTGTCTCCCACTCGGTGGAAAAGGAGGGGCGCTTTATCCCTGCCTATGTCGAGGCCCTGCTTGAGGAGATTCACACGCTGCTGCCGGCGCTGTGCGAGGCAGGCATTGCGGTGCAGACTGTCTACATGGGCGGCGGCACGCCGACCACGCTGTCGGCGCAGCAGCTGGGCAGCCTGCTGGAGGCCATCGGACAGTATCTTGACGTGGGGGCCCTGTCGGAATTTACCGTGGAGGCCGGGCGTCCCGACACCATCACGGCCGAAAAGCTTGAGACCATCCTGCGCTGCGGGGCAAAGCGCATCAGCGTCAACACCCAGACCACCGACGACGACACGCTGCGCCGCATCGGCCGTACCCACTCGGCGCAGGACTTTTTTGACTGCTATGAGCTGGCGCGCTCGCTGCCCTTTGAGGTCATCAACGTCGACCTCATCGCCGGGCTGCCGGGGGAGCCGGTGGAGTCCTTTTGCAAAAGCCTTTGCCAGGTGGCGCAGCTCAGGCCCGAGAACCTGACCGTCCATGCGCTGTCGCTCAAAAGGGCGGCACGCCTGGAGTACAAGGACATGGAGCGCTCACGCCAGGGCTCAAACGACATCTTTTCCATGCTGGAGACCACCGCCCGTGTCACCCGTGAGGCAGGCTATTCCCCCTACTATCTCTACCGTCAGCGCAACACGCTTGGCAATCTGGAAAACGTGGGCTACGCCCTGCCCCACACCGAGGGGCTTTACAACGTCTATATCATGGGCGAATACCAGAGCATCGTGGCCATGGGTGCCGGCGGTGTGTCCAAGGTGGTGGGCCTTCCGGACGGAAAAATTGAGCGCGTCTTTCACAACAAGCACTTTCACGAGTACATCCGCGACAAGGAGAAGCTGCAGCGCAACACCGAGCGGCTGCTCTCCCTGCTGCGGCAGGCACAGGAGGCCCCGTAAGCTGCCGCGTCCTCTGGCCGTCGGCCCTCTCGTGCGGGGGGCTGCCCCCTTCTCCGCGCAGCCCTTTTCCCTTTCTGTTTTTGCCCGTTGCCCGGTTTTTGCGACATAGACGGGCCGCCGGGCGGCCATACTGTCTTTATGTCAGACAAGTTTTTTTGCCGCAGGCGGGCGCCCCTGTCCGTCACGGCGGCATTCCTGCAACATTGCGGGGCTGACACGCCCCGTCACGTCAAAGGAGGTATTTTTCATGAAACTCGACAAAAACGACATCCTGACCGCCCTCAAAAAGGCGGGAGACGCCGTGACGCAGGGCGTTTCCGACCTGCGCAAGAGCACCAGGCTGACCTTTGACATTTCGGCCAAGGAGACCGAACTTGCCGACCTCTACCGCGAGCTTGGAAAGTCGGTCTATGAGGAGTCAAAGGGCGAGCATGAGCGTCTGACGCCTGACGCGCTCAAGGCCATGATTGAGGCCTGCGAGCAGGAGCTTGAAACGCTCAAGCGCAAGAAGGCGGCACAGTCGGCCGCGCCCATCTGCCCGGCCTGCGGCAGAGAGGTCTCCCCCAAAGCGGTATTTTGCCAAATCTGCGGCGCCAAAATCCACCCCGACAAGGATGCCTGTGCGGACGATGCGCAAAGCGAGGCCTCCTGCAGTTGTCAGGATGAGGCCCCCTGCTGCTGCGGCGATTCCGCGTGCGGCTGCAGCGAGGCAGACGACTGTAAGGACCCGGAAAACTGACCTTTCCCAAACCAACAAAGCAGGCGGCGGTGACCTTCAACGCGCAAGGCTGCGCCTGTCCCGCCCCTGGCGGGAATCTTTCCCCGCCGCCTGTTCCTGCCGCAGCCTAAGGAGGGCTTTCGCCATGAAACTTGGAATCATACGGTGTATGCAGACCGAGGACTACTGCCCTGGCTCGGTCGATTTTGCCGCCCTGCGTGAGCGGCGCGGCGCCTTTGCCGGCCTGGAGGGCGAGCTTGAGCTTGTCGGCTTTGTCTCCTGCGGAGGCTGTCCGGGGAAAAAGGCCGTGCTGCGCGCCAGGGAGCTGGTGCGCCGTGGGGCCGACGTAATTGCCTTTGCCTCCTGTATTCAAAAGGGCACCCCCATCGGGTTTGCCTGTCCCTTTGCCGGGGAGATGAAGCAGGCGGTCTCTCGAGCCGTGGGAGACGACATCCTGCTGCTCGATTACACACACTAAGACAATGTGCGGCACCCGCAAAGGGCAGGCCTTCTGTCCTGCCCCTTGCGGGTGCCCCGCGATTTGGGAGGAACCCATGCATTACGATACTCTGCTGTTTGACCTCGACGGCACACTCCTTGACTTCCGCCAAACCGAGGCCCTCTCGCTGGCAGAGCTTTTTGCAGCTCACGGCATCCCTTTCACCGCGTCCTTGCACCGCGCTACATGGAAATCAACGACGCGCTGTGGGCGCAGTATGAGCGCCGTGAAATCACCATGGAGCAGGTGCTGTCGACCCGCTTTGCCAAAATCATGCTGCAGCTTGGGCAGCAGGTGGACGGCGCCGCCTGGGAGCGCGACTACCGCGCCCGCATGGGCCGCAATGCCCGCGCCATGGAAGGCGCGCAGCAGGTCTGCGCCCAGCTCTGCCAAACCCACCGCCTCTATGTGGTGACAAACGGCGTCCGGCGCACGCAGATTGAACGGCTGGAGCGCACGGGGCTGCTGCACTTTTTTAAGGAAATTTTCGATTCGCAAAGCATCGGTGCGCAAAAGCCATACCCTGAATTTTTCTCCCGTGTGGCAGACGCCATCGAGGGCTTTTGCAAAGAACGCACCCTGTTAATCGGCGATTCGCTCACTGCCGATATCAGAGGCGGAAACGACGCCGGCATTGACACCTGCTGGTTTTGCCCAACCCCTCCCACCCAGCCTCCCGCCGTTTCCCCTACATATACCGTGCACTCCCTGTATGAGCTGCCCTCCCTGTGCACGAGCGGCTGACGCTGCTTTTCCGGCCGCAACCGCCTGCCCCCACGGGCAGGCTTTTCTTTTTCTCCAAAAAAACCTCTTTTTGTCCTGCTGCGCCCCCTTTCATCTGCCTTCGCCGGGCATTCGCGCCGTCCCTTGTGCGCAAGGGGCGGCGCGCCCTAAGACAGCAAAGCCCTCTTCCCCGGCGGGGCGGGCGGCAGCCCCCCCTTGCCGAAGGGCCTTATGCGTGCCCCCTTTGCGCGAAGCCGCAGCAGGGCTTTTTCTTCTTTTACCCCTTGCGCCCTTTCGCAAAATCCTGTATGCTGGATAAAATACCAAAAATAAAAAGGAGTGTGTCGCATGAAACAAATCACGCCGGAGACCCTATATGACTTTCAGTTTGTCAGCAACCCCCGGTTTTCTCCCGACGGAAAGCATCTGGCCTTTGTCGTGCAGCAGGCCGACAAGGAGAACAACACCTACAAGGGCGACCTCTACCTGCTCACCGACGCCGGCCCCATGCGTCTGACTGCCATGGGCGACGCCAAAAGCCTGACCTGGACGCCCGACAATACCCTTCTTTTCCCCGCCGCCCGCTCGGATGAAGACCGCCGCCTAAAGGAAAAAGGGGAGTTTTTCACCAGCTTTTATGAAATCTCCCCTGAGGGCGGGGAGGCCACCCACGCCTTCACGCTGCCCTGCCGCGTTTTACAGCTTCGCCATCTGGAAGGCACGCGCTATGCCTGCCTGGTCTCCTACGATGCCGTCCAGCCCACCCTGGAGGCCATGGACGAGCCGGAGCGTGCCAAAAAGCTCAAGGAGCTCTCCAACCCGCTCTATCACACCTTTGAGGACCTCCCCTTTTGGAGCAACGGGAACGGCATTGTGGCAGGAAAGCGCAGCCGCCTGTTTGTCTACGACAGGGCCGACGGCTCGCTGACCCCCGTCACCGACATGCAGCAGGAAGTGGCCTGCTTTGACTGCCGGGGCGGGCATCTGCTCTACTGTGCGGCAAGCCACACGGGCCTGCGCAGCCTCGACAACGGCATTTACTTATACGACTGCACCGCCCGCTCGGTCAGGACACTGCTCGAGCCCGGCCTTCTCCGCGTGACAAACGCCCTGTTTTGGGGAGACAGTATTTTGGTGCTGGGCAGCGACGGCGCCAGATACGGGCGCAATCAGACCGTCGTCTTCTACCGCCTGAACCCTGCCGACGGCTCCCTCTCGCTTTTTGCCGACTACGACCGGGGTGTGGGCAGTGGCGTAGCCAGCGATGCGCGTCTTGGCAGTGGGCAAATCATCAAGGCCCTGCCCGACAAGGTGCTCTTCCTGAGCATTCGCGACCACCTCTGCCATCTGCGCGCACTGGGGGCCGACGGAACTGTCTCGGAAAGCCTGACGCCTGACTGCTGCATCGACAGCTTTGACTGTGCCGGCGACAGGCTGGCCTATGTCGCCTTTGTGGGCGACGGCATTGCCGAGCTCCATGTCAACGGCGAGCAGAAGACCCACTTCAACGACTGGCTGCTGAGGGATTACAGCGTCATCACCCCCGAGCACCACCGCTTTACCGATGCCGACGGCTTTGAAATCGACGGCTGGGCCCTCAGGCCCGCCGGGTTTGAAGAGGGAAAGACCTACCCCGCCATTTTGCATATTCACGGCGGTCCGCGCTCGCTGTTCGGCGAGCTCTACCACCACGAGATGCAGGTGTGGGCCAACGCCGGCTACTTCGTCTTCTACTGCAATCCGCGCGGCTCCGACGGAAAGGGCGACGCCTTTGCCGACGTCTGGGGCCATTACGGCACCTACGACTACGACAACCTGATGCAGTTTACCGACGTCATGCTCAAGGCCTATCCCATGGTCGACCCCGCCCGCGTGGGCGTGACCGGCGGCTCCTACGGCGGCTTTATGACCAACTGGATTATCGGCCATACAAACCGGTTTTGTGCCGCCGTTTCCCAGCGTTCCATCGCCAACTGGATTTCCTTTGAGCACACCACCGACATCGGCTACTACTTCAACCTGATGCAGCACAAAGCCAACACGCGCCAGAATGCCTCCTACCTGTGGGACATCTCACCCCTCAAGTACGCCCCAAACTGCACCACGCCCACCCTGTTTATCCACTCCGAAGAGGACTACCGCTGCTGGATGCCCGAAGGCCTCTCCATGTTTACCGCACTCAAATTCCAAGGGTGTCCGGCAAAGCTCTGCCTTTTCCACGGAGAAAACCATGAACTCTCCCGCTCGGGCCGTCCCAACAGCCGCATGGCCCGCATGAGGGAGATCCTCTCCTGGATGGACCAATACTGCAAAGCTTCCGTCTGATTGCCAGCAGGCCCGCATCGCACCTGCGCCCTTTAAGCTCACGCCGTGGGGCAGCCCCCGCCCAAGGGGGCTGCCCCACGGCTTTTTGCGCTGCTGCAACGCCCTGCCGCCGCCCCGCCGGGTATGTTTGCCGCAGGCAACCATGATGACAGTGGGAGCCGTTTGAGGCAAAAGGGTCAAACGGCTCCCACTGTCGTTGGGGGCGGCAAAGGCCGCCCCTCCCGGCGGGGCGAAAAAAGACCTGTGCCCCCGCCCAAAAAGGCGCTGCACGGTTTTTTCCCTCCTGTCTGCCTCATTTTACGAGTCAGCCCTGCGCCGGCATTTCCCTTTTGAAAAAGGCTCCCCAGCGCCGCACGGGGGCAAAAAGGCCGTGCCGCCCCTTTTTTCAAAAAAGGGGCGGCACGGCCATACCCGGCAGGCCCTCAGGGCCTTGCGCCTTATGCGGTTTTTCCTGCCCCGGCGTCAGGGCTTGACTGTCACCGTCCCTGCCTGCCCGGTGCCCCAAAGCGAGGAGCCCTCATGCACCAGAATCGGCGCCTCGCTGACAAAGGTCCCCGGCAGTACGGCTCTGACATAGTAGACAATTTCCTCTTCCGGGCTGTTTTTCCCGTCCTCCCCATACCAGGCGGAGAAGGTGAGGTGCTGCCCGTCCTGCGACATCAGATACCACCCGGTCTGTCTGCTGTAACGGTCATAGCTCACCGGCATATTGGCAAATCGCATGCCCGAGCAGATGACGTCGCTGACCAGATAGCCGCCCTCGGGCACCTCGCCCTCAAAGGAAGCCTGAATGGTCACTTTGAGAAGTGCCGACTGGGTTATCTCGTCGGTCTCCACCGGCTCGACGGTTTTGCGCAGCGTCACGGTGCCATCCTGTCCGTCGGGCTGCTGATTGGCCGCGCCGATATATCCGGCAAAGAAGGTCAGCTCAGGCGCAGCCTGCTCCGGCGTCTCGCCCGTATCCTGCTGTGCAAGGCTCGCCGAGAAGCTCTCAAACTGCTGCTTGGAGAGCTGCAGCGTCGCAATTCCCCGGCGTCCCAGCGACAGGGTCTGCCCGCCGCCATCCATGCTCACCGTCACCTGCAGGGGCTCTTGGGCCGCCGGCTTGTTGTTTTTGGCGAAAAAGAGCTGTTCCAGACAGGTCAGCACCTGTGTGCTGGGGTTTTGCAGCAGATAGCGCATCATGGCCTGCGCATCGTCCTTTGCCACCACGCTGGCCGTCAGCAGCGCCAGCGCCGTGTTTTCAACACGGTCGGCCTGCTCTTCTCCGTCGGCAAACAGCAGGCCTCCCTCCGAAACCAGCTTCGGCGCGATAAGGGCATCATAGGCCGCCCTGGCGCCGTCGTCATCGCCGATGGCAGCCAGCGCCGCCGTCAGCAGCATCTGCTGCCTGTCGGTCAGCAACTGGACGTTTGACCCTTCCTCCGGCTCCCAGGCCAGCAGTGCGCGCACATCGCGCAAAACCGGCTGCTTCATGGCGGCAAGCCCCAAGTAGGCGGCCGCCGCATCGTCGGCGCTGCAATCCTCATTCGACAGGACCGAGAGAAAATAATTTTCCAGCCCGTCTCCGGCCAGCTCGGGAGTCACCATGGCTATTTTTGCCGTCAGCAGCACATCCTGCATCATGGTGGGCAGGGGAAACGCCCCGTCATACAAGGGCGAAATGGCCTCTCCCTGCGACAGTGTGCCCGCAAGCTCGGGCGCCAGCTCCCCGAGCAGCTCCACCGCCGCAGAGCGGGCAACGCGGCGCTCCATGCGCGCCCCCTGCGTGCTGGCAAGCTCGCTCAGCACGGCATAGTAGAGCGCCGACTGGCTGTCGCAGATGCTCAGCGTCACGGGGTAGCGCGCAGGCTCAATTTCCTTTAGCTGCTCTTGGGACAGCTCCCGCAGCACGGGGCTCTCCATGGCGGCCTCCACCACTTCCAGCTGCACCTCCATGGCGTCGGACTGGGAGGCGCTCTTGCCGGACACGCGCAGCGTATAGCTGCCTGCCTCCTGCTTTCCGAAGGAGAGCGTCACATACTCCCCAAAAGTCCCCGAGCCCGATTTGGTGATGCCCGAGGTCTCCCCCTTTGCCGTCAGCTCGGCGGCAAAGGCCACCTGCTCTCCCTGCGAAAGCTGCTCCCCGAAGGCGCGCAGGCAGATGCTCACATCGTCGCCTTCCACATATTGGCTGCTGCTCAGCAGGTTGACAAAGAAGGGGAGCCCGGCCTCGATGTTTTGCACGTTCTGGCCCGCTGCCGCCTGCTCAAAGACGGCAAGCGTGGTGATGCGCCAGCTTGTCACGCTGTCGGCCAGCGAGAAGGTGAGCGTGGCCTTGCCCTGCCGCGAGGTCGTCAGCGTCTCAAAGGCGGGGTTGTCGGAAAAGTCGTCGCGAACCAGCTCGCTTTCGCCCCCGCCGCCGCCTTCTCCCATGTCACCCTTTCCGTCGTAGGAGGCGAAGGTGCGGATGTCGGCATCGTAAATGGGAGAGAAGAGCTCCTGCAGCAGGGAGAAGGGATTGTCATATTCCGCAAGCGCCGCCTCATCGACCACGCTGACCAGCAGCTCCGCCTGCACGGGCTGGCCCTTGGCGTCGGTGACCGTGATGTCGAGCGTCACTTCATCTCCCGGGGCATAGCGCTGTGCGTCGGGCGTCACCTCCACTTGCAGCTCGCGTTCACTGAACCGGTAGGTGAGGTCCTCCGGGAAGAGCTCGTGAATGTCGCGCCCGTCAAAATAGGCGCCGTAGAGCCTGACATTGGGGATGTGCTGCTGCTCAAAGAGCAGGGAAATATCCCCCGTCTGCCGCACCACTCCCTCGGTGAGGTTGTCGGTCACGGGCAGCAGCAGCACCCGCCCTGCATCCTTCTCCACAGGATTGCCGTTTTGCACCAGCGAAAACTCCACCGTCTCCCCCGGCACAAAGTCGGTCTTCTCGCTTCTCAGCTGATAGACGTCGTATCCCCCGTTGCTGTTCACCAGGTCAATGACAACGGGGTGCAGGGAGGCCGTTTCCCGGATGAGGCGCCCCTCGGTGTCCTTCACCTCGGCCTCAACCTCAAAATAGCTGTCTTCCCCAAGCTCATAGCCCGACAAATCCAATGTCGCCTGGCCGTTTTGCGTCTCAAGCGTCAGGGTGTCGAGCACCTCTTCGGTGGTATAGTAGCTGTAGACGTTGATGTTCTTCTTTTCGATGTAGTCATAGCGCGTCTCTTCCAGGCGCCTGTGCCAGGTCAGGCGCCTGACGGTGCAGGTCAGCGTTCCCTCTGCCGGGTCGCCGCGCAGGGCGTCATAGTCCCAAAGGGTGGTTGTGTCGCCATCCTCGAAGGCTTCCTTCCGGACGCCGTGCAGCAAAAGGTCGAGGCTCCAACCGTCTTCAGAGGGCTTGGTTTCCAGCATGAGGTCGCGCGGCAGCACGACAACCGACTTCGAGGTGCGCAGATAGGCGTCCTCCGCCTGCAGGTTGGAGAAGGAAACCGACTGATACTGCGGCCTCCAGTCGGTGCCGTCGTCGGTCAGGGAAATAGAGACGGAGGTCTTTCCGCCTGCGTCGGTCGGCTCCATTGCAACGGACTGATACGAGGCGCCGGTTTTGTAATACTCGGCCAGAAGCTGCAGGCCCACGGCCGGCGTCCCGTCGTAAAAGGAGGCCTCCACCGTCATGTGGATGGGCTCCTTGATGTCATACACCGGCGCATCGCTTGACACGTCAAGAAGATAGATGGGCTTTTGGTATTGGGTGACATTGACATCCCCAAGAAAAACCTTTTCCCCCTCGATGTCCAGAGCCAGGCTGTAGTAGCCAAAGGCCATGTCCTCCAGCTCAAAGGCTGCCGAGAAGGTGCCCATCTCCCCCAGCGTAAGCTCGAAGGAATGCAGGACGCTGTAGGGGAAGTCGCTGTCGTCAAAGGGATTCCAGGCGCACAGCATCACGGTGACCTTCTTGGGGCTGACAGAGCCGATGCGCGGCTGCACCACGCCCCAGACGTTGACCGTATCGTCAGGCAGATAGGCGCTGCGGTCGGTGTAAAGCGTCATGTAGTATTTGCGCTGGAGCGAGAGCTGCTCACGCTCGGGCTGCGCCATGCTGTCGAGCAGGTAGGGCGTTGTGCCAAGGTCAATCGAGAGATAGGAAAACTCCTCCCTGGTGTCGGTGTCGGGCGTCTCGAGCATGAGAAGCCCGTTTTGGTCGGTGACACCCTTGGAGTAGCCGTCCTGCATCACGGTGACGCCGGCAAGCGGCTCGCCGGTTGAGGCGCTGTTGGCCCACAGGGCCAGCCTGCCGTCGCCCGCCGCCAGATACACGGCCACGTCGTTGACCTGCACGAGCTGCTCCATGGAGCAGCTGCTCTGCTCGCAGTCGGCCTTGATGAGGTAGTAGCCCTTTTCCAGCGTGTCGGGCAGCACAAGGTAAGCCCCGCCGTTTTGCGCCTTCTTGAGACTGTCGGTAAAGGTGAGGATGGGCGTGGCCTGCTCGGTGGAAAAGGTGCAGGTGTTGGCCCCCATCTGCTTTTCGTATTCGTAAAGCGTCCTCATGGCCTCGAGATAGCCCGACTGGTCGTGGAAGCGATAGACCGTGACATCGTAGCTCAAATCATAGACTTCGCTCATGGGATAGCACAAAATGGCCGGCACACGGTCGGGCAGCACGGTGCTGCACTGGGAGTCGCGCCACGGGGTCTGAAGCTCATTTTCCTGATAGGGCGTGGTGCGGAAGGAGAAGCTGACATCCTCTCCCAGCGAAGCGCCGCCCTCACTTTGGAGCTCTCCCGACACCGTCACGGTATACCATGTGTCGTATTCCATCCCCTCATGGAGGTAGACATAGCTGTCCCTGATGCGCTCAAAATGCCCTTCCAGGGCGGGGGTGATGGTGACGGCCTTCTCAAGCTCCACCGGGCTGCCGCCCGAAAAGCCCAGCTCGATGCCGCTGTCGACTGCAACATAGCTGTTTTGCGGCATGGTGTGCTTCAATGCAAAGGCGGCCTTGCTCTGGAAGGCAAAGCTGCGCTGCTCGTCGCCCTGCGAAAAAACAAGGTTATACACCGTGTTGCCGCGCAGCTCCTCCTCCGGGGTGAGCAGAAACTGTGTGGTCTGCTCCCCCTCCTGCCCGGCAGGGCTCTCCTGCTTTTGCACCATAAATTCAAGGGCGGGCTCGGCGTGCAGCAGGCTGGCAACGTCACTCTTGCTCAAGGGGTCGCTGCTTGACAGCAAAAACTGCGTGTCGGGCGCAACGCCGTCTGCATCCTGCACCGTTGCCGTCAGGTTCAGCGACGAGAGCTGCACCGTCTGCTCAGACAGCTCGCCATCCCCCGACAGCCGGTGAGCCAGCAGCATCCCGCCCGCCGTCAAAAGGGCGAGCCCCAGCAGCCCGAGCACCACGCGCTTTCCGCGCCGGCCCGCCCGTTCGGGCTGCGGCGGATTCGGCGCCTGCAGGGGCTCCTGCGACGCGGGGGGCTGCGTCTGCGCCGCGTCAAGCTCTTCACGCTCCACCACCTGCCACTGGGGTGCGCCGGGCTGCACGTTGTCATCAAATTGAAACGCCATTGCCATCTTCCTCTCTCAAATTAAGCCCAATTCTTCAAAATCCGTATATGCCGCAACAAAGTCTTTTTTCTTTTGACGAAGCACAAAAAAAGATGTTTCACCCGTGCGGACTTTTTGCATCTTTTTTGAGGACATTATAACAAATTGCCCCTCCAAAAGCCAGAGCGGCCTTTCCCGGCAAACCTTCCCGGCGGGGAATTTGTAAATTTTTCGTCATTTTGTGGCTTTTGTCACCCTGCGTGTGCTATAATAAAGAAAATGCGTTTTGTGATTTTTCCCGAGTGAGGAGTGGGTTTGTGAACAAATGGAGCATTCGTCCCAATCGAACCAGGCCGGTGCGTGAAAACGTTTTGCAGACGGTGCGGCGCGCCATGCTTGCCACCGTGTCTGGCGACGTGATCGAGCTGGGCGCCGGCGACGGGAAAAGTCTGCCCTACTACCCCTACCAAAACCTCCGCTCCCTGACGCTGGTCGACCCGAGATTTTCCAAATCGGCGCACAATTTTGACGTGCAGCAGGTGCCCGTGACCTTTGTCCACCGCAGGATTGACGACCTCCCCTTTGACAAACACAGTTTTGACT
>DVNV01000094.1 GCA_018714125.1 Candidatus Galloscillospira excrementipullorum
CCCTTCCTTCGAGCGGCCCGCCGCTCAGGCACCCCTTCTCTTGGGACGTCCCCGCCTTCAAAACGAAAAATTGTGCGTTTTTTCTTTCAATTTGCTCTTGTGAAACGTGACGGAATGGGTTACAATGAAACTGTGGGATATATGTATACAATTGTATCCCATGTGTATCCCACGGCAACTTATACAATTTGCCGGCACATGCCCTGTGCATGGCCGTGGCAGGTTAGAAAGGAACGACGCCATGTTTATCGGAATGCCAAACAGAACGGAATCCAGAAATGCAAAGCTCAACCTGCGCAATCGTGTGTTTCAGTCGCTTGAGCAGGATATCCTGAACGGGAAGTATCCTTCCGGCACCAATCTGACCGAAAAGGATTTGTGCGAGGAGTTTGGCGTCAGCCGTACGCCCTTGCGCGAGGCGCTGTGCCAGCTCGAGCTGGAAGGGCTTGTGGAATGCATCCCCAACAAGGGAGCCGTTGTGCTGGGCATCAGCGAGCAGGATGTCAACGACATTTACACCATCAAGCTGACGCTTGACGGTCTGGCGGCGCGGCTTGCGGCGGAGCGCATCACGCCCGAGGAGCTCACCGACCTGGAGGAAACGGTCAATCTCACGGAGTTTTACGTCAACAAGGACGACATCAACAAGGTTCTGGAGCTTGACTCCCGGTTTCACGACATCATCTGCCGGGCGGGCAAGAACCGTCCCCTGCGCTCCATGATGAGCAACTTCCATAATTTTCTCAAGATGGCGCGCCACAAGTCTCTCAACAACCCGGGACGCCCCACGCTCATGCTGGAGGAGCACCGCAAGCTGCTGGCCGCCATCGCGTCGGGCGACGCCGAGCTGGCCAGCCACCTGGCCGTTGACCACACCAACCGGGTATTTCACAACCTGCAGCGCCTGACCGACGCGTAAGCGGCGTGTCAGGGTGCGCAAAAGCCGCGCACGGCGCCCTTCGGAAGGCTTTGCGACGCCACCCGCCCCAGGCGGGTGGCGTTTTCTCCGCACCGGCACTCTGCGCGTCCCCGCCTGCCCCCTGCGCCTTCCCGCCGCGCCGCGCCCTCCGGGCTTCCCCAGCGTACCGGCGCCCTGTACTGTGCCGCGCCCTCTGGTGTTGCCCCCCCTGCCACCACCCCCTTTCCCCCGACTTTTTTCAAAAGGAGCTGCTCTCACCCGTGTTTTCCTATCTTGTCAGACGCCTGATTCCAAACAGCGAGGACACCGCTTCGCCCGCCGTCCGGGAGAAATACGGCACGCTGTGCAGCCTGCTTGGCATTTTTCTCAACGTCCTGCTTTTTGGCGGCAAGCTGTTTGCGGGGCTTTTGTCGGGCTCCATCGCCATCACGGCCGACGCCTTCAACAACCTGTCGGACGCCGGCTCGTCCATCATCACGCTGGCGGGCTTTCGTCTGGCGGGGAAAAAGCCCGACCCCGACCACCCCTTCGGCCACGGGCGCATGGAATACATCGCCGGCTTTGTGGTGTCGCTTGCCATCCTGCTGATGGGGGTGGAGCTGGCCAGGAGCTCGATTGACAAGCTGCTGCACCCCGAGGCGCCGGAGTTCAGCCTGCTGGTGGCGGGCATTTTGGCGGCGTCGATTGCCGTCAAGCTCTACATGGCGTCCTACAACCGTTACGCGGCGGACAAAGTGTCCTCGCCCGCCATGCGCGCCACCAGCCTCGACTCGCTGAGCGACAGCGTGGCCACCACGGTGGTGCTGCTCTCCATGCTGGTCTACCGGTTTTTCCACATCAACGCCGACGGAGCCTGCGGGCTTCTGGTGGCCGGCTTCATCCTGCTGGCGGGCGTGCGGGCGGCCCGGGAGACGCTGCAGCCTCTGCTGGGGCAGCCGCCGGAGCCCGAATTTGTGCGGCGGGTGGAGGAGCTGGTGCTGTCGCACGGGCAGGTGCTGGGGCTGCACGACCTGGTCATTCACGACTACGGGCCGGGGCGGCGCATGATTTCGCTGCATGTCGAGGTCTCTGCCGCCGAGGACATCCTGGTGACGCACGACATGATTGACAACATCGAAAAGCAGCTCTCGCGCGAGCTTGGCTGCGCGGCCATCATCCACATGGACCCCATCCTGGTGGGCGACGCCCGCATCGACGAGCTGCGTCTGCGCACGGCGGGCCTGGTGCGCGGCATCGACCCCCGCCTGACCATCCACGACTTCCGGGTCGTCACAGGGCCCACCCACACCAACCTGATTTTTGACGTGGTGGCCCCCTTCGACCTCCCCATGAGCGACGACGAGCTGCGCCGCGCCGTTGAGGAGGGGGTTTCGGCCTGGGAGGGCGGGTATTACGCCGTGCTGACCATCGACAAGGACTACCTTGGCAAATAACGTCCCGGACAGGGGCAAGCCCCGTCAACGGGCGGGAGGGACTGGCGCTTTGCCTGCGCCGTCCCTTTTTTTGTGCGGCTTGGCGCATCCGCCCCCTCCCCCTTTTCCGGCGTCCCGCCGCACCGCCGGGGGCCGGGGCAGCGCCGCGCCCTGGCGGGCGCTCCCGGGGGAGAGCAGGGGACGCTTTTTGCGGGGCGTCCCCTGCTCTCCCCCGCCAGGCAGGCTTCGCCTGCCCTGCGCTGCCCCGGCCCCCGCACCGCA
>DVNV01000095.1 GCA_018714125.1 Candidatus Galloscillospira excrementipullorum
CCACCATCCCGACCAAGAAGAGCCAGATTTTCTCGACGGCGGCCGACAACCAGACCTCCGTGGAAGTGCATGTGCTGCAGGGCGAGCGTGAAATGGCCTCCGGCAACAAGACCCTGGGCCGCTTCCACCTCGACGGTATCCCCGCCGCCCGCCGTGGCGTGCCGCAGATTGAAGTCACCTTTGACATCGACGCCAACGGCATCGTGAATGTCTCGGCCAAGGACCTTGGCACCGGCAAGCAGCAGAACATCACCATCACCGCCTCCACCAACCTCACCAAGGACGAGATTGACAAGGCCGTGAAGGAAGCCGAGCAGTTTGCCGCCGAGGACAAGAAGCGCAAAGAGGAAGTCGACGTCAAGAACAACGCCGAGCAGCTCGTCTACCAGACCGAAAAGGCCGTGGAGGAGCTGGGCGACAAGCTCTCTGCCGACGAGAAGAGCGGCATCGAGGAGGCGGTTGCCACCCTCAAGAAGTCGCTTGAGGCCGGCGACACCGAAAAAATCAAGCAGGACACCGAGGCCCTGACCCAGAAGTTCTACTCCATCTCAGAAAAGCTCTATCAGCAGGCGCAGGCCGATGCGCAGGCCCAAGGTGGCGGCACGGACAACAACGCCGGCTTTGACGGCGACGTGGTCGATGCCGACTATGAAGATGTGAAATAATCCGGCACCTTCGGCGCGCCGCGAAAAGAACGCTCTTTCGCGGCGCGCCCGCCCGGTTATTTCCCTTCTCTTGTGCATCAAACCCAAAACGCGCAGGTAACACATCTGCGGCGAAAACAACGTATTGAGGGAACAAGTTTATGGCTGAAAAACGTGACTATTACGACGTCTTGGGCGTCTCCAAGGGCGCTTCGGACGACGAAATCAAAAAAGCCTACCGCACCCTCGCCAAAAAATACCACCCCGACCGCAACCCCGGCAACAAGGAGGCCGAGGAGAAGTTCAAGGAGGCCCAGGAGGCCTATGAAATTCTCTCGGACCCTCAAAAGCGGCAGATGTACGATCAATACGGCCACGCAGGCGTCGACCCCAACTACGGGGGCGGCGCAGGTTTTGGCGGGGGCTACGGCGGTTTCGAAGACCTGGGAGATATCTTTTCAAGCTTCTTCGGCGGTGGTTTCGGCGGCTTTGGCGGGCAGGCAAATCCCAACCGTCCCCGCAGGGGTGACGACGCCCATGCCAGCACCATCATCTCCTTTGAGGAGGCGGCCTTCGGCCTCAAAAAGGAAGTGGAGGTCATCCGCATTGAAAACTGCGAGACCTGTTCGGGAACCGGCGCCGCGCCCGGCACCTCCACCGAGACCTGTACGCAGTGCCACGGCACCGGCCAGGTCCGCGTTCAGCAGCGCACCGCCTTTGGCGTCATGAGCACCACCCGCGTGTGCGACAAGTGCGGCGGCACAGGCCAAATCATCAAGAGCCCCTGCCAGACCTGTAAGGGAAAAGGCAAGGTGCGCCGCACCCGCAAAATCAAGGTCAACATCCCCGCCGGCATTGACGACGGGCAGACGCTGTGCATCCGTGGCGAGGGCAACGCCGGCTCGCGCGGCGGCCCGGCCGGGGATTTGATGGTGAGCGTGTCGGTCCGCCCGCACCCGCTCTTTGAGCGGCGCGGCAGCGACGTCTTTCTCGAAGTGCCCATCTCCTTTGCCGACGCCTGTCTGGGCACCGACCTCGAAGTGCCCACGCTCGACGGCAAGGTGCTGCAGAAGATTCCGGCCGGAACGGCAAGCCACACCACCTTCCGTCTGCAAAACAGGGGCATTCAGCACCTCAACTCCCGTGGTCGCGGCGACCAGTATGTCAAAGTGACGGTGGAGGTGCCCAAAAACCTGACAAACGAGCAAAAAGAGCGCCTGATGGATTTTGACCGCGCCATGAAGGGCGGCGCAAAACCCATCGTCAGCGATGAAAAGGAAGGCAAAAAAAAATTCATCGACCGCCTGAAAGACGCTCTTGACTAAATATGGGTGCGCGCCCGGCCCGCCGGTGCAGAAGGGGTTTCCCGGCAAGGCGCCCAAGGGCCGTGCGGCAAAAGGCACATATTCAAAGCATCTGAAAAGCAAAAAGGACTGCCCTTTACGGAGCAGTCCTTTCTTCCATCAGGATTTTCAAATGCCTTTAGGGGGCTTTTGACAGGCCCCCCTCATTTTCCAAACCCGTTTTTGCAGGAGGGGCCTCTTCAAGCCCCCGGCGCAGAGGCTTCCTCCCGCAGGGCGCGCTGCGGGGCGTCCTCCTCCTGCGCCGTCTGAGGCTCAGGCCCGCCCGGCGCTTCAGGGCCCTCCCTCTGGCCGAACGACGCCATCGCCATGCTGGCCAAAATCAGCAAAGCCCCCGCAAGCCCCCTGGCGCTCAACCTCTCATGCAGCATCAAAAAGGCGGCCGCCGCCGAGAAGACGGGCTCGGAACACATGAGCAGCGCCACATAGCACGGCTCCAGCCAGCGCAGCGCCGTGTTTTGCAGCAGATAGGCGATAAAGGTGCAGGCAATCACCGAGTAGGCAATCACCAGCCAGCTCACCGCCGGCACCTCCCCCAGGCGGGGAAGCCCCTCCGTCAGCAGCGAGGCGGCAAGGCAGCACAGCCCGGTCGTGGCCGACTGGGTGGCGGCCAGCGACACGGCGTCCATTTCGACAAGCAGCTTTGGCGTGAGCACCATGGAGGCCGCACCAAAGCAGGCGCTCAGCAGCCCCAGCCATTCGCCCAGCCCAAAGTGCGGCACGCCGCTCATGCCGCACATCAGGTAAAGCCCCGCCACCGTGACCGCCACCGGCACAAGGTCCCCTGCGTGAAAACGCGTTCCCAGAAACAAGGGGGCAAAAAAGGGGGCGAAGAGCACCGCCATCCCCATGAGAAAGCTGGCGTTGGTGGCCGAGGTGTGCAGCAGCCCCAGGTTGGCGCAGATGAAAGACATCGCCGTAAATCCACACACTGCCGCCAGCAGCCCGGGAGAAACCCTCCTCAGCCCCTTCAGGCACCTCCTGCCGAAAAACAGGGCAAACAGGGCGGTGGCCGCCAGATAGCGCAGCGTCAAAAGCAGTAGGGGCGGCATTCGGGAAATGCCGATTTTCATAAGAGGGTTGCCCACTCCCCACAGTAGGCACTGCAATGCAATCAGGCCCGCGTAAAACAGTGGGCTCCTCCGCCCGGTCTGCAGCCTTGGCATGTCGTTTGTCTCCTTAAATGAAATTTATTTGTTTTGTCGTTTGTCTTAAAATGTGTATTGATGTAGTTTAACATGCCTAAAATTCCAAGTCAACCCGGCTCAATGCTTGACTTTTCAAAAATCAAGTCTCATAATAAACGTGATCGGCCGGCAGGCAGGCATTCTTTTCGGCCGTTTTGCGTTGACATATCACTTTTTCTTGAATAAGGGGAGGAACATGCAATGGCCAAAAATACCCGCAGCCTGGTTTTAACCTCGGTCTTCATTGCGCTCATCATCGTCATGACCGTCATTCCCTACACGGGCTACATCAATTACGGCGCAGTTGAAATCACGACCTTGCACCTGGTGGTCATTTTGGGTGCCGTCTGCCTCGGCTGGAAAGCCGGCACGCTGCTGGGCTTTGTCTGGGGCTTTACCTGCGTCCTGCGCGCCTTTACAAACCCGGCCTGGATTCTCTTTACCAACCCTCTGATTTCGGTGCTGCCCCGAATCTTTGTGGGCATGGTGGCGGGGCTTGTCTTCCTGTGGGCCCGCCGCCACATGAAGGACCTGATTGCCGTCGCCGTGGCGGGTGCCGCAGCCACCCTCACCAATACCGTTTTGGTGCTGTCCGCTATGTATGTCTTTGGCGGCATGATTGAGAGCTACCGCGCCTTTTTCGAGCTCTTCAAGACCATTTTGTCCACGCTGATTGCCGTCAACGGCACCATTGAGCTGGCGGCGGCCATTATCGTGGTGCCCATCATCTACCACGCTCTGCAGGCGGCAGCCGTTGTCCCCAATCAGGACGGCGCAAAATAAGGATTTTTCTCCCAAAAAAGGGGTGCGCCCGCGCGTGCCCCTTTCTGTTTTTCAGGCTAGCGCAAGGGGGCGCAGACGAAACCTTCGTCTGCGCCCCCTTTTTCCTGTCTTTCTCTGCGTCGGGAGATGCCTTTCAGCAAAACCCGCCGTTGACCGCCACCACCTGGCCCGTCACGAAGGCGGCCTTGCCGGAGGCCAGCCACAGGGCGAGCTGCGCCACCTCCTGCGCACGGCCCATGCGGCGAAGGGGGGTCTCAAGCGCCAGCTCCTCCTTGGCCTGCTCGTCCAGTGCCCCGTTCATCTCGGTGTCAATCACGCCGGGGGCAATGCAGTTGACGCGCACCCCCGAGGGGCCCACCTCCTTGGCCAGCGCCTTTGTCATGCCGATGAGCGCCGCCTTGGTGGCCGAATAGGCCACCTCGCAGGAGCCGCCCACCTGTCCCCACATGGAAGACAGGTTCAAAATGACGCCCTCTCCCCGGCGCAGCATGCCGGGCAGCACGGCGCGGCTGCAATACAGCGCGCCGCTCACGTTGACCTCCCACAGCCGCCGCCAGCCCACATCGTCGAGGTCAGTCAAAAGGCCTGTCTGCGAGATGCCGGCGTTGTTGACCAGCACCGCGATGCTGCCAAGGTCCTGCTCTGCCGCGCGCACCATGCTCTGAACCTGGGCGCTGTCGGCCACGTCGGCCCGGTAGCAGGCGGCCACACAGCCCTCCCGCGCCAGCCCTGCGGCAAGCTCCCTTGCCGCATTCTCGCTGCGGCAGTAGTTGATTGCCACGGCATAACCCGCCCTGGCAAACTCCCCCGCCATGGCCGCGCCGATGCCGCGCGAAGCCCCGGTAATAAGAACGGTTTTCATGCTTTTTTCTCCTTTTCCCCTGCTGACCACGCAAGAAAGGGGCAAACCTTTCGTTTTGGAAGGCTCCCCTGCGCGCAACGGCGCGCCAAAGCGGGGTTCCCCAAAAATACCCTATTTATTCTGCCCCAAGCACCTGCACAACCTCACCCCAGTAGACGGTGTGGGGCGCCTCATCCTTGTAGTATTCCTCTCTTATGCCGTCGGGCATGCCGTCTGCCTGCATGTCCTGCCGATAGATTTTTTTGCACACCAGCGTGACCCATGCCTGCCGGTAGGTGACAAAGCCCTCCCCGAACACCGGCGTAAACCCGGACAGCGCCGTCTTATCGACATCCCTGCCGGACAGGCTGCCATACACCCGCTCCAGCACCTCCCGGTGGGCGTCTTCGTAAAAGCCCAGCGTGAAGTATTCACTTTGCTCCATGAAACCGTGCGTGTGGCGCACCGGCTTGACATACACCGTTGCCACCGGCTTGTTCCACAGCGTCCCAAGGCCGCCCCAGGAGACGGTCATGGAGTTGAAGCCGCCCTTCTCCCCGGCCGTCAGCAGTGCCCAGTCCCTATCAAAAATTTCAAACGACGTTTTCCAAAACTCCTGTTTCATCTTCCCTTTGTCTCCTTTCTTTTTCCCCTTTGCAGGGTCTTTCCGGCAACGCGGCTCCTTTGCTCAGGCGTTTGCCGTGGCGTAAAGGCCGCTTTCCCCGCCGCCCTCATAATAGCGGGCCAGGTCATAGGGCGAAAACATGCCCTTGTCGGTGGCAACCCCCGACACCAGGGTGGGCGGGGTGATGTCAAAGGCGGGGTAAAAGCCCTTGACGCCTGGCTTGGTGGTGCGCACTCCCAGCGCCTCCATGACCAGCTCCCCGTCGCGCTGCTCGATGACGACACCCTCCACCGTCTCGTGCTTTTTGTCCGGCGCCCCGGTGACAAAGTAGGGAATGCCGTGGTAGTGGGCGCAAAGGGCAATCTGAAAGGTGCCGACCTTGTTGACGATGTGCCCGTCCATACAGATGGCATCGGCAGCCGAGGTGAAGAGGTCGACCTTTTTCTCCTTCATGACATAGCCCGGCATGTTGTCGGTGATCACGGTGACGTCGACGCCCTGGTCGCAGGCGACCGACGCCGTCAGCCGCGCACCCTGCAGATAGGGGCGCGTTTCGGGGCAGATGAGTTTGATGTCGTAGCCTCTTTCGGCCGCCTCCCGCAGCATGGTGCCCACGATGGTCTCGGCAAAGCACTGGGTCATGACCGTCCCCTGCCTGGGGAAGTGGTCGACCAGCGTCACGGCCGTGTGGGAGAGGCGGGTGTAGCGATATTCCAGCAGCCCCAGGGCATAGCGGAAAATGGCCTCGTCGGCAGGCTGTCCGCAGGCCAGCGCCTCCAGCCCGGCCTTCAGGCAGCCCTCGGTGATGGCCTCCATGCGCGCCACGGTGGTGGGACGGGCGTGCGAAAGCGTGTGGGCCGCCTTGCGAAGATAGTCCGGCAAATCGGCCCTGTCCCTCCCCTCCCAGGCGGCCAGCGCCATGCCCATGGAGGCCGCCGTGTAAGGGCCCGCCGACTGCGTCACCATGTCGGCAATGGCCTGGGCCACCTCCGTATGGCTGCGGCAGGTGACAAACTCGCATCGGATGGGGTAGATGCGGCGGTCGAGAATGGACACCGCCCCCCTCTCATACCAGGCCACGTTTTCATAGCGCAGCAAAAACCCAAGCCCCTCGTCTGCGCGTCGATAGCTCTTCACAGTGTCACTTCCTTCCTTCGTCTTTCGCTAGAATCCCCGCCTTTTCGCCCTCCCGGAAAAGGGTTGCCGGCTCACTCCACGGAAAAGCGCCTTCCCGGCAGGCAGGAAATCCCCGTTTTCTCCCATGATACCGATATTTTTCCTGTCCGTCAACCAAATTCGCTTGACTTCCCGAAAGGTGCATGCTATCCTTGTTAGCGTAGATTAACTACTCTGCCGACCGCTTTTTGCGGATGGGCTTCCATCTCCGGGCACGAGGGAAAGAGAGGCTTCTTATGACACTGGATCAGTTGGCTGTGGGACACAGCGGCATTGTGACCTCTGTAGGGGGACAGGGCGCTTTGCGCAAGCGCCTGCTCGACATGGGGCTGACCCCGAAGGTGCTGGTCTCGGTGCGTAAAATTGCACCAATGGGTGACCCCATTGAGCTGACGCTGCGCGGCTACACGCTGACGCTGCGCCGGGAAGACGCCAAAAGCATCGAGGTGCAGCCCTCATGAATCTCACGCTTGCCCTGATTGGAAATCCCAACTGCGGAAAAACCACCCTGTTTAACCAGCTCACCGGCAGCAATCAGCATGTGGGCAACTTCCCCGGCGTCACGGTGGACAAAAAGGAGGGCTCCGTCCGCTCCCATCCGGGGGTGACGGTGGTAGATTTGCCCGGGATTTATTCGCTGTCCCCCTACACCTCCGAGGAGGTGGTGTCGCGGGACTTTTTGCTGCATGAGCATCCGGCGGGCGTCATCAATATTGTCGACGCGACCACGCTCGAGCGCAACCTCTACCTCACGCTGCAGCTGCTGGAGCTGCGCATTCCCACCGTTTTGGCCCTCAACATGATGGACGAGGTGCGCGAAAACGGCGGTACCATCGACGTGGCCGCCATGGAGCAGGAGCTCGGCATCCCGGTTGTGCCCATTTCGGCCTCGCGGGGCGAGGGGGTGGAGGAGCTGTGTGCGCGCGCGGTGCGCGCGGCGCAGGAGAAGCAGCTCCCCCGGCGCATCGACTTTTGCGCGGGAGACGTTCACCGCGCCATCCACTCCATCTCCCACCTCATTGAGCAAAAGGCCGAGCTGGCCGGCGTTCCGGTTCGCTTTGCCGCCTCCAAGCTGGCCGAGGGCGACTCGCTCATGGCCGACACGCTGGGGCTGACGCAAAACGAGCGCCAGCTTCTTGCGCTGGTGGTCGAGGAGATGGAAAACTCCCACGGCATGGACTGCGAGGCGGCCATGGCCGACATGCGCTACACCTTTATCGAAGGGCTGTGCGCCAAGACGGTGGTGCGCCCCGGCGACACCAAGGAGCAGCGGCGCTCGGTCGAAATCGACAAGCTGCTCACCCATAAAATCTGGGCTATCCCGGTCTTTGTGGGCATCATGCTCACCGTTTTCTTCCTGACTTTCGGCGTCATCGGCCCCTTTCTCAACTCCATCATGGAAGCCCTGCTCTCGGTGATTTCGGCAGGCCTTGCAGGCGCCCTGCGCGATCTGGGCATCAACCCCACGCTGCAGTCCCTGGTGCTTGACGGCGCCTTTGCCGGCGTTTCCAGCGTGCTCTCCTTTTTGCCCACCATTGTCACGCTCTTTTTCTTTTTGTCCCTGCTGGAAGACAGCGGCTATATGGCGCGCGTCGCCTTTGTCACCGACCGCCTGCTGCGCCGCATCGGCCTGTCGGGCCGCTCCTTTGTGCCTCTGCTCATCGGCTTCGGGTGCAGCGTGCCGGCCATCATGGCAACCCGCACCCTGGCCAGTGAGCGCGACCGCAAAATGACCATCCGCCTGACCCCCTTCATGTCCTGCTCGGCAAAGCTGCCCATTTACAGCGTCTTCACCCTGGCCTTTTTCCCCGAGCACAGGGCCCTTGTGATGATGGCGCTCTACTTTGGCGGCATGTTTGTCGGCGTGCTGTATGGGCTGCTGCTCAAGCGCACCGTTTTTTCGGGCAGCCCCATCCCCTTTGTCATGGAACTGCCGGCCTACCGCCTGCCCTCTCCCAAAAGCGTGCTGCTGCACATGTGGGAAAAGGCCAAGGATTTTCTTATCAAGGCCTTCACCATCATCTTCCTGGCATCCCTGGTGGTCTGGGTGCTGCAGTCCTTTGACTTTGGCTTCAACCCCGTGAGCGACAGCGGGCAGAGCATGCTGGCCTCCATCGGCCGCACCCTGGCCCCCGTCTTTATCCCGCTTGGCTTTTCCGACTGGCGGGCCGCCACGGCCCTTGTCACGGGCCTGTCGGCCAAGGAGGCCGTGGTCTCCACCCTGTCGGTTCTGCTGGGCGCCGGGGAGGGCGCGGAGCTGACCCTTTTGCTGCAGCAGCTCTTTACGCCGCTTCAGGCTACCTCCTTCCTGGTCTTCACGCTGCTCTACATGCCCTGTGTGGCCGCCATGGCGGCCGTCAAGCGCGAGCTGGGCGGCTGGCGTGCCGCGCTTTCGCTGATGGTTCAGCAAACGGCAGTGGCCTGGGTCATGGCCCTGCTGGTCTACCAGCTCGGGCGGGTTCTGGGGCTGGGATGACCCTCCTGTTGCCCCACTCTCCCCGACAAACCATCCTGTGCCCGAAAGGAGGCCCCTCCATGTCCCTTGCTGACTATGTGCTTTTGGCCCTTTTGGGGCTGTGTGTATACGGCGCGCTGCGCGCGGCCGGCAGCTCTTCCTGCTGCAGCAGCTGCAGCAAATGTCGCCGCCGCCCGGCGCAGGGGGAAGGCGGCTGCTCTTGCCACGCCGCAGCCTCCGCCTGCAAAAAGGCGACAAAGCCATCCTGAATTTTTCCCGCCTTGCACGTCGTTCCGCCTTTCTTTTTCCAAAAAATAAGGCAAACAAGAAGGCCCTGCAAAAGCAAATGCTTTTGCAGGGCCTTCTTTTCTGCTTTGTTTTGACGGTGCTTTTTCCTCCCGCCGGCGCCTCTCAAGGGCTCAGCGAATCTGCCCGTTGCCCAAAATCACATGCTTGGTGGACGTCAGCGTCAAAACCCCCATGGGGCCTCTGGCATGCAGCTTTTGGGTGGAGATGCCGATTTCGGCGCCAAGGCCCAGCTCCCCGCCATCGGTAAACCGCGTGGAGGCGTTGACATAGACGGCGGCACTGTCCACCTCGCGCGTAAAGCGCATGGCGTTTTCATAATCCCTTGTCACGATGGCCTCGCTGTGGCCGGTGGAGTAGCGCGCAATGTGGGCAAGCGCCTCGTCGAGGTCGCGCACCACCCTGACGGCTAGGATATAGTCCAAAAACTCGTCCTTCCAGTCGCTCTCCACGGCAGGGACAGCCTGGCTGAGGATTTCACAGCTGCGCGGGCAGCCGCGCAGCTCCACATTTTTCTCGGCCAGCCTTGCGGCAATCTGCGGCAGGGCCTGCTGCGCAATGGCCTCGTGCACCAGCAGCGTCTCGGCGGCATTGCAGACCGACGGGCGGGAGGTCTTGGCGTTAAAAACAATGTCGGTCGCCTGCTTCAAATCGGCCGTCTCGTCGACAAAGATATGGCAGTTGCCAACGCCCGTCTCGATGACCGGCACGCGGGAATTCTCCACCACGCTCTTGATCAGGCCGGCGCCGCCTCTCGGGATGAGCACATCCAGCACGCCGCTCATTCGCATCATGGCCGTTGCGCTCTCGCGCGAGGTGTCGCCCACCAGCTGGACGCACTCTGCGGGAAGCCCCGCCTTTTCCAGGCCCCGGGACAGCGCGCTTACGATGGCCGTGTTGGAACGGATGGCCTCCTTTCCGCCCCGCAAAATCACCACATTGCCCGCCTTGAGGCACAGCGCCGCAGCGTCGCTTGTCACATTGGGCCTTGCCTCGTAAATCATGCCGATGACGCCGAGCGGCACCCGCACCTTCTGCACCTGCAGGCCGTTGGGCCGCACAGACCCCTCCACAATCTCCCCCACGGGGTCGGGCAGCGCCTGCACCTGGCGGATGCCCTCCGCCATGTCCTGCACGCGCTTTTCGCTCAGGGCCAGACGGTCGAGCATGGCCTCGCTCATGCCCCCCTGCCTTGCGGCCTCCAAATCCTCCCGGTTTGCCGCAAGAATGTCTGCACACCCGTCCAAAAGGGCCTGCGCCATGCCGGCAAGCGCCTCATTTTTTTGCCCGGTGGAAGCCGTCATCATCACCCGCGCCGCGCGTCGGGCGGCTTCCCCCTGCTGCTCCAGATTCTTCATATTCCGTCTCCTCTCTCAGCCAAACAACGTTCCGATGCTCTTTCCGTCCAAAAGGGTATACAGCGACGACGGATTGTCCCCGCACATGATGCAGCAGGCAATGCCGGCCTCTCCTGCGCGCTGCGCCGCCTGAAGCTTTGTCACCATACCGCCCGTCCCGCGCTCGCTGCCCGCGTCGCCCGCCAGGGCGAAAATTTCGGGCGTCACCTTCTCCACATAGGGGATGCGCTTTGCCTGCGGGTGCGTGCGCGGATCGGCGTCATACAGGGCGTCGATATCGGTCAAAATCACCAGCAAATCGGCCTTCACAATCTGGGCCACAATGGACGACAAATTGTCGTTGTCGCCAATGCGCTGGCCCTCCAGCTCGTCGACCGCCACGGTGTCGTTCTCGTTGACCACCGGGATAATGCCCATGTCAAGCAGCGCCTCAAAGGTGTTTTCCACATTGCCCCTGCTGATGGGGTTTGAAATCACGTCGCCGGTCAGCAGAATCTGCGCCACCGTGCTGCCGTATTCCCCGAAGAGCTTGTCATACATAAACATGAGCTCACACTGGCCCACGGCGGCAACGGCCTGCTTCATCTGCGTCTGGGTAGGTCGGGCCTTGAGCCCCAGTTTGCCCACGCCCATGCCGATGGCACCCGACGTGACCAAAATCATTTCCTTCCCGGAGTTGCGCAGGTCGCTGAGCACCTTGCACAGCTCCTCCATCCGGCGCAGATTTGCCTTGCCGTTCTCGTGCGTCAGCGTGGACGTGCCCACCTTGACCACGATTCGCTTTGCCAATGTGCAGTCATACATGTGTAAAAATCCTCTCCCTGTCAAATCGTGTTTCTTTTTTTATGGGGAAGTTCAGAGATTTAGTAATTATACCATGAAAATGACGACGAGAGCAAGGTGTTCTCTCAAAAAATGAAGCTTTTTTGTATACTCCCTGCGGTGGCTGCGCCGCCCCGCCGCAGGGCTCTTTTTCTCCCGCTTCCCCATGCACACTCCGCGTTTTCTGCGCCCGCCTCATTTACAAAAATATGAAAATTTGATAAAATAAAGAAAACCCGCCGCTTTTACCTCAACAGAGAAAGGAGCCTTCCGCATGAGCATTTTTGATTTTGCAAAAGCCAATGAGCAGTACATCATTTCCATGCGCCGCGAATTCCACCGCCACCCTGAGCTCTCGGGCAAGGAGGAGCGCACGGTGACGCGCATCTGCGAAGAGCTTTCCAAAATGGGCGCTGCGCATGTCAACGTGCCGCAGGGCGGCGTGCTGGCCTTCTTCGGAGACGAGGCAGCCGGCCCCACCGTGCTGCTGCGCGCCGACATTGATGCCCTCCCCATGCAGGAAAACGCCTGCAACAGCAAGGGGGAGCGCGCCGTCATCAGCGAAGTGCCCGGCGTGATGCACGCCTGCGGGCACGACGGGCACACGGCGGCCCTGCTGGGCGCCGCCAAGGTGCTGTCGCAGCATCCCGAAGTCAACAAGGGCCGCATCATCCTCATGTTTGAGCGCGGCGAGGAGGCCACCGAAAACGTCGTCTACCTCCACAAGTATATCGAAGAGCACAACATCCATATCGACAGCGCCTGGGGGCTTCACCTCTTCACCAATTTTGAACACGGGAAATTCGTTGTGTATGACAGCTACGCCCTGGCCGGCTCGCTCTTTTTCACGGTCACGCTTCGCGGCAAGGGCGGCCACGGCTCGCGCCCCGACCTCAGCTTCAGCCCCATCGACTGCTTCCATGCCATCTACACCGGCATTTCCATGCTCAAGATGAAATACAGCAGCCCCTTCAAGCCTCTCACGCTCTCCCTTGGCTGCCTGCAGGCCGGCACGGTGGGCAACATCATCCCCGGGGAGCTCACCTTCAAGGGCACGCTGCGCTACTTTGACCGCGAAGACGCCCTTCGCCTAATTGAGGAATTCCGCCGCCTGCTGGAGACCACGGCCCCCCTGTATCACTGCACGGTGGAGCACAACCTGCACGCCCCCTCCTCCGGGCTTGTCAACAATCCCGTGTGCGCAGGCATCGCGCGCGAGGCCTATCGTGAGGCGTTTGGGCAGGACTGCATCCTGGACGCCGAAATGCAGATGGGCAGCGAAACCTTTGCCCTGACGGCGGCGCTCTGGCCCTCCGCCTTCACCTGCCTGGGGATGCGCAGCGAGGCGCTGGGCACCACGGCCGAGCACCACAATGAATACTTCGACGTGGCGGAGGACGTGCTGGCCGAGGCAGCCGCAGCCGGGCTTGTCTATGCCTCTGCCTTCCAGCAGAGCGGGGCCGACGTTTCGGCCGCCGCCTATCCGGGAAGCATCGGAGACTACTACAGGAGCATCGAGCACTCCAAGGCGGGAATTTTTGCAAAGTAAGGGTGCGGCAGTTGCGCCTGACTCGGGAGGGTTCCCGGGTCCGCTCTATCTCCCCATCTATAAAAACGGGAGAGCACAGAAAATCTGTGCTCTCCCATTTTTTGCTGTGAACCGATTTCCCGGTAAGGCCTCTTTTGGCCTTGCCTTGAAGCGGCATCTGCAAAAATCATTTCTGCCTTAGGGGCCGCTTTTTTTCGCACGCTATGCCTTTTTCTCCGACAATGCCTTGTGGATGGCGGCTGCCGCCTTCTTGCCGGCGCCCATTGCCATGATCACCGTGGCCGAGCCCGTGACAACGTCGCCTCCGGCATAGACCATTTCCTTTGTGGTCAGTCCGGTCTCCTCCTCCACAATCAGCCCGCCCCTGCGGTTGCTCTCCAGGCCCGGCGTGGTGGTGCGCAGCAGAGGGTTCGGCGACGTGCCGATGGCCATGATGACGCAGTCGGCATCAATGGTAAACTCGCTGTCGCGCTTTTCCATGGGACGGCGGCGGCCCGACTCGTCGGGCTCTCCCAGTTCCATCTCCACGCAGCGCACCCCGGTCACGCAGTGCTTGTCGTCGCCCAAAATGCGCACGGGATTGCTCAGCAGGCGGAAGACAACGCCCTCTTCCTTTGCGTGCTCAATCTCCTCGGCGCGCGCCGGCAGCTCCTGGTGAGAGCGCCGGTAAACGATGCTGACCTGGTCTGCACCGAGGCGCAGCGCACAGCGCGCGGCGTCCATGGCCACGTTTCCGCCGCCCACCACAACCACCTGGCTGCCCCGGTAAATGGGCGTGGCAGCCCCCGGCTGATAGGCCTTCATCAGATTGATTCGGGTCAAAAACTCGTTGGCAGAAAAGACCCCCCTGAGATTTTCCCCCGGGATTCCCATAAAGCTTGGCAGGCCCGAGCCCGAGCCCAGGAAAACGGCCTCAAAGCCCTCTTCAAAAAGCTCGTCAACCGAGAGCACCTTTCCGATGACCATGTTGGTCTGAATGTCAACCCCCATGGCCTTGAGCCCTTCGATTTCACGCGCCACGATGCGCTTGGGCAGGCGGAACTCGGGGATGCCGTAAACCAGCACGCCGCCCGCCACATGCAGCGCCTCAAAAATCGTCACCGCATAGCCAAGGCGCGCCAAATCGCCCGCACAGGTCAGCCCCGCCGGGCCCGCCCCCACAATGGCAACGCGATGCCCGTTGGGCGTCACAGGCTCCTCGGCGCCGGCGTCGCCGGCGAGATGGCGGTCGGCAACATACCGCTCCACCCGCCCGATGGCAACCGGCTCCCCCTTGTTGCCGCGCGTGCAGTACTTCTCGCACTGGTTTTCCTGCGGGCACACCCTGCCGCACACGGCGGGCAGGCTGCTCGACGCCGAAATAATGTCATAGGCGCCCTCGTCGTCCCCGGCCGCCACCTTTGCCAGAAAGGCGGGGATATCCACCGCCACGGGGCAGCCGCTCACGCAGGGCTTGTTCTTGCAGTTGAGGCAGCGCAGCGCCTCGTCCCTGGCCTGCTCGGGCGAATACCCCAGCGCCACCTCTTCAAAGTTGGTCGCGCGCAGCTTGGCGTCCTGCACCGGCATGGGATTTTTCTTCTGACTCATGTTGGGCATGTTATTCCCCTCCCCTCAGCAGACGGCAGGTCTCCTCATGGGCACGCTGCTCAAATTCACAATAGGTCGCCGCCCGGTCGATGGCCTCGTCAAAATCAACCTGGTGCCCGTCAAACTCGGGGCCGTCCACACAGGCAAACTTGGTCTTGCCGCCCACCGTCAGGCGGCAGCCGCCGCACATGCCGGTGCCGTCAATCATGATGGGGTTCATGGACACCACCGTCTTGACGCCGTAAGCCTCGGTGAGCTGGCACACAAATTTCATCATGACTAAAGGCCCGATGGCCAACACCTCGTCATAGACATGGCCCTCGTCGAGCAGCTCCTTGAGCGCATCGGTCACCATACCCTTGACGCCGGTGGTCCCGTCGTCGCTCACCAGGCGATAGACGTCGCTCACCGCACGAAACTCATCTTCCAAAATCACAAGGCCCCTGCTGCGAAAGCCCACAATGCTGTGCACCTCGCAGCCCAGCTCATGCAGCTTTTTGGCCACCGGGTAGGCGATGGCGCAGCCCACGCCGCCCCCCACGACAGCCACCTTTTTGAGCCCTTCGGTGTGCGTGGGCACCCCAAGCGGGCCGACAAAATCGGCAATAAATTCCCCTTCCTGCTTGGCAGCCAGCAGCTCGGTGGTGGCCCCCACCGTCTGCGCGATAACGGTCACGCTGCCGCGCTGCCTGTCAAAATCGGCAATGGTGAGCGGGATGCGCTCCCCTTGCTCGTTGACGCGCAGGATAATAAACTGTCCCGGCTGCGCCTTTTTGGCAATGGCCGGGGCCTCGATTTCCAAAAGCACCACACTGGGATTGAGCATGCGTTTTTTCAAAATCCGATACAAAAAATCCCGCCCCCCTGACAGATGTTGTAAGGTCAGTATACACCTCCCCGCCAAACTTGACAAGAGGCGTCAGGACCGGGGCCCGCAGGCCGCAGGGCCGCCGCTTTTTGCCCTTTTCCTTCAAAAGCGCCCCGCTCTGCCTGCGGCAGACAAAAAGAGCGCCCGCAGGCCGGAAAATTCCCGCCCAGACAGGCGCCTCCTGCGGCACACCCCATTTGCTGTAAAACCATGCGGCGGCCCGCTCTTCTTCATTTTGCCTCGCGTCATTTCACCCCTTGCGGTAAAAAATCAGCATGCTGAGCTCGGCGGTGTCGGCGCCCACGTTGCGATAGGCGTGCGGCACATCGGCCAAAAAACGAATGGAATCCCCCTTGGAAAGAAAAAACCTCTCCCCCGCAACCTCGATTTCAACCTCTCCGGCAAACACCGTGATATACTCTTCCGAGCCCTTCAGGTGCGGCTGTGCCGACAGCGTCCCCGAGGGCTTTATCACAATGCGGTAGGTTTCAAACAGCGTCGTTTCGTCAAAGGCAAAAATGGGATAGTTCAGATACCTTCCCCCGTCCTCTTCCAATGGCGTCTGTTCCGCCTGCCGGATAACCCTGACCTCATCCGTCTTTTTTTCCAGCAGCGACGTAAAGGAAACCTTATAGCCGTTTGCAATTTTCCACAAAACCGAAATGGTCGGGTTGACATCGCCCTTCTCTATCTGGGCAAGCATGCTTCTGGAAACGCCGGTCAGCGCCGAGGCGGCATCCAGGGTCAGCTTTTTTTGCTCCCGAATGGCCCTGATGTTGCCGGCAACAACATTTGTCACATCCATATCCCGTTTCCTCCAAAAGGCGTTTACAATATATTGTATTTATAGTATTATATACAAGAAATCCGATATATCGGAATTTTCAACTTTATCTTATCATCCAAACAGGAGGCTGTCAATTGTGTTCAGTTGGTTTTCGTTTTTAACCTATGCGGTGGTGACGGCAGTAACGCCCGGCCCGAACAACATCATGTCCATGTCCAACGGAAGCCGAAAGGGCTTTTTTGCCGCACTCCCCTTCAACTTCGGCATCGGCGTCGGCTTTTCCATTGTGATGCTGCTGTGCACGGCCTTTTGCAGCATGCTGTCGGCTCTGATTCCAAAAATCAAAATGCCCATGCTGATTGTCGGCGCGGGATATATGCTGTACCTTGCATGGGAGACCTTCCGCAGCGGCGACAGCCTTGAGGAAAACCATTCCCACGACGGGTTTGTCTCCGGTCTGCTCCTGCAATTCATCAATCCCAAAATTTACATCTACTGCATCATGTCCATGGAGGCCTATATCCTCCCATATTATCAGGGACAACCTCTGGCCCTGACGGGATTTGCCCTTCTGCTCGCCTTCATCGGGTTTTTCTTTACCCTGTGCTGGTCGGCCTTTGGTTCGGTGTTCCGGTGGCTCTTTTCCTCACACGCCAAGACGGTCAACACCGTGATGGCGCTGCTTCTGGTATACTGCGCCGTCTCCTTGTTTTTTGCCTGACAGCCGCCTGGCGGCCCTTTTGCACAAATCGGGAGCGATGCCCTCTTGCCGGCATCGCTCCCGATTGTTTTGTTCCGTCTTTGGGCCAGCGCCTTTTCCCCTCCTGCCCGGCGGCCAGGCGCTCCCTGCTTGGAGGAGATGGTTTGAACGCTCAGGCGTTATGAGATTTTTTCAATGGAGGTCACGTTTGGCATGGCCGCGTCTTTTTCGTGGGTGATTTCGACCTCGTCGCCGACGTTGAGCAAAATCACATAGGGGTTGCGCGCCGCGGACACCACATAGTAGGTCTCCCCCTGCTCAAGGCGCAGGTAGTACATGGTGGTGCCCTCGAGCACGGCGGAGCGGATATCTGCGATGACGCCCGACGTCACCTCGGTCTCGGCCTGCTCCCCGTCGGAGGGCGGCAGGGTGTCGACCTCGCCGTCATAGAGGTTGTTGTCCTTGAGCAGCCGCAGGTAATTCTGCTCGGTTTCGGCAATGGAGGAGCCTGCCCCCACAATCTGATAGCGGCTGACGTTGACCATGGCATACATCTTGACAAGGCCCGCCTCATCCTTGAGGGCGATCACATAGGTCGGCTGATTGCCGATGTTGAGCAGCAGGGGGAAGGTTGCGGTATACTCCAGATGCTGCACCTCGCCCTCGGCCGAGCGCATGGCAGAGTATTCCTCGGCGCCGGCGATGGGATAAAACTTTGTCTCCTTGGTGCGCTGGTTGCTCAGGATAAAGCCCACGTTGGACTCGTCGCGCCCCACGGAGGTGACGCCGGTATACATATACACGTCGTCGTTGATGGCAAGATAGTTATAGCCGTCTGTGGTCATCACCACGTTGCGCTGGCCGAAGGTCGCATTCCAAAAGCCGCCGGAATATTTGCCGTAGTAGTCATACTGGGCAATCAGCAGGCTGGGGCTGTAGACATTGTCCACCCAGGAGGGGACTTCCGCCACGGGGTAGTATTCGCTCTCCCCCGTGATGGCGTTGAGCAGCACGGCACCTTCCACATCCTCCCCTCCGAAGAGGCCGATGCGCTTGACCACGCGGGAGGCCACCCAGTAGGGGATGCCGTTTTCGTCAATCTCAAAGCTGACCTGCCCGAAGAGGTAGGTGGGATACTGAAAACGCAGCGTGCGGTAGACGTTGCGGAAAAAGGGCTCGCTCTCCGAATACTTGATGCCGCCCTCCCCCAGGTCAGACAGGCGCACCACCTCCACCTCCTGCGTGATCATGTCGATGAGCAGGTAGGCCGGCAGGCCGTCGGCGCGGTTGTTGAACCACTTGAACATGTCGCCGTAGAGCAGGGGCGTCACACGCACGGGACGTCCAAGGTAGTTGATTTGGGTGTAGTCGTCGGCCACCTCAAACTGGCTGACCATGTCGGCCAGGGTGCCCAGCTTGCGGTCGCCCAGCTTTTCGGCGCTGTCCTTGTCCAGCAAAGGGATCTGGTCATAGGTCACGGCGCCCACGTCCTGCGTAAACTCCCCCTCCTCCACCGTGATGAGGGAGCTGTAGTCCGAAGCGCGCAGGATGGGCGCTCCCAACAGCGAGCCAACGCCCGCAATCACGATGAGGACGGCCAGGATATACATGGGGAAAAGCAGGGGCAGCGTTGCCCGGACTTTTCCCTTGACCGAGCCCTGCTCCTCCACACGGTGCCATCTGCTGCGCACCACGAGCGGGATTCTCACCAGCGTGTAGACAAAAAGCACCATGCCGATGTAGGAGTAAAACTCCTCGGCATGCAGGTTGATGGCGGGCAGCGAAACGTAAAACAGGCCCAGGGCAAACAGCAGCGCAATCAGGGCCGCCTTGAGCTCGCCGTGGCGCACCTGCCTTGCGGGCTTTGACGCACGCGGCGGACGCGGCGTGCGCATACCTCTAAAAATATCCTGCCAGTTTGGCTGTTGCTGTTCCAAAATATTTCCTCCTTCTTGCATTCAAACCACACGTCAGAAGGGCCCGATATCGCCTCCGACCCGTGCAGGTTGTTTCGGTACAATCTGTAATCAGTATACCACTTTGACCCCCCTTTTACAACCGCGCTGCGGTGTGATATACTGTCAAAACAGTGGAAAAGGAGTGATGAGACATGAAAAAAGCCGTCTATTTCTTTTGTCCCGACCCCTCGCTTGACGAGGTGGCCTCAGGCGTGCTCGCGGCGCTCAAAGACACGCTTCCCCTTTCCGAGAGCGGGCTTGTGGTGGACGGCATGCCCGCCTACACCTTTACCGACGCCGCCGGCAACCGCTTTGACTTTGTCAGCTGCGCCTACTATTTCAGCCACCGCTACGAGACCTATCTGCCCATGGCAAACAAGAACTTCGCAGACTACGACGTGGCCGGCTACATCAACTGGCACGGAGGGGCCAACGCCCCCGACAAGGTGCTCACGGTGCACACCATCGGCAACGTGACGACCGGCCACTTTGCGCCAAGCGACCCCGTTTTTTTGAGAAATCTCGCCGTCGCCATCGAGCGCGGACGCGTGGACGCCGGGCTTGACGACTTCTCCACCCACACCGAGGCCACCCACTGGTCGGGCGCCATCCACGGCAGCGACCCCGCCCTGATTGAGGCCTTCCCCGTGCCCATTTTTGACATTGAAATCGGCAGCGAGCCGGAAACTCTCAAAAACAGGGCCGCCGCAGGCGTTTTGGCAAACGCCCTGCTGCGCGTCTTTGACCAGGATGACAGGCCCAAGGTCATTTTGTGCCTGGGCGGCATCCATTTTGACGACACCTACTCAAAAACCCTGCTTCAGCAGGAGCTGCCCATCTCCATCGGGCACTTCCTGCCCACCGTCTGGCTTGTGGGCGGCGATTACACGGGGCAGCGCGGCCTTGATTTTCTGTCCCACGCGCTTGAAACGGTGCGCGGCGGGGTGGACGCCATCGTCTACAACGACAACATGAAAAAGCCGGTCAAAGACTGCGTGCGCGAATTTGCCGCGAGAACCGGGCTTCCCCTGCTCAAGCACCGGCGTCTGCACACGCCTCTTGACATCGGCTGGGGCGCTGCCCAGTAAGACGCATGAAAAACCTCAAAAAAAGCGGCACCCTGCCCTTGAAGGCGGCGGACGCACATGCTACAATGCAAGGCAAAGTCGGCAGCACACAGCCAAAGGCCCCCGGCTGTTTTGAACCGTGAGGGCGTTTGCGCTTATTGCCGCCCAAAAAACATTTTTCAAAGGAGGCCCGGCACAATGGAAAAAACCGTGACACTTGCTCAGAAGTACAAGGACTACATGATTGCACTGCGCCGCGAATTCCATCAAAACCCCGAGGCGAGCGGGGAGGAGTACAACACCTCCCGCCGCGTGGCCGAGGAGCTCAAGGTCATGGGCCTTTCCCCCAACATCGTCTGCAAGACCGGCGTGGCGGTCGACATCGAAGGCACCGGCACAGGAAAGGGCAAAACCGTTGCCCTGCGCGCCGACATGGACGCCCTGTCGGTTCAGGAAATCAACGACGTGCCCTACAAATCCAAGGTTGACGGCCTCATGCACGCCTGCGGGCACGACGGGCATACGGCCTCCCTGCTGGGCGCCGCGCGCATTCTCAGCGAGTGCCGCGACCAGTTTTCGGGCGTCGTGCGGCTGCTTTTCCAGCCGGCCGAGGAAATTGCCGTGGGCGCGCCTGCCATGATTGAAGCCGGCCTGCTTGACGGCGTGGACGGCACGCTGGGCATCCACCTGTGGAGCGGCGTCAAAAGCGGCACCATCTCGGTGGAGGCCGGCCCCCGCATGGCGGCAGCCAACATTTTCAAATACAAAATCATCGGCAAGCCAGGCCATGGCGCCCTGCCCCACGAAGGGGTTGATGCCGGCCTTGCGGCCAGCGCCATCGTTCTCAACCTGCAGTCGCTGGTCAGCAGGGAGTTTACCGCCCTTGCGCCGCTTGTCATCACCGTGGGAAGGATTGAGAGCGGCACGCGCTGGAACGTCATCGCCAGCGAGGCCACCATTGAGGGCACCGTGCGCTGCTTTGACCCCGACATCTTCCGTCAGGTGCCCGACGTCATGTGGCGCGTCATCCGCGACACGGCGGCAGCCTATCGCTGCGAGGCCGAGGCGGTCGACGTGCGCGCCATCACGCTGCCCTGCGTCAACCCGGAGGCCACCTCTCAGTTTGCGGCAGACGTCGCAAAAAAGCTGTTCGGCGAGCAGGCCGTGGCGCTCTTCCCGCTCCAGATGGGCGGAGAGGACTACTCCTTCATGATGGAAAAGGTGCCCGATTCCCTCATCGCCTTTGTGGGCATCGGCAACCCCGAAAAGGGCAGCGACGTTCCCCATCACGCCGGAAACTTCCAGATTGATGAAGACGCCCTGCCCATGTCGGCCGCTTTTTACGCCCAGTATGCCATAGACTTCCTGAACCGGTAAAAAAGCGCCGGCATCCCCTGCCCTCCGGCAGGCAAACGCAAAAAAAGGGGGCCTTTCGGACAGGTTGTCCGAAAGGCCCTTTTTTTACTCAAAAAGCTGCTGCGGGTCGATGTGCTGCCCCTGACGCTCCACTTCCAGATGCAGGTGCGGCTGCTCACCGCTCTCTCCCAGCGCACTCTCGCCCACGCCGCCGATGACGTCGCCCATCTTGACCGAGGCGCCCGCCGTGATGCCCGAAAGCCCCGCCTGCTGCAGGTTGCAGTAGCGGCCCACCGTGCCGTCGGCATGGGTAATCTCCACCACGCGGCCCAGCAGGTCGTCGTCGTAGATGTCTGCAATCACGCCGTCGGCCATGGCGCGCACCTTGGTGCCCACCGAGGCCGCAATGTCAATGCCGTTGTGCACACGATAGTCGCCCAGCGTCTCGCTGAAGACCAGCTCCCCGTCCGACCAGGGCTTGACAATCTCCCCGTCCACCGGCCTGACATAGAGCCTCGAGACCTGGGTGTCATTCGAGGCCGAGGCCGACACAGCCTCCTGCGCCAATTCGTCGGGCTCCGGCTGCTCCTGCTGTGTGGAGGGGGTGCCGGGGTCAACCGCGACCAGCTCCTGCTGCTCCTGAGGCTGCTGTTCCTGCGCCTGCTCCTGAGGCTGCTGCTCCTGCGCCTCCTCCTGAGGCTGCTGCCCGTCGGGCACCGTCACGCTGCTGCCTGCAGGGGAGGGCATCTCCAGTCTGTACTCCTGCACCGTCGCATCCTCCGGCACCACCGAATCGTGTACGGCCAAAAAGGTGGCGCTGCCCGCCGCAAAGGCCCCCGCCAGGAGCAGCGCCGTCATGGGGATGCTCTTTTTGCGAAAGCCAAGCCTTTTGGGTCTTGCCATTTCAAAATCACTCCTTCCAAGCGGCAGCCCCGAAAAAAGAGAAACTGCCTTGTGACAACAGTTTGACCGCTTTTGGATTTCTTTATACCGCAGGTTTGACAAGTCTTTTTCTTTTTTATATGATGATGTATTATAAAAAGCCGCATGAGGGCCGCCCGTGTGCTGCAGGCCGCCCTCTGGGCCAGAAAAGGAGAGCTTTTCGATGGGAGAGCTTTTGCGCCTTACGCGCGACTTTTTCGCCCGCGACGTGCTGGAGGTGGCCCCCGACCTGCCGGGCAAGCTGATTGCACACCGCACGCAAAACGGCATTTTGCGCCTGCGCATCAGCGAGGCCGAGGCCTATCGCGGCGAGCAGGACACCGCCTGTCATGCCCACCGCGGACGCACCCGGCGCACCGAGGTGCTTTACGGCCCTCCCGGCACGCTTTACGTCTATCTGTGCTACGGCATCCACTGGATGCTCAACGTTGTCACCGGACGCGAGGGACAGCCGCAGGCCGCGCTGGTGCGCGCCTGTCTGACGGCAGAAGGCCCCGGCAAGCTGACCAAGGCCCTGCAGATTACGGGAACGCTCAACGGGCAGGACGCCGTAAGCTCCCCCGAGCTGTGGCTGGAGGACGACGGCCTGCGCTGCCGCGTAGCGGGGGCGCCGCGCGTGGGCATCGGCTATGCCTCCCCGGAAGACCGGCAGCGTCCCTGGCGTTTTATTTTGGAATCAACCGATTGACAAAAGGAGGAATTTGCGATGTATGAGCTGCACCAGGTGGGCGACAACACCTTTTATATCGACTGCCCCGCCAAGATGGGCGTCTACCGCACCGCACCCGACGAGGCGGTCCTCATTGACAGCGGCAACGACAAGGAGGCCGGAAAAAAGGCGCTGCGCCGCTTTGAGGAGCAGGGCTGGCGTCTGCGCGCCGTTTACAGCACCCATTCCAACGCCGACCACATCGGCGGAAACAACCTGCTGGCCGCACGCACCGGCTGCCCTCTTTACGCGGCGGGGCTGGAGGCGGCCTTTACGCGCACTCCCATTCTCGAGCCCTCCTTTCTTTACGGGGGCTACCCGCCCAAGGCGCTGCGAAACAAATTCCTGATGGCGCAGCCCAGCGAGGCGCTGCCCCTCACGCCCGACGTCCTGCCGCAGGGGCTTTCAAGCTTTCCCCTGCCCGGCCATTTCTTTGACATGGTAGGTTTTCGCACCGACGACGGCGTGGTCTTCGCCGCAGACGCCCTGGTGGGTGGTGCAACGCTTGAAAAGTATCACGTCTCCTTTGTCTACGACGTCGAGGCCTATTTGAACTCGCTCGACAGCCTGTGCGCCATGGAGGCTTCCCTCTTTGTGCCCTCCCACGCCGAGCCCGTGACCGACATCGCCCCGCTCGCCGCCCAAAACCGGCAGAAAATCGAGGAGCTGCTGCACCTCATCCCCACGCTTTCCCACGGGGAGCCCGCCACCTTTGAGGAACTGCTGTGCCTCCTGTTTACTCACTACGGGCTTGAGATGGACTTCAATCAATATGTCCTGGTGGGCTCCACCCTGCGCTCTTATCTTGCTTACCTGCTCGACACCGGCTGCATGACGGCCGCCTTCTCCCAAAACCGGCTGCTGTGGGCCCCAGCGCAGTCTTGATTGGCCTTCCCCGGATATTTTTCAAAAAAGACCTCCGGCAGGCCGCCCTGGCCCCCTCTTTTCCCCACAGAGCCCTGTGAGGCCCGCCGCTTGCGCTTTCCCCCTGCCGTATGAGAGAAACCCAAACCGATTTTAGAATCCAAAGGAGCGTTTTTCATGACCATTTCCACCACCCTTTTCGAGACGCCCGGCCCGCACAATACGCAGCGCACCGTGGAACTCGCACTTGCGGCCGCCCGCGAGCTCGGCATTGAAACCATTGTCATCGCCTCCACCACCGGCGTCGTGGCCGACTGCGTTCTCGAGCAGGATTTGACGGGGCTGCGCCCTGTCATCGTTTCGCATGCCTACGGGTTTTTGGAGGACGGGCAAAACGAGATGCCGCAGGATAAGCGCCGGCGCTACGAGCAGCTCGGCATTCCGGTGTGCACGGCGGCGCACCCTCTGAGCGGCGCCGAACGCAGCCTGAGCAACACCTTTGGCGGCACCTATCCCGTGGAAATCGTGGCACACACCCTGCGCCTGTTCGGCCAGGGCACCAAGGTGTGCGTCGAGGCCTCGGCCATCGCCGCAGATGCGGGCGTCATCGTGCCGGGGCGTCAGATCATCGCCGTCGGCGGCACCGGAAACGGCGCCGATACGGCGCTGGTGCTGCGCCCCGCCCACACCAACCGCCTGCTTAAGGCAAGGCTCGACTTTTTTGTCTGCAAGCCCCTGCGTCCGCTCGACTGACCAGCCGCAGCGCCCTGTTTTTTGAAGGGCGCGGTTTGCGCCCTTCAAAAAACAGGGC
>DVNV01000096.1 GCA_018714125.1 Candidatus Galloscillospira excrementipullorum
GCCTGCTGGACATCGTGGTCAACGTGGGCCGCACCGGCGTGCTGACGCCGACGGCCGTGCTCGAGCCGGTGCAGCTCTCGGGCAGCACGGTGCGCGCCGCCACGGTGCACAACAAGGATTTTATCGCGCAAAAGGACATCCGCATCGGGGACATTGTGCGCGTGCGCAAGGCGGGTGAAATCATCCCCGAAATCGTGGAAGTGGATTTTTCCAAGCGTGACGGCAGTGAGCGGGAATTTTCCTTTCCGACCGTGTGCCCCTCCTGCGGAGAGCCGGTGCTCGACGACGGGCAGGAGGCGGCCGTGCGCTGCACCAATCCGGACTGTCCGGCGCAGCTTGTCAGAAACATCACCCACTTCTGTTCGCGCGGCGCCATGGATATTGAGGGCATGGGGGAGCAGTCGTCCGAGCAGTTTGTCCGTGCGGGGCTCATCACCTCGATTGCCGATTTGTATGACCTTTCGGCCCCGCAGATTGCGGCGCTTGAGCGCAAGGGCGAGAAGTCGGCGGCCAAGCTGGTGGCGGCCATTGAGCAAAGCAAGGGGAGAGGGCTTGCACGCCTGCTCTACGGCTTTGGCATCCGCCACATCGGCGAGCGCAGCGCAAGGCAGCTTGCCGAGACCTTCGGCAGCATGGACAAGCTGCGCCGGGCCACCTTCGAGGAGCTGACCGCCGTGCCCGACGTGGGAGAGGAAATGGCGCAAAGCGTGCTGGCCTTTTTTTCTCACAGGCAGACGCAAAGTCAACTCGCGCGGCTTGCGGCCGCTGGTGTCGACATGACGCAGGAGCAAACCGTGAAGGAAGCGGCGCTGCTTGGAAAGACCTTTGTGCTGACCGGCACCCTGCCCACGCTCACGCGGGAGCAGGCAAAGGCCCTCATCGAGCAAAAGGGCGGCAAGGTGACAGGCAGCGTTTCCAAAAAGACAAGCTATGTCGTGGTCGGCGAGGACGCCGGCTCGAAACTGGTTCGGGCGCAGGAGCTTCAAATTCCCCTGCTGGACGAAGCGGCGCTCATGAATTTACTGGGAGGGACTCGGAAATGAAAATCACGCATGACGAAATCCGGCATGTTGCCCGTCTGGCCCGCATTGAGATACCGGAAGAGCAGTTTGACAAGCTGGCGCAGGATATGGAGAGCATCGTGGACATGGTGGCCCAGCTCCAGCAGGTGGACCTGTCGGGGCTTTCGGTCAACCTGGCAGAGCAAAGCAACATCTTTCGGGAAGACGTGCCCACCCCCTCGATGCCGAGGGAGGCGGTGCTGCAGAATGCGCCCGCGAGGGAGGCCGGCTGCGTGCTGGTGCCCCGCGTGATGGAAGAATAGGGGGAGCGGCCATGGAATTGTATGAAAAGATGGGACATGAGCTGCATGAGCTCATTGTCAAAAAAGAGGTGTCGGCGCGCGAAGTGACCGACAGCTTCCTCTCCCGCATCGACGCGGTGGAGGACAAGGTCAAGAGTTTTCTGACCCTTTTGCCCGACTCGGCACGGGCGCAGGCCGACGAGGTCGACGCCCTGGTGGCCAGGGGCGAGCAGCTGCCGCCCCTGGCGGGCCTTCCCATTGCCATCAAGGACAACATCTGCACCGAAGGGGTGCTCACCACCTGCGCGTCCAAGATGCTCTATAATTTTGTTCCGCCTTACGACGCCACGGTCATCACCCGCATGAAGCAAAGCCACATGCCCATTTTGGGAAAGACCAATCTCGACGAATTTGCCATGGGCTCCTCCTGTGAGAATTCGGCCTTTCAAAAGACCAGGAATCCCTACGACCTGAATCGCGTCCCGGGCGGCTCTTCGGGCGGCTCGGCGGCGGCGGTGGCGGCGGCGCAGGCTCCCTTCGCCGTGGGAAGCGATACCGGCGGCTCGATTCGTCAGCCCGCCTGCATCACGGGCATTGTGGGCCTCAAGCCGTCCTACGGCGCCGTCTCGCGCTACGGGCTGGTGGCCTTCGGCTCCTCGCTCGACCAGATTGGGCCCATGACGCGCTGCGTCAGGGACAATGCCATGCTCTTTGACCTTCTGGCCGGGCCCGACGAGATGGATTCCACCAGCGCCCGCATTTCAAGAAAGCCCATTGCCCCCGACCTCAGGGTGGACGTCAAGGGGCTGCGCATCGGGCTTCCCAAGGAGTTTTTCGGCGAGGGCATCGACCCTGGCGTGCGCGCCTGCATCATGGAGGCCGCGCAGCAGTATCAGCGCATGGGGGCGCAGCTTGTGGAAGTGGAGCTGCCCTTTGCGCAGTATGCCCTGCCGACCTACTACATCGTGTCGTCGGCCGAGGCCTCTTCCAATCTGGCGCGCTTTGACGGCGTGAAATACGGCTACCGCTCCGAGCATTACGACGGGCTGGTCGACCTGTATTTCAAGAGCCGCAGCGAGGGCTTTGGCCCCGAGGTGCGCCGCCGCATCATGCTGGGCACCTATGTGCTGGCCTCGGGCTATTACGACGCCTACTACAAGCGTGCGCAGCTCATGCGCGTCAAGCTCAAGCAGATCTATGACGAGGCCTTTGAGCGCTGCGACGTGCTGCTGACCCCCGCCTCGCCCACCGTGGCCTTCCGTCTCGGGGAGAAGGAGAGCGACCCGCTTGCCATGTATCTGTCGGACATCTGCACCGTGAGCATCAACATGGTTGAGCTGCCCGCGCTGGTGCTGCCCTGCGGCACCGTGGAGGGGCTTCCCATGGGCATGCAGCTCATCGGCAGGAAGTTTTCCGAAGAGCTGCTTTACAACGTGGCCTATTCCTTTGAGCAGGCCACCGGCCTGGGCTGGACATGCCCCAAACTGTGAGGAGGGGAACCATGAAATACGAAGCAGTGATCGGCATTGAAATGCACGCCGAGCTCAATACAAAGACCAAGATTTTCTGCGGCTGCAAGACCGACTACGGCGCACAGGTCAACACCCAGTGCTGCCCCATCTGCATCGGCCTGCCCGGCACGCTGCCCACCTTAAACAAAAAGGTGGTGGAATACGCCGTGCGCATGGGCCTTGCCTGCGGCTGCACCATCAACAGGGAGACCAAGCACGACCGCAAGAACTACTTTTATCCCGACCTGCCCAAGGCCTATCAAATCAGCCAGTATGACATCCCCCTGTGCGAAAACGGAGAGATTTCCTTTTATGTGGGGGAGGACAAAAAGACGGTGCGCATCCGCCGCATCCACATCGAAGAGGACGCCGGAAAGCTGCTGCACGACAACCGCTTCTCCGGCACCCTGGTCGACTTCAACCGATGCGGCATCCCGCTCATCGAAATTGTCAGCCAGCCCGACATGCACTCCCCCGAAGAGGCAAGGGCCTATCTGGAGGCTCTCAAGGCGGTGCTGGAATGCCTTGGCATCTGCAACTGCCGCATGCAGGAGGGCAACATCCGCTGCGATGTCAACGTCTCCATCCGTCCGGCGGGCAGCGACCAGCTCGGCAACCGCGTGGAGATGAAAAACGTCAACACCTTCTCGGGTGCGGTGCGCGGTATCGAGTATGAGATTAAGCGCCAGATTGAAGTGGTGGAGGCCGGGGGCCACATCGAGCAGGAGACCCGCCGGTGGGACGACGACCGGGGCGAGAGCCTGTCCATGCGCTCCAAGGAGGATGCGCAGGACTACCGCTACTTCCCCGAGCCCGACCTTGTGCCCATCCGTCTCGATGAGGCGTATGTGCAGTCGATTCGCGAGAGCCTGCCGGAGCTGCCGCTCTCCAAGTATGAGCGCTACTGGAAAGAAAACGGGCTGACGCCCTACGAGGCCTCGATGCTGTCCACCGACAAGGACAAGGCCGCCTTTTTTGAGGCCTGCCTGGAGAAGGACGCCTCCCTTGCCAAGCAAATCTGCAATTGGATTTTGGGAGACATCGCCAAGCTGCAAAACGAGAGGAGCTGCACCGTTGCGTCGCTGGTCATCGACCCGGCCGCCCTGTGCGAGCTCATTGTGCTGACCCAAAAGGGCACGCTTTCCTCCACCTCGGCCAAGACGGTGTTTGACGAAATGCTGTCCACCGGAAAGGCGCCCGGCGTCATCGTCGAGGAGAAGGGGCTTGCCCAGGTCAACGACGAGCAGGCGCTTTTGGGCATTGTCGAAGAGGTGCTGGCGGCAAACGCCGGCCCCGTGCAGGACTACTACGGCGGCAAGACCAATGTGCTGGGCTTTTTGGTGGGCCAGTGCATGAAGCGCAGCAAGGGCAAGGGAAATCCGCAGCTTTTCAACAAGCTGCTGGCACAAAAATTAAACGGATAGCAAAATGCTCGGGAAAGCCGGGCGCAGGGGAGTTTCCCCCTGCGCCCGGCTTTTTTGCCCTTTTCCCGGTGCGCAAAAGGGGGAGCGGCGCGCATGAAGAGCCCCGTTTTCTCCGGGGCGCCTGTTTGTCCCAAAAAGTGCGGTTCTATGGTGGGACAAACAGGCATAAGAATTAGCAAACAAACGGCAAGGAACAAACGTAAGGACTGGGGGAAAGACCGATGGACCAACAGATGAGCGCCATTTTGGAGCTTGTGCCGGCGCGTGTCCGGCACGCCGTGCAGGCGCTCCCGTCCGGGCAGTGCGCCGGGATAACGGAGCTGCGGCTGCGCGTGGACCGGCCCTGTACGCTCACCCTGGAGGGAAAGACCTTCTTCCTGTCGTCCCAGGGCGGCGCGTCGGAGGTGTGCGACCGGCCGGTTTCACTGAGCAAAGACGAGCTGGAGCAGGTCTATCTGAAGCTGTGCCGCAGCTCGGTTTATGCGCGCGCACAGGAAATCCGGCAGGGCTTTGTCACCTATTGCGGCTGCCGCGCGGGGCTGTGCGGCGAGGCGGTGACGGAAAACGGGGAAGTGGTGGGCTTTCGCAACCTCAGTGCCATCAACCTGCGCATTGCGCGCGAGCAGCGCGGTGCGGCCCGGGAGCTTTTGGAGGTGGTCTTGCAAAAGGGCCGGGTGCTGCCCACGCTGCTTGTGGCGCCGCCCGGCTGCGGAAAGACCACCATGCTGCGCGACCTGTGCCGGCTTTTGGCGCTGCGCCGCCTGAGGGTTGCTGTTATCGACGAGCGCGCCGAGATTGCCGGGGAACCGGGACATCCCTTTGACCTGGGCGCCGTGACGGAGGTGCTGTCCGGCCTTCCCAAAGCGCAGGGCATGGAGCTTGCGCTGCGTACGCTCTCCCCGCAGGTCATGGTGGTGGATG
>DVNV01000097.1 GCA_018714125.1 Candidatus Galloscillospira excrementipullorum
TCGCCCACCTCGCGCAGCATGGGGTTGTAGTTGGTGGCGTCGCTGGTTGCCGCAAGGACGCTGGAAAAGCCAAGCCGCTCGGCGCTTTGCCGGATGAGCTCAATCTTGTATTCCGAGACGTCAAAGGCCAAGATATTGCCCTGGTCGAGCATGAGCGAGGCACACAGGAAGCTCTTTCCCCCCGGGGAGGCGCACAAATCCAGCACAATCTCTCCGCTTTTGGGGGCGGCAGCCTGCACGGCAAAGGCCGAGCTGCGGCCCACGACAAAGAAGGCGCCCTGGGCAAACCCGTCGAGCGTTGTCACTTCCCCGCCGGGCAGCAGCATGCAGCCGGGGGTCTTTGTCTCAATGGCGCCGGTCAGGCGCCCCACCTCCTCGGAGGAGGAGATGGCGGCGTTGACAAAAAGCGAGAGCGGGGCCCTGGTGTCAAGGCCGGGCAGGATGTCGCGATAAAGGTCGGGATACTGCTGCATGAGCATCTCCACCAGGGGCTGGGCGATGGAAAAGCGCAGCGAGAGCTTGTCAGGCTGACCGCCCTCCGGCAGGAAGAGCAGCTCCTTTTGACGGGCCAGGTTGCGCAGCACGCCGTTGACAAAGCCCTTGGCACGCGGACTCATACGCTCGGCCATCTCCACCGCCTCGTTGACGGCGGCGTGGTCGGGGATTCTGTCCAGATAGAGGATCTGGTAGGCCGCGAGGCGCAAGAGAGCCCGCACCGGCGTATCCAGCGCCGCGACGGGACGGGAGGAAACGGTTTCCAGGAAATAATCGATGGGAAGCAGCTTTTCCAGCGTTCCGTATGTGAGCTCAGCCGAAAGGGCGCGCTCCCGCCGCTCCATCGCATTGCTGCGGTAGAGCTCTTCGAGCGTTGTCGCGGGAAAGGTCCCTCTTTTTTCATAGCGCATCAGCGCCTGACAGGCCGCCTCACGGGCGTTAATCTCGATCTCGTCCACCTCCAAAGAGCAGCACAAGCCGAAGCAGCTGTGCCAAAGACGTAATAAGGGCGGCCACATAGGTCATGGCAGCGGCCGACAGAACCTTGCGGGTGCCGGAAAGCTCCTCTCCGGTCAGAAGGCCTGAGGCGTCGATGGCGCGCAGCGCGCGTGCGCTGGCGTTGAACTCCACAGGCAGGGTGACAAGCTGGAACAGGGCCACGGTGGCAAACAAAAGGATGCCATAGTTGATAAGGTTTTGGCTGCTCATGAAGACGCCCAGCAAAATCAGGGGGACCGAAAGCTGGCTGCCAAGCTGGGTCACGGGGATGATGGCGGCACGCAGACGGATGGGCGCATAGCCCGTGGCATACTGCACGGCATGCCCCGCCTCATGGGCGGCAACGCCAATGGCCGCCACCGAGGTGGAGTCGTCCACGGCGTCCGAAAGCCGGATGACGTTTTCGCGCGGGTCGTAGTGGTCGGTCAGCTTGCCGGCGACGTGCTCAAAGCGCACGTCGGTGATGCCGTTGGCAAGCAGGATGCGCTGGGCGGCCTCGCGCCCGGTCAGGCCGCGCAGGCTGCGGATTTGGCTGTATTTTGCAAAGGCGGACTGCACCTTTGCCTGGGCAAAAAGCGCCAGTAAAATGGCGGGGATGACAAGGGTAAAATAATAGCTGTCAAAAAACAAGGCAAATCCTCCTGTTATCTTGAAAAATTGGGCGGCAGAGGGCGCCTTTAGCCCTCTCCCAGCAAAACCGGCTCCTTCATGGGGTGCCCTGCCAGAAACTGCGCCGCGCCCATGCGCTTGCCGCCCTCGAGCTGGACCTCGGTCAGCAGCAGGGAGGTCTCGTCGCCGCAGGCGACGCAAATCCCGTCGGCATGCTGCACGGCAAAGCCCGGCGCAGCCGTTGAGGGCCCGCCCACAAGCGCGGCATAGACTTTCAGCAGCTTCCCCTCATAAAGGGTATTGGCCACGGGCCAGGGGTTGGTTCCGCAAATCAGCTTGGAGAGCTGGCGGGCAGGCTTTGAAAAGTCCAGCCGGGAAATGGTCTTGTCGAGCATGGGGGCATAGCTGGCCTGCGCCTCGTCCTGCGGAGTGCGCGGCGCACTTCCCTGCTCTATCCGGCGCACCGTCTCCACCAGAAGCGGCGCGCCAAGCACGGCAAGCCTGTCGTGCAGCTCCCCGTAGGTCTCGTATTCCCCGATGGGGGTGGCGGCGCTTAAAATCATGTCGCCCGTGTCGACGCCGCTTGCCAGATACATGGTGGTGACGCCGCTTTGCGCCTCGCCGTTGATGATGGACCACTGGATGGGGGCGGCGCCCCGGTATTTGGGCAGCAGCGAACCGTGCAGGTTGATGCAGCCGTGCACGGGAAGGGTCAGCACATGGCGGGGCAGGATTTTCCCGTATGCCACCACCACGATAAGCTCTGGCGCAAGCTCCCTGAGCAGGGGCTCGCAGGCCCTGTTTTTGAAGGTCTCCGGCTGATAGACGGGCAGCCCGAGGCGCTGCGCCTCCACCTTGACGGCGGGCGGCGTGAGAATCTGCTTGCGGCCCACCGGCTTGTCCGGCTGGGTGAACACGGCGGCAATCTCATGGCCCGCCTCAAACAGAGCCGTCAGCGAAGGGACGGCAAACTCCGGCGTTCCCATAAAGACGATCTTCATCGGGGCAAGTGCCTCCTTTCAGAAGTAAGGTCAAACGCCGTCGGGACGGCGCGCATGCTGGGCGCCGCCCTGCTTTGGCGGCCTTTGGTAAAAATTTTGAAAAAGTGCGATTGATCAGTGGACGGCTATTTCCCGTCGGGCCGGAAGAGGTCGGTGGCGCGGTCGGTGAAAAGGATGCCGTCGAGATGGTCGATTTCGTGGCACATGGCGCGCGCCAGATAGCCGTGGGCGTGATAGGTCTTCTCCTGCCCGTTGCGGTCGAGCGCACGCACCGTGATGTCGAGGGGGCGGCGCACCGTCCCGTTGAGGTTGGTGATGGAAAGGCAGCCCTCGATGTCGTCCTGGGTGCCGCTCTGCTCGACAATGACCGGGTTGACAAGCTCAAACAGCCCGCTTCCGTCGCACACGTCGACCACCACCACGCGGCGCAGCACGCCCACCTGCGGCGCGGCAAGGCCGACGCCGTTGGCCTCGTACATGGTCTGGGCCAAATCGTCAAGCAGGGTGCGGATGCGCTCGTCCACCACATCAACCGTGCGGCACTTGCGGCGCAGCGTTTCGTTGTCGGTTCTCTCATTTAAGATTCTTCTTGTAGCCATGTTTCATACCTCCAGACAGGCCGATCGGCGCCCGCTAATTCATGGAATACGGATTGAGGTCAACGGTACAGGTCACGCCGCGAAAGGCGGGCTGACGCAGCAGCTCCCGCAGCGTTTCGGACAGGCAGGCGCGCACAAAGGCGTCGTCCCGGCATTTGAGCACTGCCCGCCAGCGAAATTTTCCCCCGATTTGATAGATGGGGGCGCGCATCGCTGGAAATAATATTATACTATGATTTTTCTCTTTTTCAAAGAGCCGGCACAGGTTTTTTGAAAAAAATCCCATGGCCTGCTCGGCTGCCTCGGCCTGCGTACTGGAGCAGACAATGTGATAAAAGTCGCAAAAGGGCGGATAGACGGCCGCCTTGCGAAAGGCGAGCTCGGAGCGGAAAAAGGCCTTGTAATCCTGCTGCCGGGCAAGCTCGATGATGCGGTTGTCGGGCACAAAGCTCTCCACGATGGCCCTGCCCGGCGTTTTGGCGCGTCCGGCGCGCCCCACCACCTGGGTGAGCAGCGAGAAGGCACGCTCGCCCGCGCGAAAATCGTCCTGGAAGAGCAGCGAGTCGGCAAACAGGACGCCGACCAGCGCCACGTTGGGCAAGTCAAGCCCCTTTGTCACCATCTGGGTGCCAAGCAGGATGTCATACTCCCCTTTTGAAAAGTGCAGCAGCATCTCCTCGTGCGACATTTTGGTGCCGGTGGTGTCAAGGTCCATGCGCAGCACCCGCGCCTGCGGGAAAATGCGGCAAAGCTCCTCTTCCACGCGCTGCGTCCCAAAGCCGTGGTGCGACAGGGCCGCAGAGCCGCAGCTGGGGCAGACGGTCGGCACCGGGCGGGTGTTGCCGCAGTAGTGGCACATGAGCAGGTTGTTTGCGCTGTGATAGGTCATGGAGATGGAGCAGTGCTCACAGTAAATCACCTGGCCGCACTGGCGGCAGCCCAAAAAAGTGTGGTAGCCTCTGCGGTTGAGAAAGAGGATGGCCTGCTTGCCCTGGTCCATGGTCTCCTGCAGCGCCGACAGCAGCGTCGGCCCCGTGACGGCCGACTCGCCGCAGGCCAGCTCGTCACGCAGGTTGGTCACGGTCACGGCGGGCAGGCCGAAGTCGGCATAGCGGTTTTTGAGCTCAAAGAGGTGGTATCTGCCCTCCTTTGCCATGGCGTAGCTTTCCACGGAGGGTGTGGCCGAGCACAGCAGCAGCAGCGCCCCGCTCTGCGCCGCGCGGTATTTTGCCACGGTGCGGGCATGGTAGCGCGGCGTGCTTTCGGACTTGTAGGCATACTCCTGCTCCTCGTCCATGACAATCAGGCGCAGGTTTTGCACCGGCGCAAAAACCGCCGAGCGCGTCCCCACCACGATGGGGCACTCCCCCCGCTTGATTTTGCGCCATTCGTCGCGCCGCTCCCCGGCCGACAGCCCGCTGTGCAGCACGGCGACAGACTTTCCGTAGCGCCCGAAGAAGCGGTCGGTCATCTGAGGGGTGAGCACGATTTCGGGGACCAGCACGATGACGCCGCCGCCCTCGCTGCGAATTTTGTCGATGAGGCTGAGGTAGCACAGCGTTTTTCCACTGCCCGTGACGCCGTGCAGCAGCGCCACGCAGGGCTTTTGGGAGTCGCACAGGCCGGCAAGCGAGTCCACGGCCAGGCGCTGCTCCTGTGTGAGCCGGATGGGCGCCTGCCCGGTCGGGGTCAGGCTCTTGTTCTGATAGGGGGTGTGCATCTGTTCGCGCAGCGTGACCTCAATCAGGCCGCGCCGCTCAAGGGTGGCCACCACCGACCGCGTCACCCCGGCCATATAGCACAGCTCGGCGACAGACATCTCCCCGCCCTGCAGCAGCTCCAGCACGCGTGCATGCTTGTCGCGCTGCGCCTTCTGGCGCGAGAGGTAGTCGCTGACCTGGCTTGGCGAGGCGGCAAGGTAGGCCGTCTGGCGCAGGGTCTGCTCGGCAAGGCCGCGCCGCACCACGGAGGGCCTGAGCAGGTCGCGCTCCATCAGCCGGGCAAGCATCGACGAGGCCTTTTTGCCAAGCTGCGCCGTCACCTTGCGCACGGTGGGGGCCGGCATGCCTGCAATGAGCTCTATCAGCTCACGCTCCTGCGGCGAGAGGTCCGGCGGCAGAGGGGTACAGACGGTGATGCGCTCCTCCAGGGAATAGCGCACCCCCGCCGGCAGCATGGCGCGCAGCACGTCAAAGACCGTGCAAAAGCAGCGCTCCCTGACAAAGAAAAGCAGCTTGAGCATGGCGTCGTCAAGCAGGGGTGCGGCGTCGAGCAGGGCCTCGATATCCTTGAGGCCCTGCTGCCCGCTCTGTGCGCACACCGACAGCACCAGCCCCTGCATGGTGCGGTTGGATCGCCCGAAGGGGACGACAACGCGCATGCCCGGCACAAGGGCGCTCTCCATCTCTTCGGGGATGCGGTAGTCGTACTCCCTGTCCAGATGATAGCTTTTCACGTCCAGCGCAACCTTTGCAATCACGCGCTTTCCCTCCTTCGACAAAGGAGGCCGACAAAGTGTGTCGACCTCCTCTTGCGCTTTCTCAGTCCTGCTCCTGGGATTCCACAATAATGACCTTTCCCGAAGCAATTTCATTGATGGCGGTTTTGACCGGCTTTTCCGTGATGATGATTCCGCGCTCCTTGGCCTGCGCCGCAATCTGGCGCGCCCGCTTGGAGACGGCAATCACCAGCGAATAGCGGCTTTCATGGTGGGGAGTGAGTTGATAAATAGAAGGATAAAGCACAAATACACGACCTTTCCGAGTGTTTGAGCAAAAAAACCGACCTGCCGCGCCGGCAAGCCGTGCGGCTGCCGCATAAGGGAATACCTGCCGTTTACGGCCTCATCTCCTGCAAAAGCGCCTGCACAAAGTCCTCCATGTTGGAGTAGCGCAGATGCTCCGCCCGCAGGATGGTTTCGATGTCGCAGATGGTGTCTTCCACCGTGGTGTTGACAATGACATAGTCATAATACTGCGCCTGGGCCAGCTCGTCACGCGAGACCTCAATCCTGGCGCGAAAGGTCTCGTCCGACTCGCTGTTTCTGCCCTTTAGGCGCTGTTCGGCCTCCGCCATGCTGGGAGGCACCAAAAACATGAGAATGGCATTGGGCATCCGTGCCTTGACCTGGCGCGCCCCCTGGACTTCAATTTCCAGCATCACGTCAAACCCCTCTTCAAGCCACTGTTCCACCTTGTCCAGGGGCGTTCCGTAGAAGTTGCCGTTGTAGCAGGCATATTCCAGCATTTCACCGCGCTCGATGCGGCCCTCAAATTCCTCTTTTGTGAGAAAGAAATATTCCTGTCCGTGCGTCTCATAGTCCCTTGGAGCACGCGTCGTGGCCGAAATCGACAGCCGGATGTGCTCATGAGACTCCACCAGCCTTTGCACCACGGTGGACTTGCCCGTTCCCGAAGGGCCCGACAGCACAAACAGCCTGCCTTTGTTACTCATCCTCATCCTCGTCTTCCTCATCGCCCATGCGGTTGGCCACGGTCTCGGGCTGGATGGCCGACAGGATGACATGGTCGCTGTCAGTGATGATGACGGCGCGGGTACGGCGTCCGTAGGTTGCGTCAATCAGGCGCCCGTTGTCCTTTGCCTCCTGGACGGTGCGCTTGATGGGCGCGGACTCGGGGCTGACAATCGCCACCAGCCTTGAGGAGGAGACCATGTTGCCAAAGCCGATATTTACCAGTTTCATACATCCTCCATTTGATTATTCAAGATTTTGGACCTGTTCTCTGATTTTTTCCAGTTCTGCCTTGTTTTCAACCACCAGCATCGAGATGTCCTTGATTTGGGACTTTGAGCCGATGGTGTTGATTTCCCTGTTCATCTCCTGCAGCAGGAAATCCATCTTTCTGCCCGAGGGCGTGCTCGAGCGCAGCAGCTTTTCCAGCTCCTCCAGATGGCTGCGCAGCCGCACCACCTCTTCGGTGATGTTGATGCGGTCGGCATACAGGGCGACCTCCGTGATGACGCGTCCCTCGTCGAGGGGCAGTTCTCCCAAAAGCTCCTGCAGCAGGAGCGTGAGGTTTTCCCTGTAAATTTCGCAGGTGCGCAGCGAGGCCTGCTCAATGACAGGCAGCGTCTGCCGGATGGTGTCGGCGCGCGCCAGCAAATCCTGTGTCAGGCGCTCCCCTTCGGCAGCGCGCATGGCCAAAAAGGCGTCCAGCGCACACCGGGCGGCAAGCTCCACGTCGGCCCACAGGGCCTCGGCATCCTCATCCTGACGCACAATCTGAAAGAGCTCGGAATTTTGCGCCAGCACCGAAACCGAAATATCGTCCCTGACGCCGTAGTCCTCGCTCATGCGGTGCAGCGCCTGCAGGTAGCTGCGCAGCATCGCATCGTTGAGCGAGACCGACACGTCGGGCCCCTCCACCTGGGCGATTGCCACATAGACGTCCACCTTGCCTCGGCTGACGCAGGACTGCACCAGCTTCTTGAGGCGCTCCTCCAAAAAGCCGTAGGCGCGGGGAGCGCGGCAGGAAAAATCAAAATAGCGATGGTTGACCGCCTTGATCTCCACCGTGATATCACGCCCGTGATACAGCCCCTGATGTCGGCCGTAGCCGGTCATGCTGTTTGCCATTTGAGCCAGCCCCAATCTGAAGATAAAATCAACGCCTGCAAGAGATTATCCATTTTGTTATTATAAGACGAATGAAGGGGTCTGTCAATTTTCCGGCAGGGATTTTTGCCCGCTTTGGGGAGAAAAAATGTGCGAAATCTGGTCGTCGGTATACTGCTTGGTGTAAAGGTGGTAGTAGACCCCCTTCTTTTCCAGCAGCTCACGGTGCGAGCCCTGCTCAACCACCTTTCCATCCTGAATGACCAAAATGACGTCGGCGCGCCGGATGGTGGACAGGCGGTGCGCAATGATGAAGGAGGTTCTCCCCTGGAGCAGTGTCTCAATCGCCTTTTGAATGAGCTGCTCGGTCTCGGTGTCAATTGACGAGGTGGCCTCGTCGAGCACGAAAATGGCCGGGTCTGCCAGAATGGCCCTGGCAAAGGAGACAAGCTGCTTTTCCCCCGTGGAAAGGCGGTCGCCCCCTTCGCCCACGTCAAAATCGTAGCCCTCCGGCTGTGATTTTGCAATGCGGTCGGCAGACACCAGCTCGGCGGCATGCCGCACCTGCTCGTCGGTGGCGTCGAGCTTTCCGTAGCGGATGTTGTCGGCAATGGAGCCCGAAAAAAGGTGCGGCGACTGCAGCACATAGCCTAAGTTGCTGTGCAGCCAGAGCTGGGAACGCTCGCGGTAGTCGCGCCCGTCAATCAGGATGCGGCCCGAGGTGGGCTCAAAAAAGCGGCAAAGGAGATTGACAATAGTGGATTTCCCCGCGCCGGTCTCCCCCACCAGGGCCACCATGGAACCGGCCGGCACGGTCAGGTTGAAGTGTTCCAGCACCATTTCCGAATCCTTGCCGTAGGAAAAGGAGACGTCTTCAAACCGGATGTCTCCCCGGATGGGCTCGAAATTTTCCCGCTTTGGCGAGAAGCAGTCGCCGTAGCGCGCGATGACCTCCTCGCTGTCGCGCACGTCGGGCACGGCGTCCAGCAGGCCCTCAACGCGCTCGATGTTGGCCTGCATGGCCACAAACTCGGCAAACAGGCGGGCCATCTGCTGAACCGGCTCAAACAGCGAAATGGAATAGGTGATAAAGACCGAGAGCACGGCAAAATCCATGAGCTGCTGCGTGACGAGGTATCCGCCCCGCCACAGCACGATGGCGGTGGCAAGAGAGCCGCAAAAGAGCACCATGGGGGCAAAAATCGAAGTCAGCATGGCGCTGCGGCGCGACTCCTGATACATGCGGGCGGTCAGGCGTTCAAACTCAGCCGTGTTTTTGTCCTCCATGCACAGGGTTTTGGAGGTCTTTGCTCCGGTGATGCCCTCGTTAAAGGCGCCCGTGATGCGGGAGTTGCTCTTTCTCACGCGGCGGTTTGCGTCGAGAATGCGGCTTTGAAACCACAGCGTCATGACCACCACCACGGGGACGATGAACAAGATGGGAATGGCAAGGCGCAAAGAGAGCACCAGCATGGCGAGCAGCACGCCAAAGACATAGGCAACAGCCCACAGGAAATCAATCAGCCCCCAGGCAATCATGAGGGAAATGCGGTTGGTATCGCTCATGACGCGGGCCAGCATATAGCCGACGGGGGTTTTGTTGTAGTAGGAAAACGAGAGCTGCTGAAGACGCTCAAAGGTGTATCGTTTGAGGTCGCGCCCAAAATACATTTCAATGTGAAAGGCAGAGCGCGAAAAAATGACGCAGATGACCGCCTGCACCGTCACGGCAAGCGCCATGACCAGGAAAAAGCCGGTCAGCCCGTCGAGGGTGGCGGGCTCGATGAAGGCGCGGATGGCATAGCTCTGGAACAGAGGCAGGGCCACGTCGACGGCGGCGGAAATCAGCATGAGCACCGCGACCGTGATAAGGCGTCTGCGGTAGGGGCGAAGCAGCGCCAGCATTTTCTTCCAGGACTGCCAGTTGATTTGCTCTACATGGGCTTCCTCTTCGTAGTAATTCACGCCTTCCCCTCCTCTTTCAAAAGGTCATCCACGCCAAGCTGGATGCTGCAGACGCGCCGGTAAATGCCGTCTTGCGCCATGAGCTGCTCGTGGGTGCCCATCTGCACGATGCGCCCCTTGTCGAGCACCATGATGCAGTCGGCCTGCATGAGCGTGACGGCGCGGTGGGAGATGAGCAGTGTGGTGGCATTGCCGCAGCGCGCCTTGAGGGCGGCGCGAATCTGCGCGTCGGTTTCGGTGTCGACCGCCGAGAGAGAATCGTCGAAAATCATGATGCGCGGGTTTTGCGCCAGCATGCGCGCAATGGCCAC
>DVNV01000098.1 GCA_018714125.1 Candidatus Galloscillospira excrementipullorum
AGGCGCGGCGTGAGCACACGCCGCGCCTTGCCCCGGCGACTGGCTCCATGCGCGTCCTTCGCTGCCCTGTGCGTTTTTGAAACAGGGGGTGTGATGTTTTGGGCGCGTGGTGCGGGAGTGCGCCGGGTGCGAAAAAAAGAGGGCCTGTGGGGGAAAAGCCCAAAGGCCAAAGGAAGCGCACCTCTTAAAAAGACCTGGGAAGGAGGATATCTGCATGCCGAAGCTTGAGACACGGGATTTGACCTTTTCCTATGAGGGAAAGTGTGTGCTTGACGCACTCAATCTGTCGGTTGGAGAAGGGGAATTTGTCAGCATCCTCGGGCCGTCGGGCTGCGGAAAGTCCACCTTCCTCAACATTCTGGCCGGAATTTTGCCGGCTGACGGCGGCAGCGTCCTGGTGGACGGGAAAGAGGTTGCGGGCATGTCGTCCCACTTTGCCTACATGCCCCAGCAGGACCTGCTGCTGCCCTGGAAGACCATTCTCGACAACGTCTGCCTCTATGGAAAGCTGCACCACCGGGAGCGGCAGGCAAAGGAGCAGGCCATGGCCAACATGGCGACCTTTGGGCTGGCGGGGTATGAAAACAGCTATCCCCGCGAGCTGTCGGGCGGCATGCGGCAGAGGGCGGCCTTTTTGCGCACGGCGCTCTGTCAGGCAGACATCCTGCTGCTCGACGAGCCCTTCGGCGCGCTCGACGTCATCACGCGTGCCGAGATGCAGGATTGGCTGCTGGGCATGCGTGCCAAGCTCGGCGCCACCACGGTGCTGGTGACGCACGACATTGAAGAGGCCATGTACCTGTCCGACCGCATCCTGGTGATGCAGGGGGCGCCGGCCTCTTTCGAGAAGGAAATTGTTTTGGAGCAAAGGCAGCGCGACAGGGAGTGGCTGTTCTCCCAGAGGGAGCTTTACAGTGAAATTTACTATTTCCTGAAGGGGTGAGGGCATGCTCATCGACGCGCACACCCATTTGACGCCGCAGCAGGTGCGGCACAAAGACCTGCTGCCGGAAAATATGCTGCTGCTTGTCAACACGGCCACTGCGCAGGAGGCGCAGTGGCTGTTTGGCATGAGGGAGCCGCGCTTTGTGCCGACGGTGGGGCTGCACCCCTGGGAGGCGGGCCGTCACGGCCTTGAGGAGCTTGCCCCCTTCTGGGAGCGCTGTGCGGCCATCGGGGAGATAGGGCTGGACAGCATGTGGTGCGACGTGCCTGCCGCCCGGCAGGAGGAGGTGTTTTGCCGTCAGCTCGACCTTGCGCAAAGGCTTCAAAAGCCGGTGATTTTGCATGTCAAGGGCTGTGAGCAGAGGGCGGCGCACCTGCTTTCTTGCTTTTCGATGCCAAAGCTGGTACACTGGTATTCAAGCCCCGACCATTTGGACGAATATCTGGCAATGGACTGCTACTTCACCGTCGGCCCTCACCTGGAGGACGAGGCGGTGCGCCAGGTGGCGCTGCGCGCCCCGCTTTCCCGCCTGCTGCTGGAAACCGACGGGCTGGACGCCATTGCCTGGGCCACGGGGCGGCACATTTCCATGAAAGAGTATGCCGGCTTTTTGAGAGAGCAGCTCAAGCGCGTGGCGGCCCTGCGGGGCATTGCGCCGCACGAGCTCGAACGGCAGATGGAACACACCCTTTGCACATTTTTGGGGTCAGCCCCCGTGATAAGGAGGACGTTTGCATGAATCAGGATTTGAAGGCGCGCGTTAGCACATGGCTGCAGCAGCATCGCGGAGATATTGTGCGCGATATTTTCACGCTTTCGCGCATCCCCAGCGTAAAGGGAGCCCCCGCCCCGGGTGCGCCCTTCGGGAAGGCCTGCCGCGACGCGCTGGACGAGGCGGTGGCGCTGTGCGGCCGCAGAGGATTCGATGCCGCCGTCAACCGCGACGGCTCCTATGCCCTGATGCACTATGGGGATGGGGAGAAGTCCATCGGTATCTTCGGCCATCTCGACGTGGTGCCCGAGGGCAACGACTGGCGCCTGACCGAACCCTTTGAGCCGATTGAGCGCGAGGACTGCCTGATTGGCCGCGGCGTGAGCGACAACAAGGGCGGCGTGGTGGCAGGGCTTTATGCCATCATGGCACTCAGGGAGCTCGGCGTGCCGCTCAAAAGCCGCCTGACCCTTTTCCTTGGGACCGACGAGGAGACCGGCATGGACGACGTGCAGCTCTTTGCCAAAGAGGAAAAAATGCCCGATTTTTCACTGGTGCCCGACGTGGAATACCCCGTGTGCCACGGGGAGAAGGGCATTTTCAAGGTTTATGCCGTATGCGATCAAAAGAGCGAGGCACTGCTGAGCTTTGAAGGCGGCGTGGCCATCAATGTGGTGTGCGACGAGGCCCGTGCCACGCTGCGTGAGGAGCCGGCGCTGGCGGCAGAGCTGGCCACGCTGTGCGCCGCGAGCAAGTGGATGGAATACCGGGTGGACGGAGGAATCATCACGGTGATTGCAAAGGGCATCGCGGCCCATGCCTCCACGCCGGACGGCTCCCGCAACGCCACGCACGAGCTGGCCAAGACGCTTGCCGCCTGCACCAAGCTGCCCGAGAGCGACCGCAAAGCCATGGAGAAGCTGGTCGCGGTGCTGGGCGACTCTTACGGAGAGGCCATCGGCATTGCGGCAACCGATGAGCAGAGCGGCAGGCTGACCTGTGCAAACGGCATCGCCCAGATGAGGGACGGCCGCGTGGCGGTAAGCTTCGACGTGCGCTACTGCGTCTCGCTGGACGGCGAGCAGGTGCTCAGAGGCTTTGAAGCCTGCTTTAAGCCGGACGGCTGGCATCTCGAGGACGTGACCTACAGCAACGGCTACCACATCCCGAAGGAAGACGAGCGCGTTCAACTGCTGATGCGCGTCTACCGCGAGGTGAGCGGCGACACCGAAGCCCAGCCCTACACCATGGGCGGCGGCACCTACGCCAGACGGCTGAAAAACGCCGTGCCGTATGGCCCCGAGCCCAAGATTGAAAAGCGGCCCGACTTTATGCCGCCCCACCACGGCGGGGCGCATCAGCCCGATGAGATGCTCGACCTGCCCACCTATCTGAAGGGCATTGAAATTTTCGCCATGGCCCTTGCGGAGCTGGATGCCATGCTGAATGCCTGACGTCACCTTGCGCCTTCCAAGGGAGGTTTAACAGGGCGGCGCCGGCCGCAAAAGGCTTTTGGTTTTGGAAAACAAAGGGGG
>DVNV01000099.1 GCA_018714125.1 Candidatus Galloscillospira excrementipullorum
TATCGACGAGTTCCACACGCTGGTGGGCGCCGGCAAGGCCGAAGGCAGCATGGACGCCGCCAACATCCTCAAGCCCGCTCTCGCCCGCGGCGAGCTGCAGTGCATCGGCGCGACCACCTTGGACGAATACCGCAAGAACATTGAAAAGGACGCCGCGCTGGAGCGCCGCTTCCAGCCCGTCACCATCGAGGAGCCCTCGCTCAAGGACACGGTGGACATCCTCGAGGGCATCAAAAACTACTACGAGAGCTATCACCACGTCAGCATCGACCACGAGACGGTGGAGGCCGCCGTGCAGCTCTCGGAGCGTTATATCACCGACCGCTTTTTGCCCGACAAGGCCATCGACCTCATCGACGAGGCGGCCTCGCTGTGCAACATCCAGGACGAGGCCGGCAACAGGGCGCTGCTGCTGCACCGCCGCATCGACGAGCTGAGCGAAAAGGAAGCTGCCCTCTCGCCCGACGACAGCAGCTTCTTTGAGGCGCGCGCCGAGCTGGTCAGCGAGCGCATGCGCCTGCAGGAGGAGCTCGACGGCCTTGAAAAGGAGAAGAAGGTGCTGCGCGTCACGCCGCAGCAGCTGGCGCAGGTGGTGGAGCTTTGGACCGGCATCCCGGCCGCCAAAATCGCGGAAAGCGAATTTGACAAGCTCAGCGCCCTGCCCGACGAGCTGCGCTCGCGCGTCGTGGGCCAGGAGGAGGCCATCGACGCCCTGGTGCGCGCCCTGCGCCGCAACCGCGCCGGCATCTCGGCCAAGCGCAAGCCGGCCTCCTTCATTTTCATCGGGCCGACCGGCGTGGGCAAGACCGAGCTGTGCAAGACGCTGGCGGGTGCCCTCTTTGACACGCCCGAGACCATGATCCGCCTTGACATGAGCGAGTTTATGGAAAAGCATTCGGTGTCGCGCCTGATTGGCTCGCCGCCCGGCTATGTCGGCTACGACGAGGCGGGCCAGCTCACCGAAAAGGTGCGCCGCAAGCCCTACTGCGTCATCCTCTTTGACGAAATCGAAAAGGCGCACCCCGACGTGCTCAACGTCCTGCTGCAGATTCTCGACGACGGCCGCGTGACCGATTCGCACGGGCGCACCGTCAACTTTGAAAATACCGTCATCGTCATGACCAGCAACGCCGGCAGCGAGCGCCGCGAGGCGCCGCTCGGCTTTGGCGGCACCACCGAGACGCGCAGCAGGGAAAAGGCGCTCAAGGCACTCGAGAGCTTTCTGCGTCCCGAGTTTATCAACCGCGTGGACGAAATCGTGGCCTTCCGCCCGCTCTCGAAGGAGGACTTCGTGAAGATTGCCGGCATCATGCTCGACGACCTGCAAAAGGCCGTGCAGCAAAACGGCCGCACCCTGACCGTCGGCGAGGGCGTGGTGCAAAAGCTGGTGGAGGACTCCTACAGCGAGAAGTACGGGGCGCGCAACCTGCGCCGCGCCGTGGAAAAAGAGGTGGAGGACGCCCTGGCCACGCTCATCGTGGAGTCGCACGGCAGGGACGTGGAGCACCTGACCGTGCAGATGGAAGACGGCAAAATCGTGGCAAGGTCGCTGGACAAAAAGGAACTGCCGGCGTAAAAAGCCCTTTTGTTTGGCAAGGCCCCTTTGCCAAAGGGCCCTGGGGAAAAAGAGGGCCTGTCTCTCTCGGCCCGCGCAGGGGAAAAAGGCCCTGCAGCCCCCCTTCTTACAAAAGACGCAAAAAAGAACACCGCACGGCAAACGCCGTGCGGTGTTCTGGCTGGGATGGCTGGACTCGAACCAGCGGAATGCAGGAGTCAAAGTCCTGTGCCTTACCGACTTGGCTACATCCCAATGTGGAGATGCGCTTAAAGGGGTAAAATGGGGGGGACGCAGGGCTTGCGTCCCCCTCGAAAAAATGGGGTGGGTAAACGGATTCGAACCGTCGGCCTCCAGAGCCACAATCTGGCGCTCTAACCAACTGAGCTATACCCACCGAATCATTCAAGTGGCGCGCCCGAAGGGACTCGAACCCCTGGCCCACTGCTTAGAAGGCAGTTGCTCTATCCGGCTGAGCTACGGGCGCACATTGCGGAAATTTGTTGGAGCAGGTGATGGGAATCGAACCCACATGGCCAGCTTGGAAGGCTGGAGTTCTACCACTGAACTACACCTGCACGGTGCACACATAAGATGCTTAATCAATTTACCACATCCGGCCGAAAAAGTCAAGAGCGTTTTCGGCGGACAAGCATGCGCCGGCCCAGGAATTGGAGGGGGCAGGGCGGCCCGGCGGGACGAAAGCCTTTTGCGCGGCGGATGTGAAAGCCTCCGCAGGGCATTTGCTAAACGGCGTGTTTCGTGTTATAATATCATCGGAGGAATATGCGCTTTTTTGTCGAAGCGGTCTTGTGTTAAGCAAAAAGGCGCTTTTTGGAAAAATCGTGCGGCACCCCGTTTGAGGCGTGCCTTTTGTTGTCATAGGGAGGTGGCGCATGGAGCGCACAGAGCAAAACGGCGGGCAGGCTGAAGAGTATGAGTCGGTTGGCGCGGTGCTGGCCGCCCTGTTTTGGAACGGGGAAGACGAAACCCTGCAGCAGGAGAGCCTGCAGGAGCTGGCAGGCCTTGCCGAGACGGCGGGCTTTCAGGTGGCGGGCGTCCTGACGCAGCAGCGCGACAGGCCCGACACGCGCACCTGCCTTGGCGAGGGCAAGCTGCGCGAGCTCAGCCAATTTGTCAAGGCAAACGGGGCAGAGCTCATCTTGTTTGGAAACGAGCTCACCCCTTCGCAAATCAAAAACATCGAAAAGGCCTGCGACTGCCGCGTGTTTGACTACAGCATGCTCATTCTGGAGATTTTTGACCGCCACGCCGTCACCCGGGAGGGACGGCTGCAGGTGGAGATGGCGCAGCTGCAGTATACGCTGCCGCGCCTGACCGGCAGGGGCATCGAGCTGTCGCGGCTGGGCGGCGGAGGCGGCGGAGGCGGCGCAGGCGCACGCCGGGGCAAGGGCGAGACGCTGCTCGAGCTGCAGAGGAGAAACGCGCGCAGGCGCATGGCGGCGCTGCGTGCAGAGCTTGCCGCCCTGCGCCGCACGAGGGGAGAGCAGCGCCGTGCGCGCATGAGGTCGGAGCTGCCGCGCGTGGCCATCATGGGTTATACCAACGCCGGCAAGTCCACCCTGCTCAACACGCTGACCGGCGCCGGGGTTTTGGCCGAGGACAAGCTCTTTGCCACGCTGGACCCCGTGACCCGGATGCTGACGCTGCCGGGCGGCTCCAAGGTGCTGCTGTCGGACACGGTGGGCCTGATTCGCAACCTGCCCCACCACCTCATCGAGGCCTTTGCCTCCACGCTGGAGGAGGTGTCGCAGGCCGACCTGCTGCTGCATGTGGTGGACGCCTCAAGCCCCGCCTGCGACAGGCAGATTGCGGTGTGCCGGGAGCTGATTGAGCAGCTTGGCGCGGGGCATCTGCCGGTGGTCACGGCACTCAACAAAATTGACTTGTGCAGCAGGGGGCAGCCCCTGCCGCACCTGCCGGACAGCGTGGAGATTTCGGCCGTGACCGGCCGGGGGGTGGACAGGCTGCTGCAAGCCGTGGAAAACACGCTGGCCAAGAGCCGGCAGACGGCGGAGCTGCTCTTCCCCTATGCGCAGGGACGGCTTGTTGAGCAGCTGCGCAGCCATGCCGAAATCCTCGAGCTCGACTACCGGGAAGACGGCATTTTTCTCAGGGTGCGCGCCGCGCCCGCCGCGCTGGGACGTGTGGCGGCCTGGCGGGTGTATCCCGACCGGCACCGGGAGGACTGAGAGGCACCGGCCCTTGAGGCAAAGCCCGAAAGGAGGCGCAACATGTCAACGCAACTGAGTTATCTGACGCTTGCCGGCGGCGGGCAATCGCTGTATGAAGACCGCAAATCCCGCTTTCTGGGACACGCGGCGGCCGTTGCCACCGAAGAGCAGGCGCTTTGCTTTTTGAAATCGGTGCGCGAGACCTACCGCGACGCCAGCCACCACTGCTACGCGTGGCGGCTGCGGGACAACCACCTGGCGCGCTACTCCGACGACGGGGAGCCGGCCGGCACGGCGGGGCTGCCCATGATGGAGGTGCTTTCCGGGGGGGATATCGTCGATGTTATCGTGGTGGTGACGCGCTATTTCGGGGGCACGCTGCTGGGCACGGGCGGCCTTGTGCGCGCCTATACCAAGGCGGCGCAGCAGGCCGTGGCCGACGCCGGCGTGGCGCGTATGACGGCCTGCGACCTTGCCATGTGCGCCGTGGCCTACAACAAAAAGGCGCAGATGGAGGCCCTGATTGCCCAGCACGGCGGCGGCGTGGACGAGCTCGAATTCGGCGCCGACCTGCTTTATACCTACTACACGCCGGCGGCGTGCACCGACGGGTTCGAGGCGGCGCTCACCGAGCTCACGCTGGGGCAGGCGCAGCCCATCCGGGTGGAGCGGCAATACCGTGCGCTGCCGGTGCCCTTCCGGTTTGAAAAATTTTGACAAAAGAGGAAGGAGTTTTGCAAAGCGCGTCGTATTGTCGTAATTACAGGGGAGAAGCCGTCCCCCGTGCCTTCTGCCGGGAAGGGCCGGCAGGGCAGGGCGGCGGCAGGATGCCGCGCGGCGCGGCCGCGAGAAGGGAGACATGCCTTGACTGACAGACAGGAACTTGAGCGCAGGGAGCATCTGCTTTTGGCGCCCTGGGCCACCTTTGCCGACGCCACGGCCGGCAGGTGCCGCCCCGAGCCGCCCTGCCCGCTTCGCACCGAGTTTGTGCGCGACCGCGACAGGATTGTCCACTGCAAGTCCTTTCGCCGGCTCAAGCACAAGACGCAGGTTTTTCTGTCGCCCGAGGGCGACCACTACCGCACGCGTCTGACCCATACGCTGGAGGTGGCGCAGATTGCGCGCACCATCGCCAGGGCGCTGGCGCTCAACGAGGACCTCACCGAGGCCATCTGCCTGGGCCACGACCTCGGGCACACCCCCTTTGGCCACTCGGGGGAGGAGATGCTCAATTCCCTGTCGAGCACCGGCTTTACCCACTATGAGCAGAGCCTGCGGGTGGCGGACGTCTTGGAAAAGGAGCGCTGCGGCCTCAACCTGACGCAGGAGGTGCGCGACGGTATCCTCTGCCACTCGCTGCGTGACGCCGCCGCCACGCCCGAGGGCCGGCTGGTCTACTGGGCAGACCACATCGCCTATGTCAACCACGACATTGACGACGCCATCCGCGCCGGCGTGCTGCGCGAAAGCGACCTGCCGCCCATCGTCCCCGCCGTACTGGGGAGCAGGCACTCGGTGCGCATCAACACCATGATTTGGAGCATGCTCGAGGGCAGCGTGCAGGGGGACGTCGGCATGACGCCGCCGGTGCTCGAGGCGTATGAGACGCTGCACGCCTTTTTGTTTGAGCGGGTGTATTTCAACCCCGTGGCCAAGGCCGAGGAGGGCAAGGCCAAGCAGGCCATCGGCGCCCTGTTTGAGCACTTTATGCAAAAGCCGCAGGAGCTGCCGCAGGAATACCAAAACTACATGGAGCAAGACGGGCTTGAGCGCGTGGTGCTCGACTACATCTCGGGCATGACCGACCGCTACTGCATCGCCCGCTTTGAAGAGATTTTCGTGCCCAAGGTGTGGCGGTAACGGCCGCCGCAGGCAGGGCATTTGGCAAAACAGAGAAAGGAGACGCGTTTTGGCCATTCCCCAGAGCTTTATTGAAGAGCTGAAAAGCCGTGTGGAAATTGAAGATTTGATTGGCGGCTATGTCAAGCTGCGGCGTCAGGGCAGCAACCTGACGGGGCTGTGCCCCTTCCACAGCGAGAAGTCGCCTTCCTTTACGGTGTTTGTGGGCAGCCAGAGCTACTACTGCTTCGGCTGCCATGCGGGCGGCGACGCCATCAACTTCGTGCGCGCCGTGGAGCATCTCGACTATGTCGACGCCGTGAAGTTTTTGGCCGACCGCGTAGGCATGACGGTGCCGCAGGAGGAGGGGGCGCGGGAGAACGCCGCCCAGCGCGCCGACATCCTGGAGCTCAACAAGACGGCGGCGCGCTGGTTCCACGAGCAGCTGCGCAAAACGCCGCAGGCGGTGCGCTATCTGTCGGGCAGGGGGCTTTCCGAAAAGACCATCCTGCACTTCGGCCTGGGCTACGCACCCGAGGGGTGGGACAACCTGCTGCGCCATCTGGAGCAAAAGGGATATACCAAGCCCGATGTGAAGCGGGCGGGGCTTGCCGCCGTCAACCAGGGCGGCAGGTATTACGACTATTTCAGGGGCCGCATCATGTTCCCCATCATCGACGTGCGGGGCAATGTGGTGGGCTTTGGCGGCCGCGTGCTGGACGACAGCAAGCCAAAGTATCTCAACTCGCCCGACACGCCGGTTTTCAAGAAGAGCCGCAGCCTGTTTTCGCTGTGCAACGCCAAGGGCACGCGCGAGGGGCAGCTGATTTTGGCCGAAGGGTATCTCGACGTGATTTCGCTGTACCAGGCCGGCTTCGCGCAGGCCGTGGCCACGCTGGGCACGGCGCTGACCTCGGAGCAGGCCAGGCTCATGAACCGCTACGCAAAGGAGGTCGTCATCGCCTACGACATGGACGAGGCGGGCCGGCGCGCCACGCAGAGGGCGTCGGAGCTGCTGACGGCGGCGGGCCTCAAGGTGCGGGTGCTGCGGCTGGACGGGGCCAAGGACCCCGACGAATATCTGCGCACCCACGGGCCCGAGCGCCTCAGGGCGCAGCTTAGCCGCACCGAGGGCTATGTGGAATACCGGCTGTCGCAGGCAGCCGTGGGGCTTGACCTGCAGGACGCGGCCGGAAAGGTGAGCTATCTCAAGGAGGCGGCTGCGATTTTGTCGCAGCTTGACAGCCCGGTCGAGCGCGACGTCTATGCCGGCCGTGTGGCCGCGCAGCTCGGCGTGGAGAAGGACAACCTGCTCACCGAGGCAAACCGTCTGCGCAAAAGCGACAGGAAAAAGGCGCAGCAGCAGGACATCGTGCAGCAGCAGAGGCTGCTCAGGAGCGGTGTGGGCCGCGTTGACCCGGACAGGGCGCGCCACCTCAGGGCGTCGCGTGCGGAGGAGGGCATCCTGTGCCTGCTCTACGACCACCCCGACTACTACGACGAGCTGTCAAAAGAGCTCTCGCCCGACGATTTTGTCACCCCCTTTCACCGCAGGGTGCTGGTTTCCATGGCAAACGCCATTGAAATGGGGGAGCGGCCCGACCTGTCGGGCTTTCGGGAGTTCTCCATTGAGGAAATCGGGGTGATCCAGGGCATTTTGCTGAGGCGCGAGCGTTTCTCGGGAACCAGAGAGGAGCTCAGGGAGCTCATGGAAACGCTGCAGCAGGAGCGCCGTCGCGGCGCCGCGCTGCAGCACGGGATGGACGACGAGGAGCTGCGGCGCTACCTGCAGTCCATGGGACAGAGAAAATAAAAAAACAAAGCATAGAAAATCACAGCGAGGAGTATGCAGACATGGCAACCGAAAAGAAGCTGACAGTGAGGGAACTGCTGGAGCAGGCAAAGGCGAAGGGGAGCATCTCGGGCAAGGAGCTGGTGGCCTACATCGACGAAAACGAGCTCGAGCTCGACACCATCGAAAAGCTGTATGAGAACCTGGAGACGAGCGGCGTCAAGATTGAGGACGACTATGAGGACATCAATTTAGCCGACCTTGAGACGCTGGAAATCGAGGAGCACGAGGAGCCCGAAATCGACGCCGTTTTAACCAGCGAGGGCCTTGCCATCGACGACCCCGTGCGGATGTATCTCAAGGAAATCGGCAAGGTGCCGCTTTTGACGTCGGAGCAGGAGATTGAGCTGGCCTGCCGCATGGCGGAGGGCGACGAGGAGGCCAAAAAGCAGCTGGCCGAGGCCAACCTGCGCCTGGTGGTCAGCATCGCCAAGCGCTATGTCGGGCGCGGCATGCTCTTTCTCGATTTGATTCAGGAGGGAAACCTCGGCCTCATCAAGGCGGTGGAAAAGTTCGACTACACCAAGGGGTATAAGTTTTCCACCTATGCCACCTGGTGGATCCGTCAGGCCATCACGCGCGCCATTGCCGACCAGGCCAGAACCATCCGCATCCCCGTGCACATGGTCGAGACCATCAACAAGGTGATGCGCGTGTCGCGCCAGCTGCTGCAGGAGCTGGGGCACGACCCCACCAGCGAGGAGATTGCGCGCGAGATGGGCATGTCGGTGGACAAGGTGCGCGAGATTTTGAAGATTGCACAGGAGCCGGTGTCGCTCGAGACGCCCATCGGCGAGGAGGAGGACAGCCATCTGGGCGACTTCATCCCCGACGACGACGCGCCCGCCCCCTCGGAGGCCGCCTCCTATACGCTGCTCAAGGAGCAGCTCATTTCGGTGCTTGGCACCCTGACGCCCCGTGAGGAGCGCGTGCTCAAGCTGCGCTTCGGCCTGGAGGACGGCAGGGCCCGCACGCTGGAAGAGGTGGGCAAGGAATTCAACGTCACCAGAGAGAGAATCCGTCAGATTGAGGCCAAGGCGCTGCGCAAGCTGCGCCATCCCAGCCGCAGCAAGCGGCTCAAGGATTTTATGGAATAAGCCGGGCAAAAAGGAGGACGAGCCATGGAGCTTCTCAAACAGCGTATTTTGCAGGAGGCCAGCATGCTGCCGGGCAACGTGCTGTGCACCGACACCTTTATGAGCCATCGCATCGACGTGGCACTCATCGACCGCATCGGAGAGGAATTTTACCGCCTCTTCCGCGAGACGAGGCCCGACAAAATTGTCACCGTGGAGGCGTCGGGCATTCCGGCGGCGCTTTCGGTGGCGCGCTGCTTCGGCCTGTCGCTCATCGTGGCAAAAAAGGGGAGCGAGGTGTCGGGGGAAAACGACTACCGCGCCCACCTGCTCTCCTACTACGACAAGCAGGACTACAATCTGCGTGTTTCGCGTCTGTTCCTTGAGCGCGGCAGCCGTGTTCTGCTCATCGACGACTTCCTTGCCACGGGCAACACCGTGGGCGCCATGATGGAGATTTTCAAAACGGCGGGTGCCACGCTGGTGGGCGTGGGCATCGTGGTGGAAAAGGGCTTTCAGCACGGCGGCGACGAGCTGCGCAGCAAGGGTGTCAACCTTCAGAGCCTGTGCATCGTGGAGAGCATGGAAAACGGCATTACATTCAGAGAGTGAGAAAACGGGCAGCATCGGCCCCTCACGCCGCCTGCGCGGGGTGAGGGGCGGGGCACACCTGCGGGGGGGCGTCCCCGCAGGGCGGCGCGGCCGTGAAGGAAAAACGCGAACACCGGAAATTTGTCGCAAGAGCTGTTGACGCGGACGGTGTTATCTGATATAATAACTTGCGCACATTGCAAAACGGCGCGCCCTTTTTGTGCGCGTCCTTTTAGCAAAAAGCATATGGAGAGGTATCGAAGTGGTCATAACGGGGCTGACTCGAAATGATGCGCGATACGGTGGTCATAGACCTTGAAAATTGAATAGTTGTTACACGGAGGTGTATCGAAGTGGTCATAACGAGCTTGACTCGAAATCAAGTGTACCGCAAGGTACCGTGGGTTCGAATCCCACCGCCTCCGCCAATCAAACCCTTGAAAACACTGCGTTTTCAAGGGTTTTTTTATTCCCCGAAATGCAGTGAAGATTTTGAGCAGTGCTGCAAATGCAGTAAATGCAGTAACGGTTTTCGTCGAAATGCAGTTAAAACCAGCGATACCGGCTCCCCATTCCAGAAGCATCAGAAAATCCCCCAAAATGCAAAATGCAGTAAAAATGCAGTAAAACTCCATAAA
>DVNV01000001.1 GCA_018714125.1 Candidatus Galloscillospira excrementipullorum
GCCGGACAACCGCCGTTTGAAAATGCTCCCCGCTCCGCGAGACCGACACCACTTCCCCTTTGACCAGCGCCGTTGCCCCGTCGAGCCTGCTTGCCGGCAGTGCGGCGGTGCACCAATGCCACGACACCGAAGCGAGCGCCCATCCCACAAGGGCGATGCACAGCAACTTGTGCCCTTTTGCGGCGTTTTTGTGCAGGATAAAAAGCAGCGTCATACCCGCCGCCGCACAGGCGGCGGGTATGACGCCGAAGAGCGCACCAATCAGCAAAACCAGCATGGAGGCTGCCAGGCCGGCGCACAGGGGTCGTGTCATGAAAACAGCACGCTCCTTTGAGCTGCAAAGCAGACGGTTTTTTTCTATTTCTCCGCAGGGGCCGCCCGGCGGATGATGCCAATGGGCGTCTGCTGTCCCGACTGCCCCAGGGGGTTGTCCTTCAGAATGCGGGGGATCAGGTTCCTGTCCACCGAGGGGTCGGACGCGCCCAGCACCTTGCCCTGCAGGTCGTTGATGTCCACAACGGCGGCGCTGCAGCCCACGCGCTGCTTGATGTCGGCAGCCACCTTGTCGGGATTCTCCGGCCCCAGCACAACATAGGTGTTGTAGGGGGGCAGCGTGTATGGGGTGGGGCCGTCAATGGACTCGGCGCGGTAGCCGGCAATCTTGTAAAACCAGCCTCTTTTGCCAATCAGCTTTCCCACCGCCGAGCAGGCCGCCGCAAAGAGAATGCGCACGGTGCCGCATTCGCGCAGCGCCATTTCCATAGTCTCAGGAATGCCAAGCCCGATGCCGTAGGGCGACTTGTAGACAAACTTGGTCAAGAACTTGGCCAGGGGCCTTGGCTTGATTTCGGACATGGGGATGGCGCGCTTTTGCGAGCAGGCCACCGACTTTTCGCTGACAAACAGAATGTCGCCCTCCTTGAGGTAGGGCTTTGCATAGGTCTCCACCACGTCGACAATATTGTCTTTTTCGGTAATCACATGGGTCTTGATGGGCAGGCGCAGCCACGCCACGCCGTCAACCTCCATCACATCCATCTTGCCCTCGTTGGGCATGAGCTCCGACAATGTCAATCCATCCTCACTTTTCGCGCGGCTGTGCGCGCTTGCTTTTTGGTTATTTCTCCGGGAAAATCAGGGGCAGCTCCTGCAGGTAGATGATGTCCTTTCTGCCGATGGCGTCCCCTTCGGCCAGAATGCAGGCTCTGCCGACAATGTTGCCGCCTGCACGCTGCACCAGCTGCTCCACCGCATGCAACGACTCTCCCGTGCTGATGACGTCGTCCACAATGAGCACGCGGCGCCCCTTCAGCTTTGCCGCCTCAGTCTCGTCAAGATAGAGCTTTTGGGCCTTGGCGGTGGAAATGGACTGCACCTCCACGAAAAAGGGATCCTTCATGTAGAGCTTGGGGCCTTTGCGCGCCACCACATAGGTCTGCGCCCCCTCCTGCCGCGCCATCTCGTGGATGAGCGGGATGCCTTTGGATTCGGCGGTCACCAGGATGTCGTGCTCAGGCACTCTTTTGAGCAGCTCCTCGGCACAGCGCACCGTCATCTCCACGTCTCCGAAAATGACAAATCCCGCAATGGAGACCTCGTCGCTGAGCTTGCAGACGGGCAGCTCTCTTTTGAGTCCAGCGATTTCAATGGGGTACCAGGCAGCGTTGCTGTATACTTTATCGGGCATTCCAATCGGCTCCTCTTTTGCTTGATAAGGAATTGTTAAAACAGTCGGTCCTTCATCACGGGCGACCCGCTCAGCAGATGAAAGTGCAGGTGCCTGACCGACTGGCCCACACCCTCACCGCAGTTGTTGATGATGCGGTAGTTATCTTTGACACCCAGCTTTTCGGCGATGAGCGGAATGGCCTCAAACACGGCCTTCACCGCGTCGCTGTTGGACGCGTTCACCCCGTCGGCACTTTCAATGTGGCACTTGGGCACCACCAGAACATGCACCGGCGCCTGGGGATTCGCATCGGCAAAGCAGGCCACCAGCTCATTTTGGTAAATCATATTGGTGGGAATCTCCCCACCTGCCAGCTTGCAAAAGATACAGTCAGACATCGGGTTGACCTTCCTTTCTCGGTTCATCATGGTCTGTAACGTGCTTATTATACTCTTCTTGGACGGGCGTTGCAAGGAAATTTCGCCATTTTCCCGCTTTGCAAAGCCCCCCCTTCCGGAACAATTCCAGGAAGGCACGCAGCGCCGCGCTTGACAAGCGCGGCGCTGCCGCAATCCCTCTTTCAAGAGGGTTCTGGCCCCCGCTTCCCCGTCCGGCATGCCGGGCAGGCCCTCTTTCTTTTGAAAAAACACTTGTTAAAAAATAAGCTGCTTATCAATTTGAAAGCAACTTGCAAAAAAGGAGTGCTCTCCTGTATACTTTTTACGGGAGGTGATACCGATGTATCACGCAAAGCTGGAAAAGGAGCTGCGCTGTCCCCTGGAGTACGGGCTTGATTTGTTTGGCGGCAAGTGGAAGTCGCGGGTCATCTGCGTCCTGTCCGCCAAGGCGCCCCTGCGCTACAGCGCGCTGCGCAGCGAGATGGTCAACATCACCGACGCCGTCCTGGCCGCCACGCTCAAGGAGCTTTCGGCAAAGGGAATCGTGCAGCGCGTGTCCTACGACGAGATTCCGCCCCGCGTGGAATACAGTTTGACCGAAAAGGGGCAGTCTGTGGTTCCCATCCTGCAGAGCATCTGTCAGTGGTCGGGGGTCTATTACAAAGAGGCGCCGGAAAACGCCCTGGCGCAGTGCGCCAAATGCGATTACCGCAGCGGCGCGCGGTAACGCGAGGGGCCGCCACGGCGTCAAAAGCAAAAAGGCTTTTGCATTAAGAGCAGGCCGGCGCAGCAAAATTGCTGCGCCGGCCTGCTCTTAATGCATCCGGACGGAAAAACCCCTTTGGATTTCCCCTTTGCACATCAAAGCATGCGGCTTCTCACAGGTCTTCTTTTGGCGGCACATCCTTTTCCCTGCACAGCACCAGCCAAGCCGCTGCGTGCAGCACAACGGTCTGCGCAAAAAAGGCCATGAACAGCAGCCACATGTCCGCCACGCCATACACGCTGCCGCTCTCCGGGACGCAGGGGAAAATACAGCCGCCGCACAGGGCCGTCGACACACCCTGGAACAAAAGCACCACAAGCGCCGCGCCCAGCACCCGTCCGCGCAGCCGCCAAACCCGCTCAAGCAGAAAGCCCCCTATAAACGAGGCGGCTGCCAGCAGCAGGGCTACAGTGGCGGTCTCCCTGCCGGCCTCTGCAAATCTGTCGTACACCCCCTGCAGGCCGGGGTGCGACAGGGCAGCCTCCGTCCAGGCTGCGATGATGTTCCGGCAGCCGTACACCGTCAGCAGCACGAGCGCCGCCGCTCCCGCAAGGGCGCGCAGCGCCCTGTGCGCCGCCCCTGACGGCTCCCGCTTAAACAGCCCGTCGGTCAGGGCACGGCAAAGCAGCAGATGCGCTCCCGCCAGCAGCAGGGGCAAAAGCCCCCAGGACATCTGACGTCCGTCCAGCCTCAAAAAGGCAATGTGCAGCTCCCCTGCGATGAGCTCGGGGATCCGCACCGCCAGCTTCTCTTGTGCCGCAGAGACAAAAAACAGCGCGCACAGGGCAAGGGAGGCACCTGCCAGGGCCGCGCCGTAGCGCAGGGGCGCCTGCCCCACAAACGATTGCCCGTATTTTTCTCTCAGGTACTGCGCCTCACGGCGCTGTCGGCCCAAAAACCACAGCGTCCACATGAGCTGCAGCAAAAAGCAGACTCCCGTCAGCAGCGCGGCGTATGAGCCACCCAGAAAGCCGCCGCAGAAAACGGTCAGAAAAGGGAGCAGCAGTGTTTTCAAATTTCCGGAAAGCTGCCCGTCGCAAAAGCTATTTTTCAGCAAAAGCGCTGTCTTCGTCTGGCCGCCCCGCGCGCTGTCGGGTATTTCCCCCGCATCGCCTTACCCCATCAGCTCCTCCAAATCCACTTCAAAAAGAGCCGCCAGACGCGGGAAAAGCGTGACGTCGGGAAAGCACTCCCCTCTCTCCCATTTGGAGACCGCCTTGTCTGAAACACCCACAGGCTGCGCCAAATCCCTTTGCGTCATGCCGCGCTCTTTTCTCAGAGCGGCAATGCGCGCCCCCGTCTCCACACTGTTCATCCTGTCCATTGTTGTCCTCCCTCTCTGCTGCGGCCAGGCCCCCGGCAATGTCCCCGGGCGCCCGCTCATGCACCGTCAGTGTACCCAAAGCACGGCAAAATGTGCAACCGAAGGCTGCTCGGATTTGCTCAACCTGCAGTTGAGAAGAAAAAAGGCGCCGCAAAGGTCTTTGCGGCACCTTTTTAATCTGATAATCTTCTTAGAGCATCTCCTCGATGGCCTTGACGGCATCCCCCAGATATTCGCCCTCATAGAGCTCGATCTGGCCGTCGTCCACATTGCGGGCCAGCGCCGGGTCGATGGGCAGCTTGGCCAGCACCTTGAGGCCGAACTTCTCGGCCACCTCGTCAATCTGGCTCTCGCCGAAGACCGACAGGCGCTTTCCGCAGTCAGGACACTGCAAAAAGCTCATATTTTCCACCAGGCCCAGAATCGGCACGTCCATCAGCTGCGCCATCTTGATGGCCTTGGTGACAATCATGGACACCAGCTGCTGCGGGCTGGTGACCACGATAAGCCCGTCAATGGGAATGGACTGGAACACCGTCAGCGGCACGTCACCGGTTCCGGGAGGCATGTCCACAAACATGAAGTCCACATCTTTCCAGATGACCTCGGTCCAAAACTGCTCCACTTCCCCCGCGATAATGGGCCCGCGCCACACAACGGGGTCGCTCTCATCGGGCAGCAGCAGGTTGACCGACATGATGTCAATGCCAAATTTGCTAGACACCGGCAGCAGCCCAAACTCGGTTCCCTGCGCCTTTTGAGTCAGCCCGAAGGCCTTGGGGATGGAGGGGCCGGTGATGTCGGCGTCGAGAATGGCGGTGTGATAGCCAAGACGGTTGAGCTCAACGGCCAGCATGGAGGTGACCAGGGATTTGCCGACGCCGCCCTTTCCGCTCACCACACCGATGACCTTTTTGATGCTGCTCATGGCATGCGGCTTTTTGCGAAAATCGGCAGCCGACGCTTCCCTGCTGCTGCAGTTTTGCGTGCAGGTGCTGCAGTCGTGGGTGCAGCCCTCCGGCACCGGCTCCTGTGCGGCGCCCGCGCAGTTGGCAGAGCAGGTGGAGCAATCGTGGGTGCATTCGCTCATAATGATTTTTCCTCCTTGAGTCAAATTGCATGGCTGCGGCCTTCGGGGCGGACGCCCTTTTGCCGCATATGCCGTTGGTTTAAGGACAGTTTATACATACGAGCTTATCTTATTCCAACCATTGCCTTTTGTCAAGATGGCGCGAAAATACTGCCTCCCCAAAAAGCGCCTGCCGCGCATCTTTTTCCCGTTTTTCCCACCTGTACCCGCCGCCTTTTGGCGGCGTCCCTCCCTGTGCTTTTTCAAGAAAACAATTTGTCCTCAATTTTCGCCTCAAGGGGGTTGACAATATTTGGAAATCGTGCTATAGTGACCTTGTTGTTTACTCCCTTCAAATGCCCAAACTGTACTGCATTGCTCTGCACTGCCCCGCGCGTTTTGGCGCGGGGACTTTTTTTATCCTTTTTTCTCTTTTTCCCCGCACATTTCTTGCACAAATGCCCGCCGCATGATACAATACATACTCACAAGCAGGCGCTTCCAAAGCGGGCGGGGCCTGGTTTTCTTGCTTTTGTCCCCCTTGCGGGCATTGGCTTTCCTTTTTGCCCAAAGCCTTGCTTTCGCCGCACTGCTTTCACACGCTTTGCCCACCGCCGCAAAGGGCGATGCCCTTGATTTCAAAGGAGGTACATTCCAAAATGAAAGCCATTCTCACCGTGCTCGGGCGCGACACCGTCGGCATTTTGGCCAAGGTCAGCGCCGAGTGCGCCAATGTCCATGGAAACATCATTGAAGTCACCCAGTCAGTGCTGCAGGAGATGTTTGCCATGATCATGCTGGTGGACATCACCGAGCTCACCTGCACGCTTGCCGAATTTCAGGAGCGCATGACGCTGGTGGGGCAACGGGAGGGCCTTGTCGTGCACGTCATGCACGAGGACATTTTCAATTCCATGCACCGCATTTGACGCGCAGGAGGATTTGCAATGCTCAATACAAGCGACATTCTGGAAACCATACAGATGATTCAGCAGGAAAACCTCGACGTGCGCACCATCACCATGGGCATTTCGCTCTTTGACTGTATTGACAGCGACCTGAGGCGTTCCTGCTCCAAGGTCTATGACAAGATTACCCGCCGTGCCGGGCGTCTGGTCGAGGTGGGGTGTGCGCTGGAGAAAAAATATGGCGTTCCCATTATCAACAAGCGCATTTCTGTCACGCCCATTGCCATGCTGGCCGGCGCCTCGGGCGGCGACCCGGTGGAATATGCCCTCACGCTTGAGCGGGCGGCAACCGAGCTGGGTGTGGATTTGATTGGCGGCTTCTCGGCCCTTGTCCACAAGGGCTTCTCCCCGGGAGACGAGGCCCTCATCAACGCCATTCCCCGTGCCCTGGCGCAGACCTCGCGCCTGTGCTCGTCGGTCAACGTCGGCTCCACCAAGTCGGGCATCAATATGGACGCCGTGGCGCTCATGGGGCGCATCGTGCGCGAGGCGGCGATGCTGACCAGGGACAACCACTGTATCGGTGCCACCAAGCTGGTCATCTTCTGCAACGCCCCCGAGGACAATCCCTTCATGGCGGGCGCCTTCCACGGCCCCGGCGAGCCGGACTGCGTCGTCCATGTGGGCGTCTCCGGCCCCGGCGTGGTGCGCTCGGTGCTGCAAAAGGCGGGAAAGGACTGCGACCTGATTGCCGTTGCCGAGCTCATCAAAAAAACCGCCTTCAAGATTACGCGTGTGGGACAGCTGGTGGGCACCGAAGCCGCCGCCATGCTGGGCGTGCCCTTTGGCATTGTCGACCTCTCGCTGGCCCCCACCCCCGCCGTCGGCGACTCGGTCGCCCACATCCTTGAGGAAATCGGCCTGGCCCGCTGCGGCACCCACGGCACCACCGCCGCGCTGGCCCTTCTCAACGACGCCGTCAAAAAAGGCGGCGTGATGGCCTCCTCCTCGGTGGGCGGGCTGTCCGGCGCCTTCATTCCCGTCTCGGAGGACGCCGGCATGATTGAAGCCGCCCGCTGCGGCACCCTGACGCTCGACAAGCTTGAGGCCATGACCGCCGTCTGCTCGGTCGGGCTCGACATGATTGCCGTGCCCGGAGACACACCCGCCGAGACCATCTCGGCCATCATTGCAGACGAAGCCGCCATCGGCATGGTCAATTCCAAGACCACCGCCGTGCGCATCATCCCCGCCATCGGGCAGCCAGAGGGAGCAGAGCTCCAGTTCGGCGGGCTCTTTGGCTCGGCCCCCATCATGCCCATTCACCAGGATTCCCCGGCTGCCTTTATTGCGCGCGGCGGGCGCATCCCGGCCCCTCTGCAAAGCCTCAAAAACTGACCCCCGCCTTTTCCTGCCGCCCGGCAGGGCGCAAAATCCCCCTGCCCTTTTCCTGATTCTTTGAAAAAAGGAACCTTTCCGGAAAAGGCCGCAAAAAAAC
>DVNV01000011.1 GCA_018714125.1 Candidatus Galloscillospira excrementipullorum
CTGCCGGACGCACCCTTACGCTCTTTGTTCTGCCGCCCTTTCCACCCCCCTTTTTCAAAAAATCCCCCCGCCTTTCCCGGCATCCCGGCCGGCAGGGCAAACCGGGCATTTTAAGGCCATACGGCGCCTGCCCCTTTCCCCGTGTATAAAACCGCACGGGAAAAGGGGCAGGCGTTCTTTCGGGAGCAGGGAAGCCCTGCACTTTGAAAAAAGTCAGGTTCAGGCCTTCTTAGCCTGCTTCTTTACGTCCTTATTATTCCTTCTCAAAAAGGCTTTTACAATTTCCACCATGGGGATGATGGCAAGCGCCAGCAGCACGGCGACGGCATACTCTTCGAGGCTCACGGTCTCAAACTGGAAGGCGCGCGCCAGCGGGGGGATATAGATAACGGCCAGCGTCGAAAGCAGGCTTGCGCCAAAGGCCAGCCAAAGCGCCTTGTTGTGGCCCGACAGGGAAAAGATGCTGCCGCGCTGGCTTCTCATATTGAAGCTGTGGAAAATCTCGGCCATGCTCATGGTCAAAAAGGCCATGGTGATGCCGTCGGGCGATTCCGCGATTTCCCAGACGCCGGACTCCATATAATGTCCCACGAAATAGGCCGTCAGTGTCAGGATGGTGATGAGCGCGCCCTGGTAGACCACATCGACCCCCAGCCCCTTGGCCAGCACGCCCTCGGCGGGGTTGCGCGGCTTGCGCTTCATCAGATTGTCCTCCCCCTTTTCGATGCCAAGGGCAAGGGCGGGGAAGCAGTCGGTGATCAGGTTGATCCAAAGCAGGTGCACGGGGCGCAGGATGGTAAAGCCCAGCATGGTGGCGGTAAAGACGCTGAGCACCTCGCTCATGTTGGAGGCCAGCAAAAACTGGATGGCCTTGCGGATGTTGTCGTAAATGCGCCGGCCCTCTTCCACGGCCCCCACGATGGTGGCAAAGTTGTCGTCTGCCAACACCATGTCTGCCACGTTTTTGGTGACGTCTGTGCCCGTGATGCCCATGCCCACGCCGATGTCGGCGCGCTTGAGGCTGGGCGCGTCGTTGACGCCGTCGCCCGTCATGGCCGTAACATAGCCCTTGTAGCGCCAGGCGTCGACAATGCGCACCTTGTGCTCGGGCTGCACGCGCGCATAGACGGCGTATTTTTCGATGTTTGCCAGCAGCTCGTCGTCATCCATGGCGGAAAGCTGGCTGCCCGTCATGGCCTGAAGGCCGTCTGTCAGGATGCCCAGCTCCTTGGCGATGGCCACGGCGGTGTCGAGGTGGTCGCCCGTAATCATGACGGGGCGGATACCGGCCTCCCGGCACTCCACGATGGCATCCTTGACCTCGGGCCGGATGGGGTCAATCATGCCGGCGAGGCCCACGAAGCAGAGCTGCTCCTCCAGCGTCTCGGGCTTAAGCCCCGAGGGCATCTGCTCATAGCGGCGCAGCGCCACCGCCAGCACGCGCAGCGCCTTGTCGGCCATGGCCTTGTTGGCGGCGAGAATCTCGCGGCGCATTTGCTCGGTCATGGGGTGCTCCTGCCCGTCCTTCCAGTAGGAGGTGCAGTGCGAGAGCACGATGTCGGGCGCGCCCTTGGTGAACTGCACCACGCTGCCCTCCACGCTGTGCACCGTGCTCATCATTTTGCGCACGCTGTCAAAGGGCGCCTCGGCCACGCGCGGCATGCTGCGCGTCAGCTCGGCCTTGGGCAGCCCCATCTTTTCGGCATAGGCAACCAGGGCCACCTCGGTGGGGTCTCCCACCATCTCGCCCGAGGCCGACACCTCCACGTCACAGCACAGCGCCATGGCGGTGGCAAGCAGCTTTTCGTCCTCGCCGTAGCACTCGGTCACGGTCATCTTGTTTTGGGTCAGCGTTCCGGTCTTGTCGCTGCAGATAATCTGGGCGCAGCCCAGCGTCTCCACCGCCGTCAGCCGGCGGATGATGGCGTTTCGCTTGGACATGTTGGTCACGCCAATCGACAGCACGATGGTGACAACGGTGGCAAGGCCTTCGGGGATGGCCGCCACCGCAAGGCTGACCGCCACCATGAAGAGGTCAATCATGGAGTCGAAGGTCAGCTTTCCGGCGCGCAGCACCGAAAAGCCGAAGATGACCACGCAGATGCCAAGCACAAGGAAGGTGAGAATCTTGCTGAGCTCGCTGAGCTTTCTCTGAAGGGGCGTCTGCCCGCTTCCGGCCTGCGCCAGAACGCCGGCAATCTTGCCCATTTCGGTGTTCATTCCGGTGCCGGTCACAACGGCACGGCCGTGGCCGTAGACCACGGTGCTGCCCAGATAGACCATGTTTTTGCGGTCGCCTAAGGGGATGTCGTCCCCTGCCAGCTTCTCGACCGACTTTTCCACCGGCAGGCTCTCTCCGGTCAGCGCCGCCTCTTCGAGCTTAAGGCTGACGCACTCAATCAGGCGTGCATCGGCCGGCACGGCGTCGCCCGCCTCCAGCAGCACGACGTCTCCCGGCACCAGCTCTTCGCTTTTGATGACCACCACGTTGCCGTCGCGCAGCACGCGGCTGGTGGAGGCCGCCATCTGCTGCAGCTCCTCGATGGCCTTTTCGGCGCGCCCCTCCTGGTACACGCCAAGGCCCGCGTTGATGAGGACCACGGCCATGATGATGATAACATCGGCAAAACTCTCCCCGGAGTAAAACGACGTAATCCCCGAGAGCACCGCCGCCGCAATCAAAATCATGGTCATGGGGTCGTTCATCTGCTTCAAAAAGCGCAGGAACAGGGAGTCCTTCGGCGCCTCCTGCAGCTTGTTGGGCCCGTGACGTTCCAGGCGCTCTTGCGCCTGCTTGCCGCTCAGCCCCTCTCTGCCGCTCTGCAGCGCCTCGAGAACGCGGTTCTCGTTCTCCTGATAGTAGTTCATCGGTTCTCTTCATCCTTTCTTGTGCCTGATGTCGCACCTGAATTTCCGATAAAAAAGACCCACGTATAGAATGCCCCCTGGCAGTCTATACATGAGTCTCGTTCTTTCATCCAAGCCAGGCCTCTGGGGGACGCCATGCATGTTGACTTGAAACGCAGCCGGCAAGCCGGTACAAATGGCAAACCGGTGCGCAAACTACTCCCTCATGGTCTTTCTTATCTGCTAGAACATCATATACTAGATTTTATCCGCTTGTCAAGAAATTTTTGGGAAAGCCTCTCTCCGGGGCAGAAAAAAGGCCCCCTGCCGCCATCCTGCCCGCCGCCGTGGGGATGGCGGCGGGCAGGATGGCCTCAGCTCTGCGGCGGCGTCTGCTGCTCAAGCGGCCACAGGCGGGAAATTTCCCCCTGCGGCAGCGAGATTGAAAAGACCTCATAGCGGTGCTCCCCCTGGGACACGGGCCATGCCAGAAGCATGCAATCCTCCTGAATGGCCTGCAGCACAAGGCTGCGGCGCACGGTGGAGAAGGTGTCGCCGGGCAGGCTGCACAGCAGGCTCAGGCGCCCGCTGCCCAAATTCATGGCGTAAATGCCCCTCACCTCGCCGCGCTGGCCCACAAAGTAGCATTTCTGCCCCCTGCGCCCGACGAAAAAGGCGCTCTCCAGCAGGGCGGAAAAGCCCTCGTCGCTCAGGTACCCCACGCTGCCCTCCCAGCCCGACGAGGCATAGGCATAGCGCCAGGTCGTCACCAGCAGGCCCTGCGGCACCTCCCCGACGACCTTCAAATCCCCCAGGGAGTCCGGCATGTCAAAGAGCGTCGTGCGCCCGCCGTCTTCCAGCCGCGACACGGTGATGCGGTAGCTGTAGCCCATGGCGCCCTCGGTGTGGAACAGGCGGCGCTCCTCGATGTAGGTGGCCTGCTCGTCCTCGTAGAAGACGTGCTCCTCCACGGCTCCCGCCATGAGCTCGGCATAGCGTTTTTCCAGAGGCACCGGCGTGTAGCGGTATTGGGTGGTCTCCACGGCGGCCTTGTCCGGCAGCGTTTCAAACGGGGAGTCCTCGCTCTGGCCCACGGCGCACAGATAGGCCTGTCCGTCCTGCGCCACCGCCTGATACAGCACCGTCTCAAGCGACAGGCGGCACACGCCGTCCTCCCCCGGCTCCCCCCACAGGGTGCCCGACTCGCTGTCCCTCTGCCTTTGCGGCAGCACCTGCGCCTCAATGGCCAGCCTGTAGTAGACGTCGCCCACCTCAATCAGGGACACGTCGGTCAGGGTATAATCGGTCAGGCTCAGGCCCGTGCCGTTGTAGAGCATCCCCGAAAACAGCTGCTGCGCATAGTCCAGCGCGGCCTGGGCCGGCTGCTCTCCCGCCGCCGTCACGGGATACATGGCATACGGCGGCACCGGCACGCCCGACACCTCAAGCGCCCCGTTTCTCTGGACAACGCTGACCACGGTAAACAAGGGGGCATCCTCAAACAGGCGCTCCCCCGTGTCCTGCGGCAGAAGATAGGCGGTGCCCGTGGCGGTGTCTGCCACCAGCAGGCCGCGCTCCTGGCGCTCCAGCAGCACAAGCCCCGCGCCCGACAGCGCCGCCTGCGCCGCCGCGTCAAGCACCGGGCGCTGCCCGGCATCAAGGTCGTCGAGCAGCTCGTAGGCGCCGTCCCTCAGGCCGTACCATCCCGGAGCGTCGCCGAAGGGCGCGGCAAACACGGCCTCGTAGGCAATCTCCACCACCGTCTGCCCCTCCAGGTCGACAACGCCCCAAAGGCCGTCCTGTTGCACCACAAGCCCCTTGGTCTCGGCCGTCTCATACCACAGCGTGAGCGTGGGCTGCACACCCGACAGGGCAGAGGACTCGCCCTCCACCGTATAGGCAAACAGGCCCACGTCCATATACCCGCCGATGGCGTTATAGGCAAAGGGCACGCACATGCGCCCGCTTTCCAAATCCAAAACGCCCCACAGCCCGCTCGCATTGCAGACGGCAATGAGCTCGTTTGCCAGCAGGTGCGGCGGCTGCTGCTCCTGCTCCCCTGCGCTGTAGCCGTGACCAATTGCCAGGCAATCCTGCGCCGTCAGGGGCAAAATCCCCCCGTCCGACACCATCCACAGGCGCTGCATGCCGGCCCCGTCGGTGGTCACGACCAGGCCCGACGCCACCTCGAGAAAAAAGACGCTGCGATACTCCGCCGCGAGAAGCTGCACTCCCTCCATGCTGTAAAGCCCCTCGCGCCCGCCGGTCCCCGTGTAACGGTAGCCGTAGTGGCAGCGTTCAAAGCTGCCCTCCACGGGGGCAAACAGAGGGCCTGCCGTGCGCGAAAACAGGGTGGAGCCCTGCTGGTTATACACCGGGAAGACCCCCGAAAACAGCATGCGCTGCGCCGAGGGTGTGCGCGCCGCAGGCAGGAAAAACCCGTATGACTGCACCAGGGCCTCGGTCTCCTGCAGCGCCGTGTCGGGCGTCAGAATTGAGAGCACGCCGCTCTGCTCATCCCACGAAATCACACAGCAAAAGGCCAGCGACGCCCCCTCGATGGGCACCAGAAAATCCTCCGCCTGCAAAATGGGCCGATGGGCCAAAGGCGTGAGCATGGGCTCCTCCGTCTCGTCGAGCAGCCACATCTTCCCATCCTCCAGCACGGCGGCCGAGCATCCGATTTGCGTGCAGAAAACCTGCAGCGCCGGTGTCTGCCCGTATTCGTCGTGCGAAAGCTGCACGCCGGGAACCAGCTTTGCCATCTGCTGCGCACTCAGATAGAGCACGTCCCCTTCGTGGTAGAGCAGCCGCTCGGGGGCCTCCACCGTCTGCCCGTCCACCAGCACGGCGGGGGTCAGATATCCCGACTGCTCCCTGCCGCTTTGCATCCAGGGAACCAGCAAAAACAGCAGGGCCGCCGCCACCAGTGCGCCGGTCAGCAAAATCAGCATCCAGCTCGGCAGGCGCTGCACGCCGCGTTCTTTTTGGAAATTCGCATTCTGATTCACAGGGGGCCCCACCTCCTTCAAGCCTTTTCGGCCGCTCCCAGCCCTGCCCAAACAGGCACAAGGCCAAAAGCTTTTTTCCTCCGCTATTGTACCACAGAGCGTCCCCGCGCGGCAAGGCTTCCCTCCCCTTGGGGAAAAAGGGCAAGCGGGCCCTTCCCCCCCCTCCGCAGGCCCGAGGAAAACACCCTCCCCCCGTGCTGCCAGGCCCTCCGCTATTGCCCCAAAGCCCTCCCCTCGCAGCGCCATGCGCCCCTCTTTCCCTCTTCTTTTTACCCTCAGACGCGTTCCCATCGGCGCAGCTTTGTGATATGATAAGGGTAAGAGCATTGGCACGGCCTGCCCCAACAGGCCGCAGCGCGGCAGCCCGCCCCGCCGCACGGATGCGAAATCCCCTTCCCGCGTATCAACTTTTTTGGCGCTGCTGCGTCTATAAAAGAGGATGGCCGCCTTCGCCCCGCGCGATGCCCGCCCTCCTGCCGGCTCTTTTCGGCAAATCTTCCCGCACGGAGGCTCTTTGCCGGGGCCTTCGTCCCCAAAAGGAGTGAATTGTCATTTTTGAGTTCTTTTTGAAGGTTCTTGCCGCCCCCTTTGTGCTGCTGCTGGCCGTTGTGGTCGGCGTTTTGAAGCTCATTGTCGGGCTCTCAAGCCTTGTGCTGGGCCTTTTTGCCGCCCTGCTGCTGCTGATGGCCTTCCCCGTGCTTTTTTCCATGTCCGTGGCCGGGGGGCTTGTGCTGATTGTGCTTGCCTTTCTCATCAGCCCCATCGGCATCGCCCTGGTGGTGGGCGGGCTGCTGGCCTGTCTGCAGGGGCTTTACACCTCGTTGCGCAGGTTCCTCTTTTGCTGAGCCTTGCGCAGATGCTTTTGACAACAAGAAAGGATGTGTTTTAAATGAAATTGCAGCAACGCCTTTCGGCCTTCCTGCTTTGCGGCCTGCTTTGCCTCGGCCTTTGCGCCTGTGACAACGGCCAGGACGGTCAGGACACTTCGCAGGACTCCCAGACCGTCGCCGACTGCGTCGCCCTGCTGGGGCAGACCGAGCAGCAGCTCGTGGAGGCGCTGGGCGAAGGCCAGCGCACCCTGATTGAGGGAACGCAGGAAACCCTGTTTCGCGAATACTCGCTCTCCCTGTTTGGGCAGAGCATCCCCTTCATGGCCACCATCGACTTGGGCTGCCTGCTCGACTTCTCGGCAGATGTCGACGGCACCTGTGAGCAGTGGCTGGAAACAATCGAGGGCTCGCTGGGAGAGGCCTCCCAGACGCAGCAAGACGACACGACGCAATACCTCTGGCCCTGCGAGGGCGGCGGGCTTGCCCTTGTCAGCTCGCAGGACGCCCTCACCCTCCGCTTCTACCGGGAGCAGCCCGCCGCATAGCCGCGCCCCTCTCCCTGCGGCACGCTCCCACGCCGTCGCCCCTTTGCGCGCAGCGCGCAAAAGCCCCGCCTCAGGGCAAGCCCCCTTGCCCTGAGGCGGGGCCTAGTTTTTCTTCGGGGCGGGGTTTGGAATAAAACCCCGCCCCGAAGAAAAATCGTGCGCCTTACGGCGCACGAGCGCGCTGCGCGCCCCCCCTTGTACGGCTGCCCCGTCCCCTCCTTTTTAGGCCCCTTCCTTTGCGCTGCCCTTGGCCGTGCCGCAGGCTTTGCGCATTTCGTTTTTTCCTCTTCCTTTTTAGAAACTTTGCCCCTTCTGCCTCTACCGGCGCACGGCAAAGCGTGCTATAATAAAGCAAATCTTACCAAAAAGGGGTGTCATGTATGTCTTACAGTCCTCTGCTCGGCTCCAGCTTCAACCGCACCTTCCTGCGCGACGCCGCGCACCCGTGCACTTTTTCCGGCATGTGCGCCATGTGCACGGCGGACTGCATCGGCTCCTGTGAAATCGGGCTTTCCGCCGTGCGCGGCATGGAAATGGTCTACCCCAACACAACGGGAGACAACCAGATTGCCTCGGAAAAGTGCTATCCCGTGGACTACTCCCACTTCAACATCAACGGACGCGTCTTCGGCGCGGTGGGAGCGCCGGAAGACCCGAATCTTGCCAGCATCTACCATGTGGGGCTTGACACCGTCATCGGCCGCACGCACCCTGTCAAGCTGGCGCTGCCCATCGTCCTGCCGGCAGTCATCAAGCTCAACTGGCAAGACTATTTTGCCGGGGCCGCCATGGCCGGCGTTGTCGCCGTGATTGGGGAGGGCGCCGTGAGCAAAGACCCCACGCTGCGATACGAGAAGGGCAAGGTTGTGCACGCCCCCAAGCTCAAGGAGATGCTGGGCGCCTTTGAGCGCTACAACCGTGGCTTTGGGCAAATCGTGCTGCAGACCAACTATGACGACGATTTGCAGGGCGTGTCCGACTACGCCATCCGCGAATGCGGGGCAAAGGCCATCGAATTCAAGTTCGGGCAGTCTGCCAAAGGCACGCAGCCGGCCAACCGCATCGAGACGCTGGAGGAGGCCCTCCGGCAAAAGGAGCGCGGCTTCCTGGTGCTGCCCGACCCCGAAGACCCCGCCGTACAGGAGGCCTGGAAAAAGAGGGCCTGTCCCGCCTTCCACACCTTCGGGCGTCTGCCCATGTGGCGCGAGGACTACCTGCTGCGGCGCATTCAGGAGCTGCGCGGCATGGGCATGCAGACCGTCTGCTTCAAGATGGCAGGCTACGACCCGCGCGACATCGAGCATCTGCTGCGGCTGGCCTGCGCCTGCGGGGTCGACCTGGTGACCTTCGACGGCGCGGGCGGCGGCTCGGGCTACAGCCCCTGCAAGATGATGAACGAGTGGGGCCTGCCCACCGTTGCACTTGAAAGCACCGTGGCCGGCATTCTCAAAAAGCTGGCGGCCGAGGGGCTGGAGCTTCCTGCCGTTGCCATTGCGGGCGGCTTTACTACCGAAGACCAGGTCTACAAGGCGCTGGCTCTGGGCGCGCCCCACATCCGCCTTGTGGGCATGTGCCGGGCCCCCATGGCGGCAGCCACCAGCGCCAAGAAGGTGGGCGAGCTTGTCGCGGCCGGCAAAACCCCGGCGCACCTTGCCCAGATGGGCAGCACCATAGACGAGCTCTTTTTGGACCTGCCGCAGCTGCGCGCCCTATACGGCAGCGAGGCCGACAGCTTTTCGCCGGGTGCCATCGGCGTCTTTTCCTACCTCAACCGCATCGGCTATGGACTGCAGCACTTTGCCGCCCTCAACCGCAAATTCCATCTGCGCCATGCCGACGCCGAAGACCTCATCCCCCTTACGGCGGACGCCCTTGCCCTGCTCAAGGGCAACTGGATGGCGCGCTGACCCCTCTCCCAAAAAGGCAAAAAGGGATTTTCTTCTCGCCACAAATCCCCTGCCCTTTTATAAAAAGCGGCCTGCGCAGCAAGGTGCAGGCCGCTTTTTCCTGCACGTCTTCCTGCAAAGGCCCTTTGGGAATCCCCGCGTCAAACCGTCTGCCCCTCCCTTCTTAAAAAGGCCTCTTTTGACGGTTTGAGAAACTGCGCCCGGCAGGCAAACGCCCTGCCGGGCGCAGAAGGGGGGTGCGGGCAGGGGGGGGCGCACATGCGCCCCCCTGCCCG
>DVNV01000012.1 GCA_018714125.1 Candidatus Galloscillospira excrementipullorum
CCGGCCCCCCTTTTCCCCGTCTGCCATGCGCTTTTTGCTTTGGCAGACCTTCTTTGGCAGGCTTTGCCGCATATTTTGAGTTTTTCCCGTTTTTCGGGACAAACTACACCATACAAAACCATAGAAAAACACATCGCACCCAGAAACTCCAAACACACCGCAACATTTCAAAAGGAGGCGCTCCCATGGATTTGCTCGATTGGCAGGGACAGGACACGCAGGCACAGGAGCTGCTGCACCTGCTGCGCTCGGCAGGCGTATGCGTACAGCGCTACGACGCGGCCCGCCATCAGGGCCCTGCCGGCGTGTGCGTGCTGGCCGACCCCGCAGGGGCCTACCGCCTGCAGCCGCCCTATCCCACCATTGCCATCTTTGAGGGAGAAGACCGCGCCGCGCTCAGGGCCATAGCCAAAACCGGCGTCCCCGCCATCACGGCAGGCCTCTCGGAGCACGACACCGTGACCTATTCCTCCATGGCGCAGGACTGCTGCGCCGTTACGGTGGGCCGTCCCTTTCTCACCCTGCGCGGCACCTCCGTCCAGGAGCAGGAAATCGTTTTGCCCTGCCCCTGTGCAGGCACGCCCCTGCTGCTCTTTGTGACCGCCGCCCTTGTGCTGGGCGTGGCGCCCGAGCTGCTTTCCGGCATGTTTTCCCTCTCCTAGGACTCCCGCAAAGAGGGCCTGCCCGAGCCGCCCCGGCGCCTGCACCGCAAAAGGAAAAACAGGCGCGCCAGCAGCAGCCCCAAAACCACGCCGGAGAAGTCCAGCCAAACATCGAGCACGCTCGAGGTGCGCCCGGTGAATTTCTGAATGGTCTCGTCGAGCAGCGCCGTCAGCAATCCCAGCAGCAGCATCAGCGCAACCCTGTCTCGCCGGCGGAATGCCCCGGTCAGCAGGGCAAGCAGCGCGCCGAGCAGCGCAAACTCGCTCATGTGGGCCAGCTTTCTCACTGTAAAGCCTTTTACCTGTCCAAGCACTCCGTCGGCCTGCTCCACCGGCAGCACCTGCTCCACCGCCTCCTGCACCACGCCCGACACGCGCCACGACCAGGAAGGCGGCAGCAGCGAGTTGCCCCAGATAAACAGCAGCACCGCCGCCAGCAGCGCCCACGCCCATTTTGTGCAGGGCGCCTGGCTGCCCTCCTGTGCAAGCCCCTTCTTCATCCCGGACGGTGCGCCTTTCCCTTCGCCTCCTCCACCGTCAGCGCCATGACATGGATGCCGCCCGTCTCGCGCTCGCCAAAGGAAAACTCCTTTCCGGACTGGTGCCGCATGATACAGGCCAGTGCGGCGGCCTTTTCCTCATGGGCCTCCAGAAAGCGCACCTCTCCCACGCCTACGACGCTCTCATAGTAAAACCCGTATTTGCAGGCAATCTCCCCCTCCTTGAGGGCGTGCTCACAGTCGAGCTCAAAGCAGACCTTGGGATTCTTCTGCAGCAGGTCAATCTTCCTGCCCCGCTTGGCGCTGTGAAAATAAAAGGTCAGCTTGCCGTCCACCGTCTCATACCCGAAATTCAGGGCGACCAGATAGGGATAGGGCTCGTCATGAATGGCAAGCCTTACAACTTTACATTTTGAAACGATGTCCAGCATGCCCTCCTGCGACAGGACGGCACGATCCATTCTTCTCATCTGCATCTCGGTTTTCTCCTTTCGCGTTTTTCACTTCTGTGCTCAGCCGATGGGAACCCCGCAGGGGTGGCAGGGCGTCGGGTCATAGGCAAGGTCCTTTGTCACCATCTCAAAAAAGCGATAGCCTCCCGAGAGGTTGTAGCACTCCATGCCGTGCTGTGTCAGCATCCGGCAGGCGATATAGCTTCTCAGGCCGCTCTGGCAGCAGACATAAAAGGGCTTTCCCTTGGGAAGCTCCCCAAGCCGGCTGCGCAGCTCGTCCAGGGGGATGTGCAGGGCGCCCTCCATGTGACCGCGCGCATACTCGTCGTCCCTTCTCACGTCAAGCCGCACGCCGGCGTCCTTGGGCAGGCTGAGCAGCTCGTCCCAGTGCACCTGACGCACCAGCCCGTCGCGCACATTGCCGATGACAAAGCCGGCCATGTTGACAGGGTCTTTTGCCGAAGAGTAAGGCGGTGCGTAGGAGAGCTCGAGCTCCGCCAGGTCGGCATCGGTCATGCCGGCGCGGATGGCGGTGGCCAGCACGTCGATGCGCTTGTCCACCCCCTCAAAGCCCACAATCTGCGCCCCTAAAATCTTTCCGTCCTGCGGGGAAAAAACCACCTTGATGCTCATGTTGGTGGCGCCGGGATAGTAGGTGGCATGGGAGGCCGAATAAAGCCTCACCTTGTCGCAGGGCAGGCCCTGTGCCTTGGCCGAGGTCTCATTGAGCCCCGTGGTGGCAACCGTCATGTCGAAAATCTTGACGATGGAGGAGCCCTGCGAGCCCTCGAAGCGGCTGTCTTTCCCGCAGATGTTGTCTGCCGCAATGCGCCCCTGCTTGTTCGCAGGCCCTGCCAGGGGCAGCAGCACGGGCGCGCCCGACACGAAGTGGCGCACCTGAACGGCGTCGCCCACGGCGTAGATGTCCTCGTTTGAGGTCCTCATGTGCTCGTCGACCACGATGGCGCCGCGCAGCCCCAGCTCAAGGCCGGCCTCTTTGGCAAGCGTTGTCTCGGGCGTGACACCGGTGGCCAAAATCACCAGGTCTGCCGGCAGGGGCCGGGCATCCTGAAGGCTGACAAACAGCCTGTCCCCCTGCCGCGAAAAGCCGGTCACGGTGGTGCGCCGCATGAGTTCCACGCCCTTGCTGCGCAAATAGGCGTGTACCTCGCAGGCCATGTCGTAGTCAAGCGGCGCCAAAACATGCTCCGCCATTTCCAGAATGGTCACCTGCACGCCGAGCCTGATGAGATTTTCCGCCATTTCAAGCCCGATATAGCCGCCGCCCACCACCACGGCGCTCTTGGGCGCGCGGCGCTCCACAAATTCCCGGATGTGGAAGGTGTCCTCCACCGTGCGCAGCGTGAGCACGGCCTCGTCCTCCACGCCCGGCAGGTTGGGACGGCTGGGCCTTGCGCCCGGCGAGAGCACCAGCTTGTCGTAGGGCAGCTCCTCAACTTCGCCGGTCTCCAGGTTTTTTACCCTGACCAGCTTGCGCTGCACGTCAATCTCCTGCGCCTCATGGCGGACCCGCACGTCGATGCCAAAGCGGTTTTTGAAGCTCTGGGGGGTTTGCAGCGTCAGCTTGCTCTTGTCCTCAATTTCCCCGCCGATATAATAGGGAAGCCCGCAGTTTGCATAGGAGACATAGCCGCTGCGCTCCAGCATGATGATTTCCGCCTGCTCGTCCAGGCGACGGATACGCGCCGCCGCCGACGCGCCGCCCGCGACGCCGCCGATAATGACAATTTTCTTCATAAACAGACTCCTTTTTGAATGCTGAAAAAGTTTCCTTTGAAAAAGATGAAAAAGATTGCACTGTCTTGGGTATTATATCACGGCAGGCGGCGCCTCTTCAATCAAATCCTTGCCAAATTGGCGGGATTTCCCTTTGATATTCCGCAGGCGCACGTCGCACAATAAGCTCGGGAACCCCCCCGAATCTTTATTCAAGACCTCTGCCCTCACACAGGGCGGAGCGTGACAACAAAAGGAGTGTAAACACAAATGGCTAAGAACAAAAAGGCGAAGGCCGCTATGGAAAACTTCAAGATGGAAGCTGCCAACGAGGTTGGCGTCAACCTCAAGCAGGGCTACAACGGCGATCTGACCTCCAAGCAGGCCGGCTCGATCGGCGGCCAGATGGTCAAGAAGATGGTCGAGAGCTACGAGAACTCCATCTCCAGCAAGTAAAACCGCTCAAACACCACGGGAGATTTTGCGCGTCCTGCCTTTTCGATAAGGCGCCGCACAAAATCAGACCGCAAAGACAGGCGAAAGGCTTTTGCGCTTTTCGCCTGTCTTTTTTTGAGGCAGGCAGGACGCCCCCCCTTGATGCCCCTGAAAAGCGCCTCTCTCAGGGCGCCCTGGAAAGCATCGCCAGGATGGCCCGCCCCATCCACAGGGCCAGCTCCTGCGCCGCCTGCTGCTCCCCTTCCCAGTTGTCTTTGGCTTCTCCCAGATAGGCCGAGCGCGCCAGCTCCAGCAAAGGGGCAAGCCGCCCGGGCAAGGCCGGCAGCACCCGGGCGGCCGCCTCGTCCTTGGAGCACAGCTCCCCCGTCTGCGCCGTTACCCACATCCTGGAAAGCGTCAGCAGGACGTTGCGCTCATCGCCTTTCAGAAAAGACAGCAGCTCCGGCAGGCTCCTTTCCATTGCCCTGTCGATTTCCTCTTTGGAAAATCGGGGCAGCCACTCCTCTGCCGGACGTCCCCACACCGGCACATGACAACAGCCCGCCTGCCAAAGCAGGAGTATGGCGTCGGGGTTCTCGCTTCGCTGCGGCAGGGCACCGCGCAGCAGCTCCTGCCGCAGCCACTCCCCGTACTGATACTGCCATCCGGGGCGCCCCCTGACCTGCAAAAGGTCTCGCCTGCTGAACACCGTGACCTCCATCGGGCGCCTGTCCCGGCAGCCCACGGGCCCCGACAGCGCCAAGAGCCGGCCCGTCATCTGCAGGCGCTCGTCTTGCGTCATCTCCCGCTCGGTCACCAGCAGGAGGTCGAGGTCGCTGTCCGGCCTTGTTCCGCGCAGCGCAGCCGAGCCGTACAGCAGCACGCTGCAAAGCTTTGTCCCAAACACAGCGCGTGCAAGAGACGCCATCTCAAGCACCTGCTGCGGCAGGCCCTCTCCCAGCACTGTGCCCTGCATCCAAATTCCCCCTTTTTGAAGCACCCCAAAGGGCGCGCCTTTTTTCAAAAGGCCAAGACCTTTTGGAAAAAGCGCAAAAAGGGGCGGGAAAGTCTCCTTTTCCGCCCCCCTTTTGCGCTTTTTTGCTGCGGGCAGGCCCCGCCCGCAGCAAAAAAGGCGCGCACCCTTGCATGCGGCCGGATATCCCCTTTTTTGCAGGCGTCCAGCATCTGGACGCCCGCAAAAAAGAGGGGATTTTACTCGTCTTTGAGCTTGACAATCATTTCGATTTCCACCGCCAGGTTCATGGGAAGCTGCGGGACGGGAATGGCCGAGCGGGCATGGCGGCCCGCGTCCCCGAAGACCTCCACCAGCAGGTCGGAGGCGCCGTTGATGACCTTGGGCTGGTCGTAAAAGCCCGGTGCGCTGGCCACAAAGCCCAGCAGCTTGACGATGGTCTCCACCCGGTCGAGATCCCCGATGGCGCCCTTGAGCGTGCCGAGCAGGTTGATCATGGTGGAGCGGGCGGCGGCATAGCCCTCCTTGAGCGAAAAGTCGGAGCCGACCTTGCCCTTGAAGGCGGAATCGGCGTTGCCGAGCGGGCCGTTGCCCGAGAGGTAGACCATGTTGCCCACGACCTTTGCCCCCACATAATTGCCGACAGGCGCCGAGGCCTCCGGCAGGGTGATGCCGAGCTCTTCAATGCGTGCTTCGATTTTGGACATGACAATTCTTCCTTTCTCTCCAATGCTTCATGCCGCCCCGGCAGGGCTGCTGCAGGGGCGATTGGTTTTTTCCTTGTTCCAGGCGCGGGAAGGGAGGCCCTCCCTTTTCAGGCGCAGGGAGGTCAGCCCATGAGCTCGCCCAGCGCCCCGACCAGGCGGTCGATGTCCTCCCTGGTGTTGACATAGTGGCAGGAGGCGCGGATGACGGTGTCCTGCTCCGGCAGGTGCCCCTCATGCACCGTGACGGCCACGCCCTTTTCCAGCAGCTTCTTCTCGGTGACGCCGTAGCGCGCCGGAATTGCAATGCTGGCCAGCGCGGAGTCGTGCCCCCTGCCGTATTCGCTCAGGATGGAAACGTCCTTCCTGCCGCGCACACTGTCGTAAAAATACTGTGCCAGCGACAGCACATACTCCTCCACATCGCGCTTGCCAAGCGCCAGATAACGGGAGGCCACCTCGCCCATGGTGAAGATGCCGGGGGCAAAGGGGTAGCCCATTTCGTAGCGCGAGGCCCCGTCGGCAAGGTCTGCCTCAAAAAGGCCTGTGGCAAACAGCTGCTTGACAGACAGCCACCCCGCTCCCCTCTGCTTCAGCACGGCACGCAGCGCCGGGCTGACATAGGCATAGCCGACTCCGCAGAAGTTCATCATCCACTTGTAGTCGCTGCCGCACAGAAAGTCCACCTTCATCTCCTCAACGTTAACCGGCAGCACGCCCACCGAATGCACGGCGTCCACCGCCAGCCAGATGCCGTGCTCACGGCAAAAAGCGCCGATGGCGGCCAGGTCGTGCCGGTAGCCGGTGGAGCTCTCAACGTGGCACAGCGCCACCGCCCTGGTGCGCCCGTCGCAGGCGTCGAGAATGGCCTGCGTGGGCACCACGCCGTTTCGGCTTTCGACGTAGCGCACCTCAAGCCCTTCCCTGCGCAGCATGTCGAGAGCATAGGCCATGCTGATGAAGGTGTCGCGGCTGGTGACGATGTTGTCGCCCTTTTCGAAGGGCAGGCCCTGCGTGAAAATGCAGAACATGGCAGAGGAATTGGGCCCAAAGGCGATGTCGCTGCCCGAGCAGCCCAGCATCTGCCCGAAAACCTCCCGCACGCGGGCAATCATGGTGAAGGTGCCTTCCCCGCGAAAAACGGCGTCGCCCCCTTCGGTCAGGCGGCGGTCCATGTAGTCTTTGACTCCCTCATAAACATAGGTGGGGATGGGCCCGGTCGAGCCGGTCAGCAGGTAGGCATATTTCTTAAAAACCGGGCACAGGGCTCTTTGCTCAAGAAACTTGTCCATGGCAGTTTACTCCTCCATACAGCGCCTTGCAATGGCGTCGGAATGAATGATGGTGGTGTCAAACAGGGGGATGTCGGTGTTTTCCTGCTTGAGCAGCATGCCGATTTCGGTGCAGCCCAAAATCACGCCCTGCGCCCCCCTGTCAATCAGGCTTTGGGCAATCTCCTCAAAGGCCTTCACCGAGTCGGGGTTGACAATGCCGAAATTGGTCTCCTCCCACAGCACCTTTTCTATAAAATCGCGCTGGGCCCCGTCCGGCACCAGAACCTCGATGCCGCGCCCTGTCAGCCTGCTCTTGTAAAAGTCGCGCTCCATGGTCTCCTTGACGCCCATGAGCCCGATGCGGAATTTGCCCGCCTGCTCAATGACGTCGGCCGTGGAGTCGGCAATGTGCAGCAGGGGGATGCGCACCGCCTGCTCAATCATGGGGGCGTATTCGTGCAGGCCGTTGCTGCAGATGACCACAAAGTCCGCGCCGCCCGCCTCAAGCTGCTTTGCGGCCCCCACCAGCACGCCGCCCTTGCCGGAAGGCGTGTTCTGATCCAAAATGTCCTGCAAATCAATGCTTGCCACCAGCAGCCTGGCGCTGTGGTAGCCCCCCATCGTGTCCGAGACCTTTTGGTTGACATAACGGTACATGTCAAGGGTGGAGTGCCAGCTGGTCCCGCCGATGATGCCGGCCGTTTTCATTCGATATCATCCCTCTCTTTCTTGCAACGAGCCAAACAGGCCCTTTTTTTGCCTTTGCTGCGAAAAAGCCGCCGCTTTGCGGCCCGCTCCTTTGGTCATGTCTCATTTCCCCGCCTTTTCTTTCCCTGCAGGAAGTCCCAGCGCCTAGCGCACCGCAATTTTCCCAAGCGTCTTGGCAATGGGGGCGCGGATGAGCAGATCCGCCCTGTCGTCGTAAGGGGTCTCGCCCTTGTTGATGAGCACCAGGCTGTCCCCCGAAAAATAGCGGATGAGCCCCGCCGCCGGCCACACCACCAGCGACGTGCCCCCCACGATGAGCAAATCGGCCTGCGACACCGCTCTCACCGCCGCCTCCATGACGCCGGTGTCGAGCGCCTCCTCGTAGAGCACCACGTCGGGCCGGATGATGCCGCCGCACTCACACCTCGGCACGCCCTCGGCCTGCAGCACAGCCTCCACCGAATAGGGCTTTTTGCAGCGCATGCAGTAGTTGCGCCAGACCGAGCCGTGCAGCTCAAGCACGTTTTTGCTGCCGGCCTTCTGATGCAGGTTGTCGATGTTCTGCGTGATGACTGCCGTCAGCCGGCCGGCCTCCTCAAGCTGCGCCAGCTTCCTGTGCGCGTCGTTGGGCTGGGCCGACAAAAAAAGCATCTTCTCGCGGTAAAACCGGTAAAACACCGCCGGGTTGTTGTCGAAAAAAGTGCGGCTGAGAATCACCTCGGGCGGATAGTCATAGCTTTGGCTGTAAAGCCCGTCGGTGCTGCGAAAATCGGGGATGCCGCTCTCTGTCGAAACCCCCGCCCCGCCGAAAAAGACGATGCGGCGCGCTCCGTCCACCATCTGCTGAAGCCTCTCAAGCTCTTGCACGACAAAATTCCCCCTCTTGTCAAAAATAAAAAAACAAGGCGCCTCCCCTGCCCAAAGAGCCCCGCAGGCAGCCGGGCAGGCCGCTCCGGGCGCAGGGGGGCCGCTCTGCGGCCTGCCGCGCGCCAAAGGCGCGCGGTTCTCCGGCCTGCCGACGCGCGCCTTTGGCGCGCCGGGGCGGCCGGAACCTGCGCCCGGAGCCCACAGGAGGGCTGCGGCGGCCCGGGCCTGCGCCTTTATCGGATGACAATGCGCTGCCCGCAGTGGCGGCAGTGACACTCCTGGTGCAGGGCCTTCGTCAGATTTTCCAGCGTCTCTCCCCTGCCGCAGTGGGGACAGCGCAGACGTTTTGCCCCGACGGCGGCATACAGGCCCAGCGAAAGGGCCACGCCCGCCCAGAAAATGCGGTCCCACATAAAGGCCAAAAAGAGGCAGGCCGCCAGGCTGAAAATACAGGCCCAGGCCAGCAGCAGCACCTTCTTTGTCACACCCTTATACACCGTGGGACGCCCCCTTTGCTCCCTTTGCCGCCGCCCTGCGGCCTGCGGCAAAAGGTTTTGCCCTATCATACCACACCGCGCCGCCCGCTTCAAGAAAAAGGCAGGCTCTTTTTCAAAAGAGCCTGTCTTTTTTCCTTTTGCACTGCCTCAAAGGGCAAAATGCCCGCGTCGGCCCGAAGGTTTTGTCCCGGACACCGCAGCCGGGTCAAGCCCGGCCTTTTTCCTCCAAAGCTCAGCTAAAGGGCTGCACCACGTCGGCATTGGGGTAAAACTGCAGCGCGTCTTCAACCGTTACAAAAACCCCCGCCCGGCTCCACCGGTTGACCTGCCGCATGTGCTCCGCCGTCACCACCGGATACTGGAACAGGCTGTTCTGATGCGTGTAATTGAACCAGGAGTCAAAAATGAAGCCATCCTGCATCTCTTTTGTTCTGTAGGTGAGATAGCCCCTGTGGCGCTTCCCCTCGTTTGGCATGGAAAAGGCGGCAAAGAGGCGCCGCACGTCCGACTGCCCGAAAAACACGCTCCGGTATGAAAAGCTGCGCTCGCCCAAAAAGTAGTAGGGCGCCTCATACACCTGCCCGCCGTCATCGTCATACAGCAGGCGGCCGCTCACCGCCCCGTCTTCACCCCAGCCCTCCTGTATCATCTGCCAGGCCGGGACAAGCTCCACGGCCTCGGTGCCGCAAAAGACGCCGTTTGTCCAGCAGAAGTGGTGGAAGACCTGCCACCTCTCGCGCTGCCCCGGCAAACGCACGGCCACGCCGGTGATGGTCAGCTTCGGGGCCGCCGGGTCGCTGTCCGGCTGGGCCTTTTCCAAGAGGCCGTCCTGTGCCACGCACTCCCACACGTCGGCCACCACCAGCGTCGCGCCACGGCAGGCCTCGATTTCCCCGGGCGTCAGGTCGTCGAGCACCTGCTGCGGGAATCCCAGCGCCAGCAGCTCCTCCCTTGCGGCCTCCGTCCGGGGCGCCGGCAGCTCCTCCCTTGCGGCCTCCGTCCGGGGCGCCGGCTGCTGCTCCCACGGGCTCCACTGCATCGGATAGCTTGAAAAAAAGGCAAGGCCGCAGGCCGTTACCGTAAGCCAGGCGCCTGCAAAGAGGGCTGCCACCGTTTTGTCCGACAGGCGCGGCACCGCCGGGCGCACGGCGTAGCCCGCCTGCTCAAGCTGCTCCGAAAGCCGCCAAAGCCCTCTTAAAATCGCGGCATAGCAGACCAGCAACACCAGCCCCATCAGCAGCCCCCGGTATTGCAGCAACGCCAGCACCGTCACTGCGGCGTACCAGGCCGGCAGCCACAGGGCGGAGAAAAAGCCGCCCGGAAAGCCCGCCGCCCGGCGAATGCCCGCAAAGCCCATGCCAAGGCACAGGGCGAGCAAAAAGGTGGCGGCCGGCAAAAGGAGCTGCACGCCACCCGCCACGAGCGGCGGCAAATCCGAAAGCTGCCAGACGGTGGCATTGAAAAACCACTGCACTGTCAGATAGGCCGTCCTTAGCAGCGTGATGCACCAGCAGGCAAGCAGCCAGCCGTTTTCCCTGCGCAGCCTGCGAAAGCCCAGCAGGCAGAGCAGCAAGCCAACAGAAGGCAAAATGACGTCAAGCCGCCAGAAATTGAGCGTCACCGAGGTCAAAAGCAGCCCCCACAGCACAAAGCGCACCGCCCTGCGCCAGGGCGTCACGGCCTGTGCGACATCATCGGGAGGCGTCTCAGGCAGGCAGGAGCGCACAAACGCCTCCCACTCCCCCTCCCCGGGGACGGGGGAAATCCCCCCTCTGTTGTCATTCATCGCTCTTCCCTCCCCTCAAGGGCCCTGCGCAGCCGCTTCTTGATTCGGTAAAGCCGGCCCTCCACCGCCCGTGGCGTCATGCCCAGCTCGGCGGCAATCTGGGCGGTGGGCTGCAGGTAGTAATACTTTCTGTAAAAAAGGGCTTTTTCGCCCGGCCCCAGGAGCCCGACGGCCTCCCTCAGCGCCGCCTGCCGCTCCTTTTGAAGCAGCGCCTGCTCGGGCGTGGGCTCCAGCGCGGGCAGGTCCTCCTCCAGAGGGGCAGTCCCCGCCGCCCGCCCGGCGGAGCGGGCCATGTTGAGGGCCGTGTTGCGGGTGATCGCCGTCACCCAGGCCTTCCACGAGCCGCGCTCCGGCCGGTAGCTGCCGGCCTTTTCCCACACCCGCATGGCGGCCTCCTGGAGACACTCCTCCACATCCATCGCATCGGGCAAAAGAGGCGCCGCCACATAGCGCATCAGGGGCCCGAGGCTCTCCAGCAGCGCCGCAAGCCCCGTTTCGTCTTTTTCCAAAATGCGCCGTATCATCTCCTTCTCCTGCAAGCCCGCTCTCCCCCTTTCCTGCCGCCGCAGCCTTTTTTTGTCTCTTCCTGTCCCATATTACACGTCTTCTCAGAAAAACCCACGCGTTTTCCAAAACCCGCCAAAAAACCCTTTCAAAAGCCCTGCCCTGCCCAAAGGCCCTCCCTTTTTGAAACAAAAGAAGGCGCACCCCTCTTTTGTTTTCTCTTCCCCTGCAGGCCGTGTTATTTTTTTCCCTGCTTTGGCCTTTCCCGGTTGAGCAAACGCTCTTTTCCCGCTATAATAAAAACAGATGTTCGCTTCAAAGGAGGAGTGCAAATGGATTTGCTTGAAGGGCTCAATGCCGCGCAACGGGAGGCCGTGACCTCTACCGAGGGGTATGTCCGCGTCATTGCCGGGGCGGGCTCGGGAAAAACCCGCGCCCTTTCGCACCGCTTTGCCTTTTTGGTCGATGAGCTGGGCATCCTTCCGGGCAACATCCTGTGCGTCACCTTCACCAACAAGTCGGCCGGCGAAATGCGCCAGCGCATCCGCCGCCTGCTGGGCGACTGCGACACGGGATACATCAACACCTTCCACGGCTTTTGCGTCTCGATTTTACAGGAAGACGGCCACGCCCTGCAATACCCCAAAAACTTCCTCGTGCTCGACAATGCCGACATTGACGCCATGCTGCAGCTCATCTATGAGGAGCGCGGCCTCACGCTGCGCGACATGAGCTTCTCCTCCGCCCGCGACATGATTGAAATGCAAAAGCTGTTCCAAAAGCCCGAATACTATCTCGACCTCATCGCCCTGCCGCACGACGCCCTGCGCCAGAAGTACGAAAGCGCACAGGGCGTTTCGGACATCATCTTCTACGGCTACCTCTGCCAGCAGAAAAAGTGCTTTGGCCTTGACTACAACGACCTGCTCAAATTCTCGCTCTACCTCTTCGAGCAGCACGGGGACATCCGCCTCAAGTGGCAGCAGAGGCTTGAATACATCATGATTGACGAGTTTCAGGACATCGACTCTATTCAATACGACCTCATGAGGGTGCTGTGCGGCTATCACGGAAACCTCTTTGTGGTGGGCGACCCCGACCAGACCATCTACACCTGGCGCGGCGCCAACGTGAAATACCTTTTGGAGTTTGACAAGGTCTTTCCCGGCACCAAGACCATTCTGATGATGGACAACTACCGCTCCACGCCCGAAATCCTGGCCGCAGCCAACTCGCTGATTGACAAAAACCTCCTGCGCATGAAAAAGGAGCTGCGGCCCGTCCTCCCCGGCGGGGCGCCGGTGCTGTGCCGCTTTGCCGACAGTCCCGAGGCCGAGGCCCAGTGGATGGCCGACCAGATGGAGCGTCTGCATGGGGAGGGGGTACCCTTTCGGGAGATGGCGGTCCTCTACCGGGCGCACCATGTCAGCCGGGCCGTGGAGGAGGAGCTGCTGCGGCGGGAAATCCCCTACACCATTTACAGTGGCGTTCAGTTTTTTATGCGCCGCGAGGTCAAGGACGCGCTGTCCTATCTGCGCATGGTTGCCGACCGCGACGATTTGGCGTTTCGGCGCATCCTCAACCTGCCAAAGCGCAATCTCGGCAGGCGCCGCATGGCCTTTTTGGAGCAATACGCCCAGGACAAGGCCTGCTCCCTCTACGAGGCCCTGTGTGACAGCCTGGAAGACCCGCTTTTCAAGGGGACGGGCGCGCAGGACTTTGTCGCCCTCATTGAGCGTTTCTCCCCCGGCTGCGAGCAGCGCCCCGTTTCGGAGCTGCTGTCTGCCATCCTTGACGAGAGCGGCTACGAGGCCATGCTGCGCACCGAGGGCAGCCAGGAGCGCCTTGACAACTTAGCCGAGCTCAAGCAGTCGGTTTACGCCTACGAGACCACCTGCGGAGAGGAGAGCCGCCTGACCGACTATCTGGCGCATGTGGCGCTCTTCACCAATGCCGACGCCGACACCCAGGCCGACCGGGTGCGCATGATGACCGTGCACGCCGCCAAGGGGCTGGAATTTCCCCATGTCTTTTTGTGCGGCATGAACGAGGGGATTTTCCCCTCCCGCAAGGTGCGGACCCGCCAGGAGATGGAGGAGGAGCGCAGGCTGGCCTTTGTTGCACTCACCAGGGCCCAAAGGGGGCTGTATCTCTCCCAGGCGGGCGGGCATCTGTTCGACGCCTCCCCCCGCTACCCCTCCCGCTTTGTGCTCGACATCGACGACGGCCTGCTGCTCTTCTCCCCGCCTCCCCGGCAGGAGCTGATTGAGGAGAGCCGTGCCTATATCAAAGCCCGGGAAAAGCGGCTGCTCGACCGGCAGCCCGCAGACTTTTTTGCCGCAGGCCAGAGAGTGCGCCACCCGCTTTTCGGCATGGGCACCGTTTTGGAGGCAGACCCCGAAAAGGGCGCCCACCTCGTTCAGTTTGACAGCATGCCCACCCCCAGAACCATCTCTCTGCGCGCAAAGCTCACGCCCTGCTGACCCGGCGGACAATCCAATCCCTTCAAAGGCTGCCTGCAGCCTTCTCGTTTCTTTCCCACTCCTCCCGCCACGTCCAAACACTTCCCCTCTTTTTCGCGAATATAATGAAAGGAAATATTTGGGAGGAAAGCGGGGATCGACTTGTTTCAAAATAACCGCGATTGTCCGAGGTGCGGAAATTTTTATTCCTTTTGCCCCTGCCGTTATTGCTTCAGACAAGCCGGAATCACCGGTGCTACAGGCCCCATGGGGCCCATGGGGCCAATGGGGCCCACGGGCGCAGCAGGCCCTGCAGGGCCAACGGGGCCAACCGGGGCTCAGGGCCCTGCAGGGGCTGCCGGACTTGCAGGAGCAACCGGCGCCACAGGTGCCATGGGCCTTGCCGGACCGACGGGGGCCACGGGCGCCACGGGACCGCAGGGTCCGACGGGGGCTACCGGACCGGCAGGCGGCCCCGCAGGGCCAACGGGAGCCACCGGGGTACGAGGGGCCACAGGCAATACCGGCGCCACAGGCGCGACCGGGGCAACAGGCGCAACAGGCGCAACAGGTGCAACAGGTGCAACCGGCGCAACAGGTGCAACGGGGCCACAGGGTCCTGCAGGGGCAAACGGTGTTGCCGGCCCGATTGGAGAACGAGGAATTGCCGGGCCAACCGGCCTTTCCGGTACAACGGGGCCAACGGGGCCGACCGGGCCAACCGGCCCTACGGGCGCGACCGGCCCAACAGGGTCGACCGGAGCAACGGGAGCGACAGGCCCCGCCGGGAGCAACGGACGCATGGGCCCGACCGGGCCGACGGGGGCCGCAGGACAAAACGGCCAAATGGGCCCCACCGGCCCTACGGGAGATGCTGGTGCCACAGGCGCGACAGGAGCAACCGGCGCGACAGGCGCGACAGGCGACACCGGCGCCACAGGAGCAACCGGCGCGACAGGCGCGACAGGCACGACAGGCGCGACAGGCGCCACAGGCGCAACCGGCGACACCGGCGCGACAGGTGCCACAGGCGCGACAGGCGACACCGGCGCCACAGGAGCAACCGGCGACACCGGTGCAACAGGCGCGACAGGCGCAACCGGCGCAACCGGCGCGACAGGCGACACCGGCGCGACAGGCGACACAGGCGCGACAGGCGACACCGGCGCGACAGGCGCAACCGGCGCAACAGGCGCGACAGGCGACACCGGCGCAACCGGCGCAACCGGCGCCACAGGAGCAA
>DVNV01000013.1 GCA_018714125.1 Candidatus Galloscillospira excrementipullorum
ACCCTTCTCCTCCTTGATGAAAGCATGGTTTTCTCCCCCCTTAAAAAGGCCCTGCAAACGAAAGTCCGAAGTCTTTTTTGTATCCCCCTTTTTCCCTGCGGATTTTGCCGCTTGCGGCGGCCAAACCCGCAGGGAGCCTGACGCACACAGCCTGTGCATTTGGCGGGATGGGGGATTTTGCGCAGCGAGGGCCTTTGTCTCAGTGCATGTGTATTCGAAAAGGCGGAAAAACTTGTGTAAATGTAAAGGCCTTTTCGCCTTTTGGACAATCCCCTTCTTCCCAAAAGTGCGCTGCTCCTTTGGATGTGTGCTGTCTTTCTGCAAATTCCCCCTGTCTCTAGGGGTTTTAGAAGAGTTTTTCTTTTTCTTTTCTTTCAGGAATTGCCTCTTTTCAGATGTGAAAAGGCATTTCCCTTTTCATTGGAATCTCTCTCTTTCTCCCCTTTCTTTTTTGCATCTTCTGTTTTTTCACCCCTTTGGCAGCCGTTTTTTCTGCCCCAACGCTTCTTTTTAATTAAGCGCAAGGAAAAAAAGAGCGGCCAAGCCTTTATACGACTTGGCCGCTCCTCTTGAGCATTTTAAGAAGCAACAGTTTTCATTATTCTACCACTCTGGCGGGGTTGACACGGATGCCGGGGCCCATGGTGGAAGCCACCACGCAGCTTCTGATATACTGGCCCTTGGCGGCCGCGGGCTTTGCCTTGACAACGGCGCCCAGCAGCGTGTTGAAGTTGTCCAGCAGCTTCTCGGGGCCGAAGGAGACTTTGCCGATGGGGCAGTGGATGATGTTGGTCTTGTCCAGACGGTACTCAATCTTACCGGCTTTAATCTCGGCAATGGCCTTGGTCAAATCGGTGGTCACGGTTCCTGCCTTGGGGTTGGGCATAAGGCCCTTGGGGCCCAGCACCTTACCCAGACGGCCCACGACGCCCATCATATCGGGCGTGGCCACGACCACATCGTAGTCAAACCAGTTTTCTCCGGTGATTTTGCTGACCAGCTCGGCTCCGCCGACGTAGTCGGCACCGGCAGCCGTTGCCTCGTCAATCTTCTCGTCCTTGGCAAAGACCAGCACGCGGACGTTTTTGCCGGTTCCGTGGGGCAGCACAACGGCGCCTCTGACCTGCTGGTCGGCATGACGGGAGTCAACGCCCAGCTTAATATGAACTTCCACCGTCTCGTCAAACTTTGCCTTGGCGGTGTCGACCGAGAGCTTCAATGCCTCATTGGGATCATACAGCTTGAGCTTGTCATAGAGCTTGACGCTGTCCTGATAATTCTTGCCTCTTTTCACAATATCTTCCTCCTGTAAGTGGTTGACGGACGTTTCTCGTCCTCCCACGGTAGTGATGCTCCAAGGCGGGCCTTAAAGCTACTCTTCCACGGTGATTCCCATGCTGCGGGCGGTGCCGGCGATCATGCTCATGGCTGCCTCAAGGCTTCCCGCATTGAGGTCGGGCATTTTGGTCTCGGCAATCTTTTGCACCTGCTCTTTGGTCAGGGAGGCCACCTTGACCTTGTTGGGGGTACCGGAGGCCGTCTCAATTCCGGCGGCCTTCTTGATCAGGACGGCAGCCGGCGGAGTTTTGGTGATAAAGGAGAAGGAGCGGTCTGCATAGACGGTGATGACAACGGGGATAACGTATCCCACATCGTTTTTGGTTCTCTCGTTGAACTCCTTGGTAAAAGCCATGATGTTGACGCCGTGCTGACCGAGCGCCGGTCCCACGGGCGGTGCGGGAGTTGCTTTGCCTCCCGGAATTTGCAGTTTAATATAGCCCACAACTTTCTGAGCCATATGAACACCTCCTGATTAAAATGTGGTGGATGGCGGAAGCCCGAAGGCCCCTCCCACGAAAGGGCCGCCGCGCGGCCCGGGGGTTTTGAAACATGTTTTTCAGCCTGCCGGCCTGTCTTTCGGCTACTGGGCCTGAATCTGCCAGAGCTCCAGCTCAACCGGCGTCTCCCTGCCAAACATGGAGACCACCACCTGAACCTTCTTTTGCTCCAAATCAATGGACTCAATCTGCCCCAGGAAACCGCTCAGGGCACCGTCCACAATCTTGACCACATCGCCCACCGCGAAATCGGACACGACCTCCTTGGTCTCCACGTCCAGCGCGGCGACCTCCTCGTCGGTCAAAGGGACCGGCTTGGAAGAGGGGCCGACAAATCCCGTTACCCCGCGAATGTTGCGAACCACATACCAGCTCACATCGGTCATCACCATTTTCACCAGGACATAGCCGGGAAAAAGCTTGCGCTTGATCTCCTTGACCTCGTTGTCCTTGACCTCCGTCACCGTTTCCATCGGCACGCGCACGTCCTGAATCAGGTCGTGCAGCTTGCGGTTTTCCACGGTTTTCTCGAGGTTGGTCATCACCTTGTTCTCATATCCGGAGTAAGTGTGAACGACATACCATCTTGCAGGTTCAGCCATGCCTTCTCTCCTCTTTCGCGAAACTAAAGCACCCGTCAGACGACGTTACAGCAGCTTGAGCAGTGCCTGCAGCCCAAAGGCGAAAACCGCGTCAAGCACGCCGATAAAAGCGCCCACCACGACAATGCAGGCAATCACAACACCCGTGTTGTTGATGGTCTGCTGCTTCGTGGGCCAGGCAACCTTCTTGACTTCGCTTTTCGTGTCTCTGAAATACTTTTTCAGACGCGCAAAAACGCCGGGCTTCTTCTCTGCCGGCTTTTTCTCCGCAGGCTTCTGATTGGGTTCAGCCATTTTGTTACCTCCTTAAACTAATGCAACCCTTGTCGGATTACTTCGTCTCCTTGTGGAGGGTGTGTTTTTTGCAAAACGGACAATACTTGTTGAGCTCAATCCTGTCGGGCGTGTTCTTTTTGTTCTTCATTGTGTCGTAGTTGCGCTGCTTGCACTCGGTGCAGGCCAGGGTGATTTTTACTCGCATTTGGCACCTCCTGATAAACGAAAACTTGTGTCGCAAGGGCCCTTGCGGAGCCCTCACAGCTCTCTCCCTCTTCCTTCAGGCAACGAGGGGCAAAAACCCCATAAAAAAAGACCTGAACAGAGGTGTAACTATAATAGCACACTTATGCTCCAAGGTCAAGCATTTTCTTGCCGCCTGAAGGCCGGAGCCTCTCCCCGCAAGGTTGCGCAGGAACTTTGCGGGGAGAGAGCCCCTTCCTTTTCTGCCGGCAGTTAAACCGCGCTTTTATCGGTGGCTGCTCATGCTTTGCCCGAGCAGCCCAGCACATGGCGCATCTTGTGGGCAACCACTTCCCGGATGGCGTCTCTGGCCGGGGTCAGATACTGACGCGGGTCAAAATGGTCTGGATGCTGTGCCAGATGCCTGCGCACCGAGGCCGTCATGGCCAGGCGCAGGTCGGAGTCGATGTTAATTTTGCACACGGCCATGGACGAGGCCTTACGCAGCATGTCCTCCGGCACGCCGATGGCGCCCGGCATCTGCCCGCCGAACTCGTTGACGATTGCCACATACTCCTGCATGACCGAGGAGGCCCCGTGCAGCACAATGGGGAAGCCCGGCAGACGGCGCCCCACCTCTTCGAGGATGTCAAAGCGAAGCTGCGGCTTGGTGCCGGGCTTGAATTTGTAGGCCCCGTGACTGGTGCCGATGGCAATGGCAAGAGAGTCAACCCCCGTGCGCGACACAAATTCCTCCACCTGCGCAGGGTCGGTGTAAGAGGAGTCTGCCGCCGAAACATTGACGTCGTCCTCCACGCCGGCCAGGCGGCCCAGCTCGCCTTCGACCACAACGCCCTTGTCGTGAGCGTAGTCCACAACCTGCTTTGTCAGAGCGATGTTCTCCTCAAAAGAGTATTTGGAGCCGTCAATCATCACGGAGGTAAAGCCTCCGTCAACACAGGCTTTGCAAATCTCAAAGCCGTCGCCATGGTCAAGGTGCAGGCAGATGGGAAGGCCCGTGTCCTCAAGGGCCGCCTCTACGAGCTTCATCAGATAGACGTGCTTGGCATATTTTCTGGCCCCTGCCGACACCTGCAGGATGAGCGGCGCCTTCTCCTGCGCCGCCGCCTCCGTAATCCCCTGAATAATCTCCATGTTGTTGACATTGAAGGCGCCCACAGCATAGCCGCCCTCATAGGCCTTTTGGAACATTTCCTTTGACGTTACCAGTGGCATCTTGCACTCCCCTTTCGCGATTTTGGCAGCATCTTCGGGACGGTGCATAAAGCCCTGCCCCAGCCCACAGGCAAAGCAGCACCCGGCATTCCCTTGAAAAAGCAGCCCGGCGCCGCAAAAAGGCAGTCTCACACACATCCCGCCCCAAACGGAATCTGCTTTTATTATAATGACAAAGCCCCCTGCCTTCAACCGTCTTTTCAAAAAAGAAGGCTCAAGGCAGGCGCTTTTTCCCCACAGTTCTTCTCTGATCAGCCCTCTCCCGCAAGGAGGGCGATTTCCTGACCTTTTTTTCAAAACCTCTTGCAAAGCACCCTTGTTTTTTATATAATTTTTCCACCAGATCCTTTGTTTTCCCATCCGTACCGAAAATGGCAAAAAAATGCCGCCCGCTTTTTCCGGGGCGGCACCGGGAGCGTGAAAAAATGAAAAAGCAAATCACCTGTATTCTGATGGCGCTGGCCCTGATGCTTGGCCTGCTTCCTGTCACGGCGCTTGCCACCCCTGAGCCCGTCCCCGTCACCCGGGCGCAGCTGGCAGAGGCCCTTTATGCCAATGAAAGCCTCAAAGCGCTGATTGACGAGGCAGGAGAGGGGCAGCAGACCCCTGACTTTTCCGATATCGGCCCCGTACAGGACGGGGAGGACCCCTGCACCGACCAGCAGAGGGCGGCCATTTTGGCCCTGGCCAAGGCCAAAATCCTAAACGGGACTGCTCCTGGGGTCTTTTCCCCAGCCGGCGTCGTTACGCGCGGCGAGGCGGCCGTCGTTTTGTGGCGCGCCACCGGCTGCAAGAGCAATCCAACCGCCGCAACGGTCAGCTACACCGACGTTGGCCCTTCGGACTGGTATACCCCCGCGATCCATGCCCTGACGGCGGCCGGCCTTCTCAAGGGCACCGGGAACAACCTCTTTGAGCCAGACGAGCCCCTGACCGACTTCATGCTGACCAGGCTTCTCGAGAATTACGGCCAAAGCGATTTCTCCGGCTTTGGGGATGGCGTCTCCCGCATCGACATGCTGATGGCGGCCTATGAAACCTACCAGGACAGCCCCCTGCTCGGACAGGTGAGTGACGACTTCACTTCGACTCTTACCGATATTGCCGCTCTTTCCCCTGAGCAGCAAAAGGCAGTCTGCTTTTTTGAAGAGCTGGGCGTTGTCAAGGGCTTTTCCGACTACACCTTTCGGCCTGACGCGGCTGCCTCCAACCTGCAGGTCGCCATGTTTTTGAAGCTGTGCTCCCAGCTCGACGCGCAGGATGTCTCGCTTCAGAGAAAAAGCGACGGCCTGCTGCTCTTGAACCTTCCCGGCGGTGAAGAGCCGAAGGTGCGCTCCGCCGAGCAGGACATCATTGACAATGCCTTTGCCTTTTTGGAAGCACAGGGCCTTGAGGTCGACGCCGCCAAGGGCAATCCCCACGCTCCCGGCCTTGCGGCCAGCCTGACTGAATGGAACGGAGCCCTGGCACCCAAGGCGCCCTCCTTCTCCCCGGAGGGCGGCAGCTACGCAGAGGCGCAGACCGTCTCGATTACGGCAGAGGAAAATGCGCAGATCCGCTACACGACCGACGGCAGCGCCCCCACGCAGGACAGTACCCTGTATACCGGGCCCATCCCCGTTGAGCAGACGCTGACCCTCAAGGCAGTCGCCGTCAAAAACAGCCTCATGAGCCCTGCTGCCTCGGCAGAATACGTCATAGGCCCCGCCCTTCCCCAACCGCCTGAGGCGCCCGTCTTCTCCCCTGAGGGCGGAAGATACCGCAAAAACCGTCAGGTGACCATCACCTGCCAGACCGAGGGGGCGGACATCTACTATACGGATGACGGTACTGATCCCACCCAAGCCAGCACGCCATATGAAGCGCCCATCACGCTGGACAGGGCCCTCACCCTCAAGGCCATCGCCGTGAAGGACGGGCTTGCCAGCGACGTCGTGAGCGCGCAGTACACCGTCTTTTCTGGGAGCTCCGGCGGCACTCCTCCGGCGGACTCCCCGGGCGGCGGCAGCTCCGGCAGCAGCTCCGGCAGCGCCGGACAGACCCAGCAAAATCCCGACGGCTCCACCACGACAACCGTGACCAATGCCGACGGCTCGACCATTGAGACCACGGCAAATGCCGACGGCTCCGAAAAAGTGGTTGAGACCGGGGCGGACGGCAGCGTGACCACCACTCTCACCGATGCCGGCGGCAACAAGGTCACGACGGTTGAAAATACCGACGGCTCGGGCAAGACCACCGTGGACAACCGCGACGGTTCGGGCTCGGTCACGGCAGTGTCGCAGGACGGCGGCGTACAGGCCGAGGTCGTGCTGACGCAGGAGTCTCTGGAAGGTGCAGGCCAGCAGGGTCAGGCCGCCAAGCTGCCCATGCCGGCCCTTTCAGCCGGTGCAACGCCTGAAAAAGCCCCCCTTGTCACCGTGAGCCTGCCCGGGGAGGGCAGCGTCAGGGTGGAGATCCCCGTGGAAAACCCCACCGTCTCCACCGTGGCCTTTCTCGTGAAGCAGGACGGCTCTTGCGAAGTGGTCAAGTCCTGCCTGCCCACCGAAGGGGGCGTGGCGGTCACGCTTTCGGACGGCGATACCGTGGCCGTTGCGGACAACGGCAGGGCCTTTGCCGACGTTTCAGGTGACTTCTGGGGCGCCAGAGCCATCGCCTTTGCCGTCAGCCGTGAGCTCTTCTCGGGCACCGGCGACGACACCTTCTCGCCCGACATGCCCATGAGCCGCGCCATGATTCTCACTGTACTGGCCCGGCTGGAAGGGGTGGACACCTCCGGCTCCGTCTGGTACGAGGCCGGCCGTCAGTGGGCGGTTGAAGAGGGGATTTCCGACGGCCTTGATCTCGAGGCCAACCTCTCCCGCGAGCAGCTTGCCACCCTTCTCTATCGCTATGCCGGCCAGCCCGACGGTGCCGGCGCCGATTTGAGCGGCCATCCGGACGAGACGCAAATCGCCTCCTATGCGCGGCAGGCCATGGCCTGGGCCGTGCAGCAGGGCCTGATCACCGGCATGGACGGCGGTACCCTGGCTCCCCAGGGCGAGGCAACAAGAGCCCAGGTCGCAGCCATCCTTCAGCGTTTTCTCGAAAAGGCCCCGGCGTAACCTTTTACTTTGCCCCACAGCAAAAAAAGAGGACGAACCCTTTATGCGTTCGTCCTCTTTTTCTTTGGTGAAGCGTTCTTTTTCCAGTGGGGCAGGATGCCTTCCTGCCTGGCAAGGGGCAAAGAGCCTGCACATTTTCCCAGCGAGCCCTTCCAAGGGGGATTCCAAAGGATGCCTCGGCAAAGGCGGGGGCGCTTTTTGTCATCCCTCCTGTCCGCCCTCCCAGGCGGCCAGCCGGATGTGCCTTGCCCCAAGGGCCTCAATGTCCTGCTCGTCATGCGTGATCACGAGCACCGTTTTCCCCCGGCTTTGCGCCAGCAGCTCGCGGATGGCAAGCGCCCGCGTGTCCTCGTCCAGCCCCTTGAAGGGCTCGTCAAGCGCCAGCCAGTCACTTTTGGCAAGCAGCGCCCGCGCCAGCGCCACGCGGCGTCTCATGCCGCCGCTCAAATCGCACACCGGCTTTTGATGATGCTGCTTTTCCAGCCCCATGCGCTCGAGCATGCCGCAGGCGGCCTGCGGGCTCACCTCAGGCTCACAGACCAGCAGGATGTTGGCAATGGCGCTCAGCCTCTCGCACAGCCTGTCCTCCTGAAATACGGCGGCAGCCCGCTTGCCTTCCAGTCCCTTCACTTGCCCGGCGTCGGGCTGCAGCAGCCCCAGCAGAATGGACAGCAGCGTACTCTTCCCGCAGCCGGACGGGCCGGTGATACAGGTGACGCAGCCCTCCTCCACCGTCAGTGTCAGATCGTGCAGCGCCGTAATGCCCCCAAAAGACTTGCACAGCCCCGTGATCTCGATGCTCACACTCTCACCGTCCTCTCCAGGCGGCGCTGAAAGGCGCGCAGCAGCGCCAAAACAAGCTTTTCAAAGGCCACGCTGATTAAAATAATCACAACCGTCCAGGCAAAGAGCTCGCCTGTGAGCATGAACACCTTTGCCTCATAAAGGCTCTCGCCAATCGAGCCGTTTGGCAGGCCGATGACCTCGGCGGCAACGCCCGACTTCCAGCAAAGGCCGAGCGAGAGCGAGGCCGCCGAAATCAGATAGGGCATGACGTCGGGAAGATAGATGTAAAGCAGCCGGCGGCGCGGCGGCACACGAAAGACGCGCGCCATTTCCAGCAGGCCCGAGTCCACCCCCAAAATGCCCTGCAGGCAGTTGATGTAGACAACGGGCAGCACCATCAAAAAGGAGATAAAGACCGAAAGGTTTTTGGAGGGAATCCACACCAGCGCCAAAATGATGAAGGAGGCCACCGGCGTCGCCTTGACGGCTGCCGTCAGGGGTGTGAGCAGAATGCGCACGCTGCGATACCTTGCAGCCAGCACGGCCAGAAGAATGCCGGTTGTAAAGGCAAGCACAAATCCCCCCACGATGCGCACAAAGGAAAAGCCGACGGCGCCCCAGAAGGCGGGCCGCCCCACAAATTCCAGCAGAACGGACATCACTTTGAGCGGCGATGGCAAAAGCAGCTCCTGCCCCAGCCACATGCTTGCCGCCTGCCACACCAAAATCCAAAAGAGCGCCGCAATCACCGGCATGAGCCGCACGGTTTTAACAGGGGGCTCCCTGGAGCCTTCGGTTTTGTTTTTGGTTGTCAACTGACTCATCGGGCCACATTCCTTCCATGGATTCCGGGGGATTCCGGGGCGCTGCTGCGGCTGGCCGCAAAGGCAGCGCGCTCTCGCGCGCCAAGAGAGCCTCTTTTTCAAAAAGAAGGCTGCCGGCCCGTGCCGCGCAGGGGCTTTTTCCGATTCTCCGGCATCTCCCCCGCCCCCTTGCCCCGGCTTTTGCACATATCGTCAGTATAACAAAATTTCCCCTTTTTGAAAAGCCGCCTTTTCTCTTTTGACAGCCTCCTCAGGGCGCGTTATACTGAAAGCAAGAACACATGACAGGAGGGGTTTTCATGCCCAAAATTTCCGGCGTTCATCACATCTCCCTCAAGCCCGCCACTCCCGAGGAATTTGAAAAGACCCTGCACTTTTACTGCGGCCTGCTCGGGCTGACCGTTCAGTCCCGGTGGACAAAGCCCGACGGCACCATGCTCGCCATGCTGGACGCCGGAAACTGCTGCCTGGAAATCGTGGGCAACGGCACATGGAACAAGATGGAGCACGGCAGCCTCGACCATCTGGCCTTTTGTACCGACGCCGTTGACGAGCTGCTGGCACTGGTGAAAGAAAACGGATATGAGGTCACTTCCCCTGCGGCGGACATCACGCTTGGCACCACGCCGCCCACACCGATTCGAAACGGCTTTTGCAAGGGGCCTCTCGGGGAGCTGGTGGAATTTTTCCATGTCAGGCAGCCGTAACCAAATCCATCCCCTGCCCGGAAAAAACCCATAGGGCGCCCTCTTCCCCTTGCGGAAAAAGAGGGCGCCCTATGGTTTCCCCTTCTGCCGGCAAGCGCCTTTCCCGGCAGTGCTTTTGCCTTCAAGGGGCGGGAAAAAAGAAGTGCCCGGGGCTGCCCCTTTGTCAGCTTCCCTGCGCTTGGCCTTCTCCCTGCTCCCCTTCTCCGGACAAAAAGGATTTGAGCCCTTCCAGCAGGCGGAAGCGGTAGACCGTCTCCTCCCCCTGCAGCACCCGCTCCATGGTCTGCGGCGAGAGGCGCGCTCCCAGGAAGTCGATGGCCTCCTGCTCGTTTTGCAGGCTGCCCCCGCTGTAGCAGAGCGGGGGATACATCACGCACCACCAGTTGTGCCCCTCCCCTTCCCCGATGGTCACAATCAGCGCAGTGTAGGTGCCGGCGGGCACGGTGAGCCTTCCGTATTGCCGCAGGGGGAAGTGCTCCTGCGCAAGACGTGCCGTTACATCGGCCGGGCGTCCCTGCTGCGCCAAAATTTCGGCGGCCTTGTGCTCAATCTCGTCGAGCCTTGACAAAATCACCTGCTCGGCCTCCTGCCTTGTCTGACAGGCCGACAGCTCAAGCCTCGCCAGCTCTGCAATCCCGTCGCGCACCAGCAGCTTGTCTGCCTGGTCGGCCCGACTGTCCGAGGCCGCCACAATGTGCAGCCGGATGATGGCGTCGGAAAGCTCTTTGGTGCTGCGTGCCGCACGGACAAGCGGGACCATGCAGCAGCAAAGCGCCAGCACCGCCGTGCAGGCCCAAAGCAGCCGCCTTGCTCTTTTTCGTGTTCTCGAATTTCCCATATCGTCTTTCCTTTCTCGCCGTGAGCCGACCTGCCGGGGCCGCCCCTTTTTTGAAGGCCCCCGGCAGGAGTTTTTTTGTCTTTTTCCCTTTTCCCTCTCAAACGGGGCTTTTCCCCGGCCTCTGCCGCACCACCCCCCTTGCAGGCAAAAGAAAAAACAGGCCTTCGCTTTTTTCAGCGTTGCCTGTTTTTTTGTTTTTTATACGTCTTTCAAAGAAGGGCCTTGCGGCAAGCTTCGCCGTGCAAAAGGCTTTTTTCATTTCCCCGCCTTCAGCCCTCTCCGGCAGGCCGCTCCACCGGGCTTGCCAGAGAGACAAAGCAGCCGGGGTGCTCCCTGCGCATCCACGCCGTTGCCGCCCGTGCCGTGCCGTTGTGGGAAAAAACGCCGAACACCGCCGAGCCGCTCCCCGTCATGACGGCGCAAAGCGCGCCCTTTTGCCGCAGCTCCTGCGCCATCTTTGCTATCATGGGCACCGAGAGCGACGCCGCCTGCTCCAGCGCGTTTCCGCATCGGCCGGCCACCCGTCTGAGGCTGCCGCCCATTTCACGCGCCAGCGCCATACAGTCGGGGTGGGTTTTGGTTCCGCATTCGTCGTATTTCCGATACAGCACGGGCGTTGAGATGCTGGCCCTCGGCTTTGCCACAACCAGCGTGCAGTGGGGCATGGAGGGCAGGGGTGTCAGCCTCTCGCCGATGCCGCAGGCCAGTGCCGCACCGCCCATGAGCAGGCAAAAGGGCACATCCGCCCCCAGGGTAAGCCCGATTTCCGACAGGCGCTGCATCGAAAGCCCCGCCCCGTACAGGCGGTTGAGCCCCAGCAGCACGCCGGCTGCGTTGGCGCTGCCTCCCCCCATGCCTGCCCCTACGGGAATGTGCTTTTTCATGGAGATTTCAATGCCGTAGTCAGACAGGCCAATCTCCTCAAAAAAGGCCACGGCGGCGCGATAGGCCAGATTCCTTGCGTCAAGGGGCAGAAAGGGCAGCGTGGACGACAGCGTCACCCCACGCTCGCTGCGCCGGCGCAGCACGAGCTCGTCATAAATGGAGACGGCCTGCATCACTGTCTGAATTTCGTGGTAGCCGTCGGGCCGGAGGCTGAGCACGTCAAGCGCCAGATTGAGCTTCGCCGGCACACGCAGGCGCAGCATCTCATTTTGTCCCGTTGTTTTTTGTCCCATGTTCAACACCCTTCCGATGTGTGCAGTGTGTGCGGCTTTGCTACATCCGAAAGCCGAAGAATTTGCGAATGTCGATGGCCTTTACAGGGCACATCTCCTGGCAGCAAAAGCATCGGATGCACTGCCCGCTTCCAATGTGCGCCTTGCCCTCGCGCAGGGTGATGGTCTGCGGCGGACAGCTTGCCGCACATTCGCCGCACCCGATGCAGCGTGCCGCGTCGATGACGGGGCGCGGGGCAAGCAGCCGCCTGAGCGGCTTTTGGAGCGGGCCCGGAATGCGCGACGAAAAGGTAACGTCTCCCGAAGCGGCGCGCTCAAAAGAGCATCGCCAGGGCGCCGTCTGCTCCCCCACCACATGCAGCAGCCCTGCCTGCGGCGGGCACAGCCCCTGCTCTGCGGAAAGGCGCACCGTCTCCACCTCGTCGGCGGAAAAGCCAATCAGGTCGCTGGCAAGTAGGTCGAGCGCAAAGGGGTTTGGGGCGCAAAGCGTCAGCCCCAGGGGGCGCGGCCTGCCCCCCGACGGGCCGTTGCCCTCCATGCCGACCACAGCGTCCATAAAGGTCAGCTTGGGCGCGGCGCACCGGCACAGGTCGATGAGCATTTGGGAAAAGGCCGTCAGCTCCTGAAAGCGAAAGTGCATTTCCGGCTTTTCCAGGCCGGGGATGAGCCCAAAGCAGTTTTTTACCGCCCCGGTATAGGCCGTCATGGCATGGGTCTTGAGCTTACAGGCCGAAAAGACAACGTCGGCCTCGTGCCACGGTGCAATCAGATGAAAGCTGCGGCACAGCTTTCCCTCGGGGAAGTCGGCCTTCGCCGCCCCCAAATCGAAATTGAGAGAAACCCCCGCGCTTTGAGCGGCCTCTTCCAGCCCCGAAACGCGGTAGCATTTTTGCAGCGTCTCCTTGGTGTACCGCCCGCCCGGACTGTCGGCAATGGTCACAAGGCCGCCCGCCGCCTTTGCCACCGACGCGATGGCCCATACAAGGGAGGGGTGCGTGGTGGTTGCCGCCTGCGGTGCGCGCGCCATGAGAAGGTTCGTCTTGATGAGTACCCTGTCTCCCGGCCGGACAAAGGCGCCCACGCCGCCAAATGCGTCAAAATGGGCCGTCACGGCCTCCAGCATGGCCTCCCTCTCATAGGTTGGGCTGCGCCGTACCGAAACGGTCTGCCGCTCCATCGTTCCTCTCTCCTTTTTGCCAGGCCTGCTTTTCCTTTTGGAAAGCGGCGCTCGTTTCAAGGTTCCCGGGCACGGCAGACAGGGAGCCATGCCCTGTCTGCCGGCGGGACTTGTGTTTTATTTTATCAAAGCACTCATTTTTTGACAAGTCATGCACGCCTTTGCTCCAGCCTTCCTTTTATTTTCCCCTTTCGGGGACATCAATAAAAACACTGCATCAAAATGTCCTGCCGCTTTTTTGCACCTGTGCCCTCTTGCGCACGCCCCCCTTTTTTCTTTGGAAAAAAGAGACATTCCCGCACACACCGATTTTCGCATAATCGGGAAAGCTTCGGAAATGCTAGGAGAGACATCACGAGCAGTGAGGAGTTGAAACAAAACCATGGATCAATTTGCATTGGTGCTTGCCATCATCGGCGCAATCAATTGGGGCAGCATCGGTATTTTTGGTTTCGACATCGTCGGCTGGCTGTTCGGCGGGCAGATGACCGCGCTGTCGCGCATCGTCTTCACCCTGGTCGGCTTAGCCGGAATCTGGTGCATTTCGCTGTTCTTCCGCGACACCGAGCTGGTCGAGTCCAAACAATAACGCTGCGTACCAAAGGGACTTTCAAGCCGTAACGGCGTCCGCAGGAAAGCACTGTGGGCCCTGCCGTTTGGCAAAGGTGGCAAAACGAAAATGAGCGGTGTCAGGCTCCTGCCAGACACCGCTCATTTTCCGCTTTTAAGAAAACTTCCAGACCACCTCGTCGCCCGGGGCCAGAATCCGGTCCTCAGGGCTCAGCTCGCCGTTGACAAAAAGCTGCCATCCCTGCGCCGCAGAGGCCTCGTGCTGGCCAATGGACAGCACGGCGCCCATCTGGTACTGCACCTCAAGGCCGTTTGCCGCACAAAAACGCCCCAGAAGAGACAGTGCCGTCTCCTGCTCCTGCAGCACAAAGCGGCTGACCTCACAGATGACCTCTTCGCCCGCCTGGACGGACAGGGACACCACGCCGCTGCGCACAATCACGCTGTTCCACCAGCTTTTCCCGGAGTGCATGGCCTCCAGCGCGGCCAGCGCAAGGGCCGTGGCGTCCTGGTCAAAGGCCTGCCCGGGCTGTGCGGCAAAGGTGTCGTCCTCGGTTTGACAGTCAAGCAGCGCCTGCGGGAAGGCGCTCCAGCGCTCCGAGGAAAGGTCCTGTCCCGCATCTGCCAGGCCGCAAATCACCGCCGACAGCGCCCCGCAGTCCGGCGGCGGCTCCGGCAGGGCCTGCGCCAGTGCCGCAAGGTATTCCACCGCCCGCTCCAGCATGGTCTGCGCACGGTAATCGTCTTCAAAGCAGGTCAGCAGCGAAAGCGTCAGCCCGGTCAGGGCGAGGTCTGCCTCTCCGCCCTCCTCGGCGCAAAAGCCGCCGTCCGGCCGCTGCGCCGAAATCAGCAGGCGGATAACCCCCTCGCGGTCGTAGCTCGCGCCCACATTTTCCAGCGTCATGGCGGCGCGCACCGTCTGCTCCAGAAAGCCGAAAGAGCCGTCCGCCATCTGGTGCCCCGACAGCAGGGACACCAGGTTCTTCCCCCGGTAGCTGCGGCTGTCAAGCCTTGACGCCTCGGCCAGGTATACGGCGCCGCACAGCGTGTCGACCGGCAGCGCCTGGTCACTGACCGGAATGAGGCGCTGCACCGTCTCCTGCGAAACGCTCTCCCCTGCCGCCAGCAGCACCAGGGCCTGCGTCTGACTGGTCAGGCCGTCCTCCCCGAGCTGCTCATAGTAATCCAGCAGCTTGTCTCTGGCCGACCCTGCATGGCCTGTGGGGGTCAGCGTACAGGCCGACGGCAGCAGGCAGAGTGCCGCCGCCAGGAAAATCGCCGCCATGCGGCTCAAACATATGCGCTGCTTTCTCAAAACGGCAAGCCCTCCTTTTTTGCTCTCCTGGCCGCCCGGCTTGCGTCCCCCCGGGTTGCCCCACCGAAAAAAGGGGGCGCAGGACAGGCCCAAAGACCCGTCCTGCGCCATCAAATCCCTGTTTTTTGCTGCGGGCGCTTTCCAAAGGGAGCCGCCTGCCGATGCGGCGCATTCTCCGGCTGCTCTCCCCCTGCCCGGCAGAGTCCCGTTTCTTACTTGCCGATGATTTCCTTGGTGTCAAGGGCAATCATGAGCTCCTCGTTGGTGGGGATGACCAGCGTTCTCACCTTGGCATCGTCAGCCGAGATATCGGCTTCCTTACCGCGGGTGTTGTTCTTCTCGGGGTCAATCTTGATGCCCATGAACGCGAGCCCCTCCACGCACTTGGCACGCATCGAGGCGCTGTTCTCACCCACGCCGGCCGTGAAAACGACGGCGTCCACTCCGCCCATGGCGGCGGCAAAGGAGCCGATGTACTTCTTGACCTGATAGGCAAACATCTCAATGGCAAGGCCGGCACGCTCGTTGCCCTCGGCAAAGGCGGCCTCGAGGTCACGGAAGTCGGAAGAGACGCCGGAGACGCCCAAAACGCCCGACTTCTTGTTGAGCACGTTGTTGATGCCAGCCGTGTCAAGCCCTTCCTTTTCCATCAGGAAGGTGACGATGGCGGGGTCCATCGAGCCACTGCGGGTGCCCATCACAAGGCCTTCCAGAGGCGTAAAGCCCATGGTGGTGTCGACCGACACGCCGCCGTCGACCGCCGCGATGGAGGAACCGTTGCCCAGGTGGCAGGTGATAATCTTGAGCTCGGAGGGATCCTTGCCCAGCATGGCGGCAGCACGGGCACTCACATAGCGGTGCGAGGTGCCGTGGAAGCCGAACTTGCGCACCTTGTAGTTCTCATAGTACTCGTAGGGCAGGCCATACAGATAGGCCTTCTTGGGCATGGTCTGATGGAAGGCGGTGTCAAACACGCCGACCTGCGGGATGGAGTCTCCCATGACTTCCTTGCAGGCGTTGATGCCCACGATGTTCGGGGGGTTGTGCAGGGGAGCAAGCTCCGAGCACTCCTCCAGGGACTTCATGACGGCGTCGGTAATCCTGACCGAGCCCGAGAAGGTCTCGGAGCCGTGGACAACGCGGTGACCCACCGCGTCAATCTCGGACAGCGAGGAAATGCAGCCGTATTCGGGGCTGGTGATGCTCTCAATGACAGCCTTGATGGCGTCGGCATGGTTCTTCATGGGCACGTCGGCGCCCTTGAGCTCGCCCTTGGCGGTCTTGTGATTGAGCTTCCCGTCGATGCCGATGCGCTCGCAAAGGCCCTTGGCCAGCACTTCGTTGGTATCGGTTTCAATCAACTGATACTTCAGGGAAGAGCTGCCGGCGTTGATGACAAGAATTTTCATATTATCCCTCCACAAAAGGTTTTTTGTTTGATATAATGGCTGTTGCAGAAAACCGGAGCAAGGGCCGCTTTGATTTCCTTCAAAGCTCCTTCAAAGAGGCCAAGCTCCCAAATTGTATTATATAAAACATTTCCCCGCCGCGCAACTCTTAATTTTCAAAGAGGCCGGCAAAGGGGAGAAAAAGAAAGGAGAGGGCCATGCTGGTCGCCGGCATCGTCTGCGAATACAATCCCCTGCACACCGGCCACGCACACCACCTGCGCGCCACACGCCGGGCGGGAGCACAGGCCATTGTCTGCGTCATGAGCGGGCACTTCGTGCAGCGCGCCGAGCCGGCGATGCTCACCAAGTGGACGCGTGCGCAGGCGGCCGTGCTGTGCGGTGCCGACCTTGTGCTCGAGCTGCCCTCCCGCTGCGCACTGCAGTCGGCCGAAGGCTTTGCCCAAAGCGCCGTCCAGCTCCTGCTGGCGGCCGGCGCACAGATGCTGAGCTTTGGAAGCGAAAGTGCAGACACGGGCTCCCTGGAGCAGGCTGCGCAGCTCCTGTGCAGCCCCCGCTTCGAACCCGCCCTGCGGGAGGGGCTGCAGCACGGCCTCTCCTATGCCGCCGCGCGCCAGCAGGCGCTCTGCGCCCTGGGCGGCGACGGCAGCCTGCTCTCCTGCCCCAACGACAATCTGGCCGTGGAATACCTCAAGGCGGCCATACGCTCGGGACGGAGCGTCACGCCGCTTGCCGTTTTGCGCAAAGGCGCCCACCACAAAGACCCGCAGGCGCAGCCCGGGGCCCGCTTCTGCTCGGCCTCAGCCCTGCGCCGTGCCTGGCGGGAGGGCGACCGTCGCCCGTGGGACAGTGCCATTCCGTGTAACGCGAAGGAGCTTTACAAAAAGGAGCTGGCCCTGACCGGAGGGGTTTCGTTCTCTCCCATGGAGCGCGCGCTGCTGGCGCGGCTGCGCGCCTCGGACAAGGCGCAGCTCCTGCGCCTGCCGGACGCCTCGGAGGAGCTGTGCGCAAGGGTGCTGCATGCCGCACGGCGCAGCAGCTCACTCGAGCAGCTGCTGTGCGAAAGCTGCACCACGCGCTACACCAAGAGCCGCGTGCGCCGCCTGGTGCTGCGCCATTTTCTTGAGCTTCCCAGCACCGACCCCCCCTCCTTCCTGCGCGTTCTGGCCTTTAACGACACAGGCCGCATGCTGCTGCGCCGCCTCAGGGAGGGGCCGATGCCCCTGGTTGTCAAACCCTCGGAGCACGAGGCCCTGCTGCGTGAGGAGGCCCGCCTGACCGACCTCTTTGCCCTCTTTGCAGCCAATCCCCTGCCCTGCGGGATGGAGTATCGGACCTCTCCCCGCTATCTGGGGGGACAGCACGGCTCCCCCTCCTCTGCCGACGTGTGACAGGCCCTGCCAAAACCTTTGATGCACAGTGCCGTCACCTGCCATCATGCGGCAAAGGCGGGCCGCTCAAACTCCCCTTGCGCCCTTGGGGGAAAATCCGCAAAAGCCAATCATTCACGCCAACAAAAAAGAGGTAAAGCAAGCTGCTTTACCTCTTTTTGTTTCTGTTGCTTTGTGAATTTTGGCTTTGGGACGGCCGCCTGTTATTTCGTGCCGAACAGACGGTCTCCGGCGTCGCCCAGGCCGGGCACGATGTAGGCATGCTCATTGAGGCGCTCGTCCATGGCGGCGCAGTAAATCTCCACGTCGGGATAGGTGGCCTCAACCAGCGCAGCCCCTTCGGGAGCGGCGATAATGTTCATCATTTTGATGTGCTCCACGCCCTTTTCCTTGAGCAGGCGGATGGCCGCCACCGCCGAGCCTCCGGTGGCCAGCATGGGGTCGAGAATGATGACCTCGCGGCTGGCAATGTCCTCGGGCAGCTTGCAGTAGTACTCCACGGGACGGGTGGTTTCGGGGTCACGGTAAAGGCCGATGTGGCCCACCTTTGCGGCGGGCACCAGGTTGAGAATGCCGTCGACCATGCCGATGCCGGCTCTGAGGATGGGGACGATGGCAAGCTTCTTGCCCGAAATGACCTTGCTCTTTGTCACCGCCACCGGCGTTTCAATCTCGATTTCCTTGAGCGGCAGGTCTCTCGTCGCCTCGTAACACAGCAGCATCGCGATTTCAGAGACGGCCTCACGGAACTCCTTGACCCCCGTCGTCTTGTCACGAATCAGCGTCAGCTTGTGTGCAATCAGGGGATGCTCCACAATATGAAGGTTTGACATGGCTTCTCATTCCTCTTTCTCCAAGATTTCGATATTCCTCCAAACGGCTTTTCCGCTCTTCATTTTACTCGATTGCCATAAGCTTGTCTACCCTGCGCTGATGCTTTCCTCCCAGGAATTTTGCACAAAGAAAAACATCAATCAGTTCCATGGCCAGCCCCTGCCCCACGACGCGCTCCCCAATGCACAGGATGTTGGCGTCGTTGTGCTCCCGGGCCGCGCGGGCCGAAAAGGTGTCGGAACACACGGCGGCGCGGATGCCGTGCACCTTGTTGGCCGCAATGCTCATGCCAAGCCCGGTGCCGCAAAAGAGCAGCCCCAGGTCACACTGCCCGCTTGCGACAAGCTCGGCCGCCTTTTTGGCGTAGTCGGGGTAGTCGCACGAGTCGGTGGAGTTGCAGCCCACGTCGACAAAGTCAAGGCGTTTGTCGATGAGCAGCCGGATGGCCGCCAGCTTGAGCTGGTAGCCCGCATGGTCACTTCCCACAGCAATTTTCATACAGTCCAGTCCTCCCAACATTCAAATGCCGCCTGCACGCCCTCCGGTTCAGAAGGCCCCGTCCCCCCCTTGTCCCCGCAGGGCTGCGGTGGGCCACCAGCCGCCGGGGCGGCCGGCCCTTACAGCAAAATATCCCGTGCGGCGGGGTGAAAGGCCACCTCTCCGCGTTCCAGCCTCTCGCGCTCGGCCTGCGGCAGCCGCAAATACACCGGCTTGATTTGCTGCGCGTCCACCGGCTCGGCCTCCCGGGCCAGCAGCGCCGCCCCCAGCGCCCTCTGGCAGCGCATGTGCTCCGGCGCCAGCCTGACACACACCCCGCGCTGCCGCAGCTCGCCGGCACACAGCAGGGCCCCGTCCCCCGTCAGCCAGACGGGAAGGCCCCGCTCCTCCAGCTCGCAGGCCAGCTCCTGCACCGACAGCGCCCTGTCCGGCGTCAGCCGCCGCAGGGCGCCCTCCTGCCAGGCAAACAGGGCATTGTAAACCTGGCTGCGCCTTGCATCCATGGCGGGACACAGCACCCCCTCCACGGGCGGGCACAGCACCGCCATGGCCTCCAGCGCCGACACCGGCACGCAGGGAATCCCTCGTGCAAAGGCAAGCCCCTTTACGGTCGCAAGCCCGATTCGGATGCCGGTGAAGGAGCCCGGCCCCACCGTGACGGCCAGGCGGTCGACCTGCTCCATGGTACGGCGAGCCGTGTGCAGCATCCCCTCAATCAGGGGCAGCAGCGTTTCGCTGTGGGTGTAGCCGATGTTGAGATAGCTCTCGGCCAGCAGCACATCCTCCTGCGCCAGGGCGCAGCTTGCCGCTCCCCCCGTGGCGTCCACGGCCAGAATCAGCATGACGGCCGCCCCCCTTCCACCGTGATGCGGCGCGTGTCGTCGTACCCCGGGTTTTCCAGCGTGACCACAATGGTGTGCGGCGGCAGCTCCTGCTGCACCCGTTCGCTCCACTCGATGAGCATGACGCCGGGCTTTTCAAAAAATTCCTCAAAACCGATGCCGTCGAGCTCCTCGGCTTCTCCGATGCGGTAGAGGTCAAAGTGAAAGAGCGGCATCTCTCCCCTGTATTCATTCATAATGGCGAAAGTGGGGCTGGAAACCGAGGCCTGCGGCGCAAGCTGCGCGGCAATTCCCCGCACAAAGGCGGTCTTTCCCGCCCCCAGCGTTCCGCGCAGCGCCACCACGTCGCCCGGGCGCAGCTCCTTTGCAAACGCGCGCCCCAGCGCCTCGGTCTCCTCCACGCCGTGGGTGACAAACTCTCTGACTGCCATTGCCGCTTTTTCCCCTCTCTTTCTCCGGCCAATCGCTTGTTAGGCCAACGCGTCCTGAATTATCCTTCCCGTTTTGGCCCGTTTCTTCCGGACAAAAAGGGGCCTTGGCCGGTGCCTTTTGGGGCAAAGGGCCGTCTTTTCCTTAGAAAATTCCCGTGACGGAGCCGTTTTGCTCCACGTCGATGCGCTCAAGCGCCGGCTGCCTTGAGAGCCCCGGCATGGTCATGATGTCTCCGGCCAGCGCCACGATGAAGCCGGCGCCGTTGGAGAGGGTGACGTCCCTCACCCGCAGGCGGAAGCTCTCGGGCGCCCCCAGCTTTTTGGGGTCGTCCGACAGCGAATACTGCGTCTTTGCGATGCAGATGGGCAGGTTGGCGCGCCCGAGCTTTTCGATGCGGCGTATCGACGTTTTGGCCGCCGGGTCAAAATCCACCCCCTGCGCCCCGTAAATCTCGGTGGCGATGGTCTCGATTTTTTGCTCAATGGGCAGCTCCAAATCGTACAGGGGGGTAAAGCGGCTCTCGTTCCACGAGAGGATTTCCATGAGCTGACGGGTCAGCGCCACGGCGCCCTCGCCGCCCTGCTCATAGCAGTTGACAAACTCCCACGCCGCCCCGATGGAGTCGCAGTAGCCTGCCAAAAAGCCCAGCTCGTCGGGCGTGTCGGTGGCAAAGCGGTTGATGGCCACCACCACCGGCACCTGATACTTCACAAGGTTGCGCACATGCCGCTCGAGGTTGACCGCCCCGACGCCCAGCGCAAAAATGTTCTCCTGCGCCAGGTCTTCCTTTTTGACGCCCCCGTTGTACTTGAGGGCCTTGACCGTTGTGACCAGCACCACGGCCGAGGGCTTGAGCCCCGCCATGCGGCACTTGATGTCAAAAAACTTCTCGGCGCCAAGGTCGGCGCCAAAGCCCGCCTCGGTCACGACGTAGTCTGCCAGCTTGAGCGCCAGCCTTGTGGCGCGCACCGAGTTGCAGCCGTGGGCGATGTTGGCAAAGGGGCCGCCGTGCATGATGCAGGGCGTGTTTTCCAGCGTCTGAATCAGGTTGGGCTTGATGGCGTCTTTCAAAAGCGCCGCCATGGCGCCCTCCACCTTGAGGTCCCTGGCGTAGACGGGGTTCTTTTCCACATCGTAGGCCACGAGGATGTCCCCCAGGCGGCGCTTGAGGTCGTCAAGGTCTTCGGACAGGCACAAAATGGCCATGACCTCGCTTGCCACCGAAATCATAAAGCCGTCCTCGCGCGGCACACCGCCCGTTTTCCCCCCGAGGCCAATGACAATTTTGCGCAGCGCGCGCTCGTTCATGTCCATGGCCCGCCGGATGAGGATGGTCGAAGGGTCGATTTTCAGCTCGTTGCCCTGAAACAGATGGTTGTCAAGCGCCGCACACAGCAGGTTGTTGGCCGAGGTGACGGCATGCATGTCTCCCGTGAAGTGCAAGTTGATGTCCTCCATCGGGGCCACCTGCGCATATCCGCCGCCTGCCGCACCGCCCTTGACCCCAAACACCGGGCCCAGCGACGGCTCGCGCAGCGCAATGACGGCGCGCTGCTCAAGGCGTCCAAACGCCTCGCCCAGCCCCACCGTCACGGTCGTTTTGCCCTCGCCCGCCGGCGTGGGGTTGACGGCCGTCACCAAAATCAGCTTTCCGTCCTTTCCGTCACGCAGGCGCTCAAAGGCGGCATCCGTGATTTTGGCCTTGTACGGCCCGTAGTATTCCAGCTCACTTTCAAAAAGGCCCAGCTCGTTGCCCACCTCGGAAATGGGCTTCAGAGGCGCCTCCCGTGCAATTTCCACATCGGTCTTCATGCGGGAAACCATCCTTTCCGTGTCGTCGTATGCCGCGCATACCGTCCCCGTTTTATCCCCGTTATCATATCACAAAAACCGACTTCAAAACAACTCTTTTTCTGGTGACTTTTCCTGCGACTTTTTTGCCGCAAATCCCTTCCCCCGCCCCCGTGCGTTGTGGTATAATAAAAATCAATCTGTGGGCTTGTTTTTCTTCGTTTTGTTTGCCTGCAAGGAGGACTCATGGACAACTTCATGCGACAATCAAAGGCCTTTTTCCGCCGCACCGACATCGTCTTGCTGCTGACGGCGCTTGCCTGCTCCTGCTATGGCCTTCTTCTCGTGCTGGCGGCAACCGCGAGCTCGTCGGCCGTGCTGTCGCGCTCTTTTTTCGTGCAGGCCATCGCTCTCATGCTGGGCTTTGGCTGCATGTTTGTGGTTGCCCTGTTTGACCTTGACCTGCTGACCGACCTTTGGCCCATCCTCTATGCTCTTGCGGCGGGCGCCATTGTCATCACCATCCTGTTTGGCAAGGGGCCGACCGGCGACAGCAACCGCAACTGGATTTACCTTGGCCCTGTCAGCGTCCAGCCCACGGAATTTGTCAAGCTGGCCTATATCCTCGTCTTTGCCAAGGCGCTCGACAAGGTTAAAGACTCCATCAACCGGCTCTCCTCCCTGCTCTACCTTGCCGCCGTGGCCGGCGGCCTGCTGATTCTCATGGTGCTGCAGGGCGATATGGGGACCACCCTTGTCTTTTTCTTTATCACGGCGCTCATGCTCTTTTGCGCGGGGCTGGACTGGAAGTTCTTTGCCGGCGGCCTGGTGGCCGTGGTGCTGGCGGCCCCCTTTGCCTGGGAGCATCTGCTCTCGGGGTATATGCGCGACCGTATCCTCTATGGCTTCCGGCCCGAGCTCGACCCCACAAACTATGGATTTCAGGCGCTCCAGAGCAAAATTGCCATCGGCAGCGGCCAGTTCTTCGGCAAGGGCTTTCTCAACGGCACCCAAATCTCCCTGATTCCCGAGCGCGAGACCGACTTTCTGTATGCCACGGCGGGAGAGGAGTTTGGCTTTGTGGGCAGCATGCTGGTTTTGCTGCTGCTGCTCTTTTTGCTGCTGCGCATCCTGCGCATTGCCGTTTCGTCAAGCAACGACATCAGCTGTCTGGTCTGCATGGGCGTTTTTGCCATGTTCTTTGCCCAGATTTTTGAAAACATCGGCATGTGCCTTGCCCTGCTGCCCGTCGTGGGCATCACGCTGCCCTTCTTCAGCTACGGGGGCTCTTCCATGATTTCCTGCTGGCTTGCCATCGGGCTGGTCATGGCGGCCTACCGGCAAAACGAGAGCACCCTTTCCTTTGACTCCTGACCTCCCCCTGTGCGAAGCGGGACAAGGCCTTTTTCAGCATCGTATTCATAAACGTCGCGCAAGCGATGCAAGATACAAAAAAGTCAAAACAAACAAGTGAGATTTCCTGAAAGGCGGTTTTCAATCATGAAGAATTTTGTCATCACCATCGGCAGACAATACGGCAGTGGCGGGCGCGAGGTCGGCCGTCAGGTTGCCGAGAAGCTGGGAGTTCCCTTCTACGACAAGGAAATTATTACGGCCTCGGTCAAGGAGACCGGGCTTGACGCAAAAATCTTCGAGGAGATGGAAGAGCGCGTCACGCCCAGCTTCCTCTACTCCCTGGCGGTGGGCACCTTCACCCCTTCCGCCCTTGCCGACACCAACTATTTCTCCCTTAACGACAGGGTCAATGCCATCCAGGCCGACACCATCAAGCGTCTGGCGGACGAATCGAGCTGCGTCATCGTCGGCCGTGCGGCGGACGACATCCTGGCCAATCAGGCCGACTGCTTCAACGTCTTTGTGCATGCCGACCTGGAGGAGCGCATCCGCCGCGCCTCCGAGGAGTATGGCATCAAGGGCGACCGCGACGAGGTGGAGGAGGTCATCCTCAAGACCGACAAGCGCCGCTCCAACTACTACAACTATGTCTCGGGCAAAAAGTGGAGCGCCGTTTCGAACTATCATCTGGCGCTTGACAGCCAGCGTCTTGGCATCGACGGCTGCGTGGAGCTCATCACGACCATTGCCCTGCGGCTGCGTCCCGACCTTGAAAAAAAGAACGCAAAATAATTCCCCTTCGCGTCCGCCGAGGGCGCCTGTATCCATCACGAACTGACAAAGGAGGCTTCTCATGGTTCAGACTGCCTGGCGCATCCTCATTGCCGAGGATGATGTCGACCTCAACAACGGCATCACCTTTTATTTCAACTCTCAGGGCTACAAGTGCCTTCAGGCCTTTGACGGAGCGCAGGCCCTGGAGCTTTTTGAGAACAACATTGTCAACCTGGCCATTCTCGACGTCATGATGCCGGTCAAGGACGGCTACGAGGTGCTGCGCAGCCTTCGCTCCCACTCCAACGTGCCCATCATCATGCTCACGGCGCTGTCGGAGGAGCGCGACAAGCTCGAGGCCTTCTCGGGCGGCTGCGACGACTACCTGAGCAAGCCCTTCTCTCTCAAGGAGCTCGAGGCGCGCGTTCAGGCCCTCATCACCCGCACCTACAAGCCCGACAGCAAGGTCATCAGCGACCTGACCTTCGGGGCGCTGTCGGTCAACACCGACCGGCGCGAGATTTCGCTCAACGGGGTGCCGCTCGTGCTCAAGCGCAAGGAATATGAGCTGCTGTATTTCCTGCTGTGCAATCCCGGCAGAGCCTTTTCGCGCGAGGCGCTCATCGAAAAGGTGTGGAGCGAGTCCGACATCAACGACTACCGCACGGTGGACAGCCACGTCAAGCGTCTGCGCAAGCTGCTGGGCGACTATGGCGACTGTATCCAGACCGTGTGGGGGCTGGGCTACAAGCTGGTCATGAAAGAGTAACTGTTTTTTCGCGGACGGGGTTTTTTGTCCTCTCCCGGAGCCGGTACCAACAAGGGGGACGTTGCCTTTTCCCGCAGCGTCCCTTTTTGTTACCCGCATTTTCTCGGAGGTGAAGGCTGCTTTGCGTCTTTTTACAAAATTCTGGATTGCCATTGTGGGCGTCACCATGGCGGTGCTGCTGCTGGCTATTTCGGTCTATGCCTATATGCTCTACAGCACCGAGAACGACGCCACGCTGGCCATGCTGGAGGAGCAGTCCGCCACTATCTCCACCATGATCAACAACGACATGCCGCCCAAGGACATCTATGCCAACATGAGCCGCTTCTGCCTGGCCCGCAGCGCCGCTTCCATCCTCTACGACCGCGCGCTGCCCGAAAACTCCCCTTCCTACTACGTCAGCGCCGCCCTGCAGGCCGAGCTGGAAGACAGCGCCCCCCTCTATGAGCAGGCGCTCTCGGAGGGCGAGCCGCTCAACCTCCATCTGCCCACCAAGGAGGGCGACCGCTCCTTCTCCCTGCTGCTCTACGGGCGCCCCATGCCCGACGGGCGCTACCTGCTCATGGCCTGCCACACCTCCACCTTCTACGGTGCGCTGCTCGGGCAGATGCGCACCATCACGCTCATTTTGCTGGTCTCCATTTTGCTGACCACCATGCTGTCCAGCCTGCTGGCGCGCACCATCGTGCGTCCGCTCAAGGACATCGACTACGCCTCCCAGCAGATTGCCGCCGGCAACTTCGATGTCCACATTGAAACGCGCGGGCAGGATGAGCTGGCCTCCGTGGCAAGCTCCATCAACACCATGAGCGAGCAGCTCAAGCGCTCGGACAGCTTCAAAAACGAGATTATCTCCAACGTTTCGCACAACCTCAAAACCCCCATTGCGGCCATTTTGACCTATACCGAGCTGCTCAAGAGCTGCGACGGCATCGACCCCGCGCAGCAGCAGCAGTTTGTTGAAATCATCGACGCGCGCGCCCGCACGCTGGAGGACATGGTCAAGTCCATGATTTTGCTGTCCAAAATCCAGACGGGCGCCACCCAGATTCGCTTTGAGGTCATCGACCTGGAGGAGCTGTGCCAGGACACGATAGACAGCTTCCGCGTGCTGGCGGACAAGAAGAACCTCACCCTGCGGCTGACCTGCACCGGAGAGATTCCGGCCGTCATCAGCGACTATGAAAAGCTCTCGACCATTTTGAGCAACCTGCTCTCCAACGCCGTCAAGCACAGCTTCCCGGGACACGCCGTCGACATCCTGCTCTCGCGGGAGGGCCGCTCCACCAGCGTAACGGTGTCCGACACCGGCGAGGGCATCCACCCCGACGACCTTCCCCACGTCTGGGAACGCTTTTTCAAATCCTCCCACTCCAAAATCAGCCGCGACGAGGGCTCCGGCATCGGCATGCATATTGTCAAATCCATGTTCGATTTGCTGGAATACCCCTACGACCTCGACAGTGTCCCCGGGGAGGGCACCACCGTCACCTTCACCATCCCCGACCTCGACGAGGTCCCAAAAGCCTGATGTCTGTTCGGGAAAGCATGAGCCTTCCCCAAAAGGCCGTAGGCGCCCCGCCGCCCCCTTTCCCCCCGGGCAGCCCTGAAAGCTCCCGCCGCAAAGCAAAGGCCCCGCAGGGACGGGCTTTTGGGAAGGGTGCTGCAGGCGTACCGCCCTTCAGGGCCCGCCGCCTCCCGAACAAAGCCCTCCTCAAAGCCTGTTTTTTCCGAATCTCCCAACAGAAAGCGTCTTTTCCCATTCCGGCAGCGTCCGCAAGCAATCAGCCCCGTGCCCCACGCACCGCTCTTGCCAGCCCCGCCCGGCGGCATGCCCGCCGCCAAACCTTGAATGGAAAGGAGACCGCACCCATGTTGTCCCGGAAGGCTTCCCCCCTGCGCATCTATGTTTTCTACAGCTACCTCTCGCTTTGCATGAACATGGTGCACCCCGTCACGCCCACGCTGGTGCATGAGCTGGGCTTTTCCTCCCTGCTCTACAGCTCGCTTTCCTCCACACTGGCGCTGACCAACTTCCTGTGCGCCCCCGTCTGGGGCTACTACAGCGACCGCCACGGCCGCCGCCCCGTGCTGCTGGTGGGCACCGTGATGTATGCCTGCTCGCAGTTTCTCTTCTCGCGCGCCACAACGGTGCCCGTGCTGCTGATTGCCCGTCTGTGCGGCGGCATCGGCTCGGCGGGCTACATCACCGCCGGCCTTGCCTATATCGTCGACGTCTCGGGCCCTGAGGCCAGAGGGCGCAACCTGGCCGTCTTCACGGCGCTGACCTCCATTTCAAGCTCCTTTGGCTATCTGGCAGGCGGGCTGCTTGGAACCATCTCGGTGCAGACCACCTTTTTTGTCCAGCTTACGCTGCTGTCCACCTGCGCGCTGCTGGGTTATTTCATTTTGGGGGAATCGCGCGACCGGCAGGCCATCCTGCTCTCGCGCGCCGACCTGACCGCCAAAAAGTTTTACGACTTTAAGGCCATGGGCTCCATCATGAGCCTGCCCGTGCTGCTCTTCCTGGTCTCGGTTGTTTTGGCCAGCTTTTCCACCATGGGCTACGACAACGCCTTCAACTACTACATCAAAGACGTGCTCGCCTTTCCCTCCTCCTACAACGGCTTCATCAAGGCCACCACAGGCACCCTGGGCCTTGTTGCCAACTTTACGCTCAACCTCTGGCTCATCCGCCGCTTTACCCCGCAGAATACGCTGCTGGTACTCTTCCCCTGCTGCGCCGTCTCGCTGCTGATTGCCGCGCAGATGAAGTCGGTTGTGCCCTTCCTTGGGGCCTGCATCGTCTTTTACTTCTTCAACTCGGTCTACCTGCCCATCCAGCAGACCATGATGACCCAGATTCAAACCGAAAACACCGGCCTGCTCTCCGGCATGTTCAATGCCGCCAAAAGCCTGGGCAACTTTGTCGGCCCGCTCTTCATGAGCTTTGTCTATGCCAGGGGAACGCTGCTGCCCTTCTACTTTGCCTGCGGCGGCTTTGTGCTGACCACCCTTGTACTGCTGGTCCACCGGAAGGTCTCGGCCCGCGAGCAGCAGGGAAAAGAACAGCATCTGCCCGTCGGCTGACAGGGGAGGCCGGCGCCCCAAAACACCCATCCAAATAAAGGAGGAATCCCCATGCTCAACTATGAAGACTACTGCCAGGCTGCCGACCTGCTGCGCAGCCGCATCGGAGGCTTTTCCCCCGAAGTGCTGCTCATTCTGGGCACCGGCGTGGGCTATCTTGCCGAGCACATTGCCGACCCCGTTGTCGTGCCCTACGGTGAAGTGCCCCACATGCCGGTCTCCACGGCCAGCTCCCACGCCGGAAACTTTGTTTTCGGCAGCCTGGCGGGGCGGCGCGTCATGGCCATGCAGGGGCGCGTCCACATCTACGAAGGGTACACCGCCGAGCAGGTGGCCTTTCCCGTGCGTCTGGCGCGCCTGCTGGGCTGCAGGGACATGATTGTCACCAACGCGGCGGGCGCCGTCAACTACAACTACCGCGTGGGCGACATCATGCTCATCAGCGACCAGATTCGCCTGTTTGACCCCGACCCTCTCATCGGGCCCAACATCCCGCAGTTTGGCGACCGCTGGTGCGACATGTCCGACGTCTACTGCGCGCAGTACCGCGAGCTGGCCCGGCAGGCGGCCTGTGACATGGGCATCCAGCTGCGCGAGGGCGTCTACTTTTACTTTACCGGCCCTCAGTTTGAAACGCCTGCCGAAATCCGCGCCGCCCGCATCCTGGGCGGCGACGCCATCGGCATGTCGACCGTGCCCGAGGTCATCGCCGCCGTCCACTGCGGCCTGAAGGTGCTGGGCTTTTCGCTGCTGACCAACATGGCCGCCGGCATGGTCAAAACGGCCTATGTCCCGGGAGAGGTCAGCCGCACGGCGGAGAGCGTCAAGGACACCTTCTGCGCCCTTGTCACAAGCTGCTTGAGCCGTCTCCCCCAACCCTCTGCCTCAACCGAAAGGAGCTGAATCTGCATGGAATTTGACCTGCTGTTTTGCGACGTCACGGTGCTGACCGTCGACGAGGCCCGCCCCGTCCTGCGTCACGCCTACCTGGGCGTCACCGGACGCAAAATCACCTGGCTTGACACCAATCCCCCGCAGGGCCGGGCGCGCCGCACCCTCACCGCGCCAGACTACGTCCTGCTGCCCGGCTTTTTCAACACCCACACCCACCTTGGCATGAGCGTGCTGCGCGGCTATGCCGACGACTATGAGCTCGACACCTGGCTCAAAAAGTACATCTGGCCGGCCGAGGCCAAGCTGACCGAAGCCGCCGTGACGGCGGCAAACGCCCTCTCCCTGGCCGAAGCCATCGCCTCCGGCACCATTTCCTTTACCGACATGTACTTCTTTGAGCCGCAGCTTGCGCAGCTCTGCCTGTCTGCCGGCTGCATGGCCAACCTCTCCAACGGCGCCATGAGCTTTGACCAGCACTACGACAAGGCCGCCGACCGCGCCTGGGGCGAAATGGAGGTGCTGGCGCGCGACTACCACAACGCCGACGGCGGGCGCATCAAGGCCGACGCCGCCATCCACGCCGAATACACCTCCCATCCCGAGGTCTGGGAGGCCGTTTCGGCCTTCGCGCGCGAAAAGGGGCTCAATGTCCATGTCCATTTGAGCGAAACGCGCGCCGAGCAGGAGGCCTGCGTCGCCCGCTACGGCATGACTCCCGCCGCCCTGCTCGACAAATACGGCGTTTTCTCCACCCGCGCCACGGCCGCCCACTGCGTCCATGTGACGCCTGAGGACATGGACCTGCTGGCCGCCCGTCAGGTGACGGCGGTGCACGACCCCGGCAGCAACCTCAAGCTGGCCTCCGGCATTCAGCAGACGGCAAAGCTGCTGGAAAAGGGCGTCAACGTCTCGCTGGCCACCGACAGCGCCTGCGCCATCAACACCAACGAGCTCTTCTTCGAGCTCAAGCTGGCCGCCATCCTGCACAAGGGCACGGAGCTCGACCCCACCCTCATCCCCGCCCAGACCGCCCTGCGCCTTGCCACCCGCAACGGCGCCTTTGCACAGGGGCGCGAGCAGGAGTCGGGCATGCTGCGCGTCGGCATGGACGCCGACTTCATCGCGCTCGACTTCGACAAGCCCCACCTGCTCCCCTGCCACGACGTTGTCTCCAACGTGGTCTACGCCGCCCGGCCGACCGACGTCTGCCTCACCGTCTGCAAGGGAAAGGTGCTCTATGAAAACGGCCAGTGGCTCACGCTTGACATTGAGCGCATCAAGCATGATGTAAAGC
>DVNV01000014.1 GCA_018714125.1 Candidatus Galloscillospira excrementipullorum
AACCTCGGTGTCGGCGATAAAGGGGGGCGCAAAGCAGATGCCGGCCAGTCCGCCCCGGCGCACGATTTCGAGGAACATCTCGTCGGTCAGGTTGCGGCCGTGTCCGCACACGGCGTGCGAATTGGAGTGGGAGGCGATAAAGGGCTTTTGCGCCACCTCGACGGCGTCCCAGAAGCTCTTGAAGGAGAGGTGCGACACGTCATAAATCATGCCCATTTTCTCGATTTTGCCAATCATGGCCTTGCCGCGCTCGGTCAGGCCCGTATCTTCTCCTTCGCCGGGCACATTGACCCTGTTGCCGCAGCCGTACTGGCTGTTTTTGGAGTGGGTCAGCGAAATCATGCGAACGCCCATGTCCCAGGCCTTTTGCAGGTCTTTGTCGTCGTCTTCAAACACGCAGGCGTTTTCGATGGAGAGCAGCACGCCGCAGCCGCCCTCCTTCTCCATGAAGTCCAAATCCTGCACCGTGCGCACGGGGTGCACCGGATGGGTGGAAAAAAGGTGCTCCACCGCCTTGCGGTAGGCCTGCGCCTGCTCGAGACGCTGCTGCTGTGTTTGAGTCAGGTCGTAATACATGGCAAAGGTGCCAAGGTAGGCGTCGTAGGTGGACATCTTGTCCAGCGTGACCTTCCAGGGACCGCCCACGAATCCGTCAAAATCATGGGAATAGAACATCAAAGTGTCGCAGTGGGTGTCGATCAGGCGCTTTTTCATGGTCTTTCTCTCCTTGCTGTATGGATTCAAAAAATTTGTTCTTGCAACGGCTGCTATACATAGGGGATGGGTTTCATCGTGTTGATGTCGTAGGCAAAGACATGCTTGACATGCCGGGTTTTCAAAAGCTGCAGGCCGCCCTCCCGCTCGCTGACATAGACCTCCATCACGTCAAAGCGGACGGGGTGCCCCCGGTGCGACCGGAGATACTGAGCCGCCGTGTTGACGATGCGCTGCCGCTTGCGGTAGTCCACAGCGTCAATCGGCTTTTCCCTCGAGGCGCCGGTGCGCGTTTTGACCTCCACAAAGGCAATCACCCCGTCTTTTTGCGCAATCAGGTCGATTTCCCCACAGGCAAGGCGGTAGTTTTGCTCCAAAATGGTGTAGCCGTCCCGGAGCAGCGCCTGCCGGGCGGCCTCTTCCCCAAAGCGGCCGATTTCCTGCTTGTGCGTGGGCGATTTTGGCGCGTGCTTTTGCTCGAGATTTTTTAAAAAGGAAGTGCGGTGCACGGCACTGGGCCCTTTTTCCCAAATGGCCTCATAGTGGGCCCTGGTGGGATACCCCTTGTGCTTCTCAAAGCCGTAGCCGGGATATTTCAGCGCAAGCTCGCCCATCATGGCGTCCCTGCTCACCTTGGCCAGCACCGAGGCCGCCGCAATGCAGGCCGAGGTGGCGTCGCCCTTGACGACCTTGCGCCCCGTGCAGCCGTCCGGCAGAGCGGGAAGCTGGTTGCCGTCCACCAGCACGAGGTCCGGCTGCGGCGACAATGCCGCGACGGCGCGGCTCATGGCAAGCAGCGTGGCCTGCAGGATGTTGATTTTGTCGATAACATCGGCATCCACCGCCTCAATGCGGTAGGCCAGGGCGCGCTGCGTAATCTCTTCAAAGAGGCGCCGCCGCGTTTTTTCAGAGAGCTTTTTGGAGTCGTTAAGCCCGTCAAAGCGGGCGTCCGGCGGCAAAATGACGGCCGCCGCAACAACGGGGCCCGCCAGAGGCCCCCTCCCCGCCTCGTCCACGCCGCACACCAGGGCGCCGAAATCCATGCGGCAGATGCCATCGTAATCATACAGGCTTATGGTGCTCATGGCGTGTCCTCCGGGGGAAATTCAAGCGTAAAGGCCCCGAGCTTTCCGGAACGGAATTCATCGAGCAGGATGCGGGCGGCGCGCTCGGTGTCAATCTGTGCCCCCGGCAGCAAAAAGCCGCGTGCCCTGCCGAGCTGCTCAAGCAGCTCATAGCCCGGCTTCCCCTCTGCCTGGGAGAGCTTATACCGCTCGGCCAGCACCTGCGGATAATGCTGCGCCAAAAGCTCCAGCAGGCGGCAGGCAATCTCCTCCACGTCGGTCACGTCGTCCTTGATGGCGCCGGTGAAGGCCAGGTGCAGCGACACGAGCGGGTCTTCGAATTTGGGCCACAGGATGCCGGGAGTGTCGAGCAGGTCGATATTGCCGTCAATGGCAATCCACTGCTTGCCGCGCGTCACGCCCGGACGGTCTGCCACCCTTGTCTTGGCCGCCTTTGCCAGGCGGTTGATGAGTGAGGATTTGCCCACGTTTGGAATGCCGAGCACCATAACGCGCAGGGGCTTGTTCATGCCGCGCTGCGCGTCGCGCTCAATTTTGTCCTGCAGCAGACGGCGCAGGGCGGGCGCAATGGCAGACACCCCCTTGCCGCTCAGCGCATTGAGCTGCAGCACGGCATATCCTCGGGCCGAAAAATAGTCGCTCCACAGGCGGTTGCCCTCCGGCTGCGAGAGGTCGCATTTGTTGAGCACAATCAGCCTTTTTTTGCCCTTCGTCAGCTCGTCGATCAGGGGGTTGCGCGAGCTGACGGGGATGCGTGCGTCCACAATTTCCATCACCGCGTCAACCTGCTTGAGATTTGCCTCAATCATGCGGCGGGTTTTTGTCATGTGGCCGGGAAACCACTGGATATTCAGACTGTCAGCCAACGGGCTCCCTCCCTTTTTTGTTTTGTCCCAAACAAGAGAGCCCCGCCGGCCAGCCGACGGCGGGGCTTGAGCATTCAGGAATATGCGATTTTCCCAAACGAGGAAAAAGGCAGCAGTCGAAATGAGATTTTTCCTAAAATATGCCGCGTGTCCACCATGCCCACCTGGGAGACGCGGCTGTCCGACGAGTGGTTGCGGTTGTCGCCCAGGACAAACACGCAGCCCTGCGGCACCTCAACGGGAAAGCTGACGTCGCCGCTCGTGGTGGTGAGCTCGTTGATATAGGGCTCGTCAAGCGGGACGTTGTCGACATAGACGATGCCCTGTGCAAAGTCGATGTCCACAATCTGGCCTTCGGTGGCGATGATGCGCTTGACCAGAGGGCTTTGCAGCTTGGTGAAAACCACGATGTCCCCCGCCTGCGGCTTGTAGAAAATCGACTGCAGCAGCACACGGTCCCCGTCCTGCAGGGTCGGCACCATGGAGGTTCCGTCGACCCCAATCAGACGAAAGCAAAAGCTGAGCAGCAGCACCACGACCAGCACGGAGTAGACGATACAATCCATCCAGTCGTAGAGCTCGAAATAGGGGGATTTCTCCGCCGCCGGTTTTTCCAGTGGAAGTTGCTCCTGCATTGACACGCCCTCTTTTCTGTTTGCAAGGTTGCGGCACGGGTAAGTTGCCGCATGTGAAAAAAGGGGGCGATCGCCCCCTTTATGCCGTTAAATCTTCTCTTTGACCTTGGCTCTCTTGCCCACGCGATCTCTCAGGTAATACAGTTTGGCGCGGCGCACCTTGCCACGGCGGGAGACTTCGATTTTTTCAATGTTGGGCGAGTGCAGGGGGAAGACACGCTCCACGCCGACACCGTAGGAAATGCGGCGCACCGTAAAGGTCTCCGAGATGCCGCCGCCGTTTTTGGAAATGACGGTGCCCTCGAACATCTGCGCTCTCACGCGGTTTCCCTCCTTGACCTTGACATACACCTTCACGGTGTCGCCAATCTCAAAAGCGGGAATGTCCTGCTTCATCTGACTTTCCGTCAGAGCCTTGATGTAATCCATCTGGATTTCCTCCTTCAACGATAGACGTTCTTGCCCTTGCGCAACGCAAGACAGAGGACCGCCTTTTATAATGCCCTAGTAGTTTACCACAAATCTTTGCCGTTTACAATGCTTTTTTCGCAGCTTGCCCGCTTTTTTTCACGGAAATTCGAAAAAAGGGGTTTTTGAGAGCGGTGTGCAGCGCGCGGCAGGCCGGCGCCCCTTCGTGCGCCGAAAGCCCCGGTATCTCCCGGGCAAAGCCGGGAATACTACCAGGAGATTTTCGCGAAGGGAGCGGACGCTTTTTGGGAATTGTATTGATTCGCAGCATCATCCTCTATCTTGCCATTATACTCGCGCTGCGCCTGATGGGCAAGAGGCAGATGGGAGAGCTTCAGCCCACCGAATTTGTCATCACGCTGCTCATTGCCGAGGTGGCCGCAGTGCCCATGCAGTCCAATGAGATCCCCATGGCCTATGGGCTCATCTCGATTGCGGTGCTGGTTTCCCTCGAGGTCATCTTGTCCACAGTGTCGCTCAAATTCCCCGCCCTCAACGAGCTTATCTCGGGGCGGCCGAGCATCGTGGTGGAAAACGGGAAAATTTGTCAAAGGGAGATGGAACGCCAGAGGTTTACCGTGTCGGACCTTTGTGAGGAGCTCCGGCTGCAGAAGGTCAGCCGGCTGTCTGACGTCTCCTATGCCGTTTTGGAGACAAACGGCAGGCTGTCGGTCTTTCTGAGGCCGCAGGCAGCTCCCCCCACTCGCGGGGAAACGGGGGTGGTTGCACCGGACGACGGCGTGATTCGCCTGGCCGTCAGCGACGGGAAGGTAAACGAGAGGGTGCTCGAAGCACTGTCCATGACACGCGAACAGCTCGACCGGATGCTGCGCGAGCGGGGGCAGACGGTGGAGTCGACCTACTACTGCAGCATCGACGGAAAGGGCAATCTGGTGGAGCTCATGGAAAAGGAGGGGTCTGATTGAAGCTCAAGAGGTTTTGGGGCGCGGTTGCGGTGCTGCTTTTGCTCTCGCTGGCAAGCGTTTGGAATGAGGGGTGCTACCGCAGCATCTCCTCCCGGATGGATGCCTGCCTGCGCGAAGCGGTTGCGCTGGTGCGCGAGGGCGAGCTGGAAGAGGGAATGCGGCAGATGGAGGCCTTTGAGCGGCAGGCAAACGGGCTGCTGCCCTTTTTGAACATGACCACCAGCCATCACGAAGTCGATGAACTCATGCTGGTTTTGTCGCGCAGCATGGCCTGTCTCGAGCTGGGGCAGACGGGGGAATTCCTGGTGGAGGCCGCAGAGCTGCTGGAAAAAATCGAGCACATCGACATGTCGGAGCGCATCCGGTGGGACAATATCCTCTAACGGCTCCGGTTGTGCGCATATTTGAGGCGCCTGCCCAATAAACATGGTAAAAACGCACGAGGGGGCGCCACAATGGACAAATTCAGCATTTACGACGATATTGCCCGACGCACCGACGGGGATATTTATATCGGTGTGGTGGGGCCGGTTCGAACCGGGAAATCCACATTTATCAAGCGGTTCATGGAAACTCTTGTTTTGCCCAACATCGTCAACGAAAACAAGCGGGAGCGGGCGGTAGACGAGCTGCCGCAGAGCGCGGGCGGCCGCACCATCATGACGACAGAGCCGAAGTTTGTGCCCAACGAGGCGGTAGAAATCGCCCTGTCGGAAAATTCAAGGCTCAACGTCAGGCTCATCGACTGCGTGGGATACCTGGTCGACGGGGCGCTGGGCAGCATGGAGGACGACCATCCGCGCATGGTGCGCACGCCCTGGAGCGACGTGGAAATTCCCTTTGACCAGGCGGCCGAAATCGGGACGCGCAAGGTCATCCGGGACCACTCCACCATCGGCCTTGTCATCACGACAGACGGCTCCATCGGCGACATCGCGCGCGAGTCTTACGAGCCCAGCGAGATGCGGGTGGTCAATGAGCTCAAGGAAATCAACAAGCCCTTTATTTTGGTTCTCAATTCACGCCACCCCTCTCACCCCGAGACCACGGCGCTGGCCGAGCAGCTCTCCGAGCAGTATGGGGTGCCGGTGGTGCCGGTCAACTGCATGGAGCTGACCGAGGCTGACATCAAGGGCCTGATGGAAAAAATCCTCTTTGAATTCCCCATCAAGGAGGTCAACATCCTGCTGCCGAGCTGGGTTTTCACGCTGGCAAACGACCACTGGCTCAAGAGCTCTCTCTACGACACCATGATGGGCA
>DVNV01000015.1 GCA_018714125.1 Candidatus Galloscillospira excrementipullorum
GGCCGATCACCCTCTCAGGTCGGCTATGCATCGCAGCCTTGGTAGGCCGTTACCCCACCAACTAGCTAATGCACCGCGGGTCCATCCATCAGTGACGCAAAAGCGCCTTTCATCCATCTACCATGCAGTAAATGAAATTATGCGGTATTAGCACCTGTTTCCAAGTGTTATCCCCCGCTGATGGGCAGGTTACCCACGTGTTACTCACCCGTTCGCCACTCATTTTCTTCCGGTGTAGCAAGCTACGGTGAAAGAAAATGCGTTCGACTTGCATGTATTAGGCACGCCGCCAGCGTTCGTCCTGAGCCAGGATCAAACTCTCTAAAAATATTTTAGATCGTTCTTAGCTCATTTCGTTGCCCGGATTGAAAAGCTCCCGCTTCCCAACCCGGGACTTCTTCTGACTTCTTGTCCTGGAATCTCCAGTTTCCTGAAAATACCTTCACTCAAAGTATTCCCAAGGGTCCTTTCGCTTCTCAGTGTTGTTCGATTTTCAAGGTCCGGTGTGCATCTCATCTCCTGAGGTGCAAAGATTATGCTACCACACAGGCAAGCCTTTGTCAACAGTTTTTTTGCTTCTGCTGAAAATTTTTGCCTGCGGACAACCACCCCATCAAAGAGGGTGCCTGTTTATTGTATCCTATTTTCCCAAAAATATCAAGGCTTTTTGCAGGGCTCTCCCATATTTCTTCGCAGAATTTAAGGCGGTTGTTTTGTCGATTTTGACGGAGAATTTACGCAGCCGGCTCTGAAACGGCCTGCTCTCCGCCTGCATCGGGCTGTCCGCCCTGCTGCACGACAGGCTCCGCTCCCTCCTCCTGCTGCCCTGACGAGGGCTGCGCAGGCACATCCTGCCCCTCCGCCGTCGCCGGCTCAGAGGACTCGGACGTCTCGGCCGGGCGGCTGCCACTCTGGGTGGGCGCCGCAGACTGCACGGCCAGGGAATAGTCCGTATACACTTTTTCCTCGGGCTCGCCGCTTCCTCCGAAATGCTGCTCGCACAGGTCATACAGCTCGTCTTCCTCATGCAGGAAGTAGCTCACCTGGCCGACGTACTGCCCCACGCCGGGCATCTCATAAATCTGCACGGCATCTTCCACCTGGAACAGGCGCAGCGCCGGCGCCTTGTCGAGGATGTCGGCCAGCGTGACGTTGGTTTTGAGCTCGCCCTCCAGCTTGTTGAAAATGTCCGGTACCTTGAGCAGGTTCTCGGCCTTGAATTTCTGCTCGAGCAGCGCCTTGACAAACTGCTGCTGCACACGGGTGCGCTGGACGTCGCCCTCCACATAGCGGCGGAACCGCACAAGCTCCATGGCATGCTCCCCGTCGAGATGCTGCATGCCGGCCTTGAGGTTGATATACAGGTTTTGGGTTGCGTCGCTGTAGTTCATGTCCTGAGGCACGTCAAAATCCACCCCGCCAAGCTCGTCGACAATAATCTGGAAGGCCTCAAGGTCCACCAGCGCGTAATAGTGCACGGGGGCGCCGGTCAGCTCCTTGACGCAGGAAATCAGCCCTTCCATCCCGTCCCTGCCATAGACGGCATTGAGCTTTCCATAGCTGTTCCCCAGCCGCACGCGGGTGTCCCGCATGAGCGAAAGCAACGCAATGCTGGAATTGTCCAAATCCACGCGCACCAGCATGAGCGTATCGGTCAGGAAATCGCCCCCGTCGGTGCCTGCCAGCAGGAGATTGTAGGCCCAGCCCGAGACGTGCTGGTCAATGGAAGGCGGCGGCTCGATCTCCACCACCCCTTCATAGGCGCTGGAAAGCGCGGCGTAATACCAGCCCACGGCAAAGAAGACCACAGCGAGCGCGGCAATGATAACGGTGGAGAGCTTTGGTTTTTTCATGATGGATTCCTCCCAGTTGTCTCAGGAAATGACAGGCGGTTTTGCCGCAGACAGCATATCCGACAGCCTGCGACAAAAGACGGTGTCTCTTTTGTCGGCTCCCGTGATGCTATCGTTCCCCTTTTCACAAAAAAAAACACAGGCCAAAGGGCATCTCTCCCTTCAGCCTGGTCTTTGTGTCTTTTGGAGTGTCGGCGCCCCACGGCGCTTGGCGCTCATCCGCCGGCAGGGCAGGCGCCTTCCGGCTCAGTCGGCCACAGCTTCCAGATTCAGCCCATTGAGCAAGTCGCGCAGCGCGATCACCTCTTCCAGCGTCATGGTGATGCCTTTGCTCATTTTTGCCTTGTCCGGAGACCAGTCCCTGATGTCGTATTTTGGCTCGCGATCGTTCCAGCGAATCATGTTGAGCTCCTTGGTCCAACCCGAACGCTCAGACAGCACCCCGATTTGCGCCGTAATTTCATATTTCAGCTCGGCCATAACCGGCATCCTCCTCTCATCGACGCGCTTTGCCGCCGGCAAGGGCACATTTGTCCTTGCCTGAATGATAGTTCCAATATATCAAACTTCCCCTGCCGATGCAAGAGGTTTCCTTACTTTTATTTTATTTTTATATATTGTAGAAAATCACCATACTGTCAGCGTCACCGAGAGGCGCCCCTTGCGGGAAAGGCCTCCCACCTCTTCCACCGCCACGCGGCCCTTTCCCCGCAGCGTCACAATCTGTCCGCAGGCCACGGGCCGGTCGGGCTTTTCACAGGGCAGCCCGTCAATCAGCACGCGCCCGGCGCGCACAGCCTCGGCCGCGTCGCGCCTTGAGAGACGAAACCCGGCGGCCGTCACACAGTCCAGCCGCAGCGAAGACAGTGACTCCCTGCGCTTTTGCATCTGGCGCTCGGGCAGCCGCAGCTCGTCCGGGGAGATTTCGCTGAGCGTCAGCCTGGCACGGCCTGCCCCCGTGAAATTCTGCAGCAAAAAGGGCACGATTTCCCGGCAGGCCAGAATCTGGGCCCCGTAGTCGCCCACCAGGATGTCGCCGATGAGCTCGCGTTCGATGCGCTGTCCCATGAGCGCCCCCAGATAGTCGCGGTGGGAGAGCCCGGGCGTGGCCGTGTCGGCCCGCAGCAGGCCAATGCCGGCCAGGGAGAGCTCCACCTGCTCCAACGGCTCTGGCAGCAGCACCACAACCCGACGCTCGGCCCCCTCATAGCCGCCCCACAGCAGATAGGGCCGCGCGGCCGCCGTCAGCATCGCCGAGGCCAGCCCCTGCTGCCTCGGGTCCAGAAAACGGGAGCTCTGCGGCCGGCCGCGCCGGTCGGCGGCGTCCGACAAATCGAGCAGCCGCCCGAGCAGAGGTCTGTCCTCCGCCCGGGCGGCAAAGCGCTCCAAAAGGTTCGTCTTGCTCTGGCCCATACTATTCCACGCCCCGCTGGGCTCTCAGCCAGGCACCCGACTTATATCTCCAGTAGTAGAGCACCGAACGGACCGTGTAGTCGCCCACCAGCGCCCAGTAGAGACCGTAGGCACCCATGTTGAGGAATTTCGTGCACACGATGCAGGTCAGCACACGGCCCACCCAGATTCCCGTCACCATGATAACAGGCGGAATGAGCGAGTCGCCGATGCCCCGGAATGCGGCAGGGGCCGCCTGGGCAAACCAGACCAGGGCAATGATGTAAACCGGATTCCACAAAATCAGCTTGTCGGCAATGGCCGCAGCCTCCGGCGTGAGGTGATAGAGCTGTGCAATCTGCTTTAAGAAGGGGATGGGCAGGAAGCTGAGCACCGCTCCCAGCCAGAAAGACAGGTAGTTGAGGTCCTTGAAGGCCTTTTGAATGCCCTCCTGATCGCCTTTGCCCTTGGCCATGCCCATGATGGCGGGCGCCAGCGCCGCAACCACCGTCGAGCCGGTACACTGCAAATCCAGCATCTGCGTGAAAACCACATTGGCGGCATAATGGTCGTCGCCAAAAGGCAGAATAAAGACGTTCATGACCAGTCTCGCGCCAACAAAGAAAAAGGACTGCATGCCCGCCGGCACGCCGAGGCTGAGCATCATCTTCTGCATGGGCCATTCCAGCTTGAGCGTAAAGAAGTCCGCCGGCTTCTTCGCAGCGCCGGTACGCCCCACCATGACATATCCCACCACGGCGCCCACCACGCGTCCGAGCAGCGTGGCAAGGCCCGCGCCGATGATGCCAAGCTCCAGCACATAGATGCAGGCGGCATTGATGACAAAAATGGCCGTGTTCATCACAACCGACGTCACCATGGCCTCCCTGGGACGGCCGATTCCCCTCAGAATCTGCGTGGTGTTGGAGTAAAACCCGTAAAAGGGATAGGAGAAGCAGGTGATCAGCAGATAACTGTAGGCAATCGACTTCATTTCATCGTCGGCCCCCGAAAGAGCCACGGAAATGATGGGACTGGCAAATACGATGACCACAACCGTGACCACGATGGTGACAAGGAACGAAGAGCTGTACGACTGCTTGACCACGCGCGCCACACCGTTTCGATCCCCGCGCCCCGTATACTGCGCCGCCATGACGGCGCCGCCCATGCCGATTGCGACCACCGTAAAGCTGATGAGCTGGTTGATTTGGTCAACGATGGACACGCCCGACATCGAGCTCTGACCAAGCGCGCTGACCACCACGGTGTTGACAATGGGCAGTAGCGTGATGAACAACTGGTCAATGAGCACTGGTATGAGCATGCGGAAAATCGTTTTCCGATCCAGCGTGATGTTTTGCTCCAGTGACAAAAAAGCTCCCTCCTCTGATTCGCACACATTACTGTCTCTATATAAAATGAACTTTCATGGACTTGCGGATGCCCGTCTTTACATGCAGTCTTTTTTATTGTACGATATCCCCGTCGGCAGCAGACTGCCCGGCGGTCAAAATTTTTTCAAAATGTTTCATCTGGGAAAGGAGAATGTTTCATGCCCGTTTTTGCTTCCTTTTCTTCTGCGCTTGCACTGCTGTGCGTCAAAATCTTCTTTTGCCGCATTCTTGACGTCTCTCTTTCCACCGTGCGCACCATTTTGTCCGTGCGCGGAAAAACGCTTCAGGCCACCGCCATCGGTTTCTTTGAAACGCTGGTGTGGTTCCTGATTGTGCGTGAAGCCCTTGCCTCCGACGCCGGAGGCCTGGCGCTCGCCGTCTCTTATGCCGGCGGCTTCGCGGCAGGCACGTTCGTGGGCGGGCAGCTTGCAAACCTGCTTATTAAGGGAGACCTAACGTTGCAGGTCATCACCAGCAGCAGAGACGATGCCCTGCTCACCGCCATTCGCGAGGCCGGCTTTGCCATCTCGGTGCTCGACGTGAACGGCTCGGAATTCGGAAGCGAAAAATACCTGCTCATCGCCGTGATGAAAAGCAACCGTCAAAAGGACTTCCGCAAGCTCCTGCAGAACCTTGACCCTCATGCCTTCATTTTGGCAAACGAGACCAAATATGTATTGGGCGGGGTTGTCGCCGGAAGGAAATAGCCCGCCTGCCCTGCGCGGGGTGTGCCCACACAGTCAGCAGGATTTCCACCTTGCGCGAAAACCCTGCATCCACCCTTGATTCCGTATGAAACAGCATACCACACCCGCAGGACAAAGGCAATTGATTTTTTAGATTTTTTTCTCCGTTTCCACCTGCAATCCTTACTTTTTCAAGAAACTGTGTCGGGTTGTGCAGCTCCCTTGCTCAAAAAGCGTGCCGCGTCGCTGCAACCGCAATTGCGCGGGTTTTTTTGAAGCTATATTGTGCCCGCCCCTTTTGTGCGGCAGGCCCCCTGTTTGGCCCGATTTGGTCGTCCTGCGGCAAGGACAGCTTTTGTTTCCTTCAAAATTTTGTGAAAAGACACAATTGACATTGTTCTTTTTGCGTGGTATCCTTGTAGCAATTTCATATTCGCTTGTGAAACCGTTGACGCGGGGATAACGGCGACGATGCTCTTACAGAGAGCCCGCGGTGCTGAGAGTCGGGCAGAAAACACGTCGTCAAATGGGCCGCTGAGGGCGCAGTCAAAGGCTTTTGACAAAGCCGAGTATTCTGCGACGCGTGGGCATGCGTGAGTTGCCGGGGATATGTCGGTATCCCGTCAAAGGGCACGGGCCGGGGTCGGCTTCGTGAAGCAAGGTGGCACCGCGGGTGTGTTTTACACTCGTCCTTGACGTTTTTCGTCGGGGACGGGTGTTTTTTTGTCTCCGGCAGAAGCATTCTCCGGGGAGGGGTTTGATTTGTCGAACAGGCGGCTTTTTTCCTGCCTTCGCGCCCTGCTGCGCGAGCACCCGCGATGGTGAAGCGGAAAACGGATTCCCGGCACGGCCGACAGGGGCCGACACACCAAATACAAAGGAGTTTTTTCTGATGTCTGAGCATCTGACTTCCAAGGGAAGATTTGGCGCGCACGGCGGGCAGTACGTCCCCGAGGGGCTGATGGGGGCGCTTGCCGAGCTGGAGCAGGCCTACGACTTTTACAAAAACGACAAGGACTTTCAGGCAGAGCTTGCTGACCTTTTCAAAAATTACACCGGCCGCCCCTCGCTGCTCTACCACGCAAAGAAAATGAGCGAGGACCTGGGCGGGGCAAAAATCTACCTCAAGCGCGAAGACCTCAACCACACCGGCGCCCACAAAATCAACAACGTGCTGGGCCAGGCGCTGCTGGCAAAGCGCATGGGAAAAACCCGCCTGCTGGCCGAGACCGGTGCGGGACAGCACGGCGTGGCAACGGCCACGGCGGCGGCACTCTTCGACATGGAGTGCGACGTCTACATGGGCGAGGAAGACATGCGCCGCCAGGCGCTCAACGTCTACCGCATGCGCCTGCTGGGCGCACGGGTGCACGGCGTAAGCTCGGGCACCGCCACGCTCAAGGACGCGGTGTCCGGCGCCATGCGCGAGTGGTCGGCCCGCCTGCGGGACACCCACTATGTGCTGGGCTCGGTCATGGGCCCGCACCCCTTCCCCACCATCGTGCGGGATTTCCAGGCCGTTATTTCCAAGGAAATCAGAGAGCAGATTCTCGAAAAGGAGGGGCGTCTGCCCACCGCCGTGCTGGCCTGTGTGGGCGGCGGCTCCAACGCCATCGGCGCCTTCTTCCACTTTATCCCCGACAAGGATGTTCGCCTGATTGGCTGTGAGGCGGCGGGGCGCGGCGTCAACACCAAAGAGACGGCCGCCACCATCGTCACGGGCTCGGTCGGCATCTTCCACGGCATGAAATCCTACTTCTGCCAGGACGAGCAGGGCCAGATTGCCCCCGTCTACTCCATTTCGGCAGGGCTCGACTACCCGGGCGTGGGCCCCGAGCACGCCGCCCTGTACGACGCCGGCCGCGCCGAATATGTGGCCATTACCGACGACCAGGCCGTCGACGCCTTTGAATACCTCTCGCGCACCGAGGGCATCATCCCGGCCATCGAGAGCTCTCACGCCGTGGCTCACGCCATGGCCATCGCCCCCGCCATGAGCAAGGACGATATCCTGGTCGTCAATCTTTCGGGACGCGGGGACAAAGACTGCGCCGCCATTGCCAGATACAGAGGGGAGGACATTTCCTTATGAGCCGTCTTGATTCCATTTTCAGCTCCGGGCCCGCCTGCATCGTCCCCATGGTGCTGGGCGACCCCGACCTTGACACAACGCTTGCGATGGCAAAGGAGCTCCTGCGCGCAGGGGCCGACGCCATCGAGCTGCACCTGCCCTTCTCCGACCCCACCGCCGAAGGGGAGCTGATGCAAAACGGGGCCCTGCGCGCCCTGAAAAACGGCGTCACGGTGAAAGACGCCATCGCCTTCACCCAAAAGGCCGCGCAGGCGGGCATCCCCGTCATTCTCAAAAGCTACGCCAACGTGGTGCTGCACTACGGCATCGAGGCTTTTGCCGAGCAGGCCGCGCAGGCCGGCGCCTGCGCCCTCTACCTCTTCGACGTGCCGCTTGAGGAGCGGCAGGAATTCCTGCCCGCCCTGCAAAAGCACTCCCTCCCCCTGCTCTCCAGCATCTCCACCGGGGCCGAGGCCCGCCTCCCCCTGATTTGTCAAAACGCACAGGGCTGCCTGCTGTGCGAGGCGCTGCCCGGAGAGGGGAGCGACACCCTCTTCCGGCTCGCCAAGCTGGCCAAAGAGCAGTGCAGCCTTCCCCTGGTACTTGAGCTTGGCCTGTGCTCGCCCGACCAGGCGGCGCAGGCCGCCGGCCTCTCCTGCAGCGTAAGCCTCGGAGAAAGCATCGCCGCCATCATCGAGCTCTACGGCACCGCCGCAATTCCCCGTGCCGAGACCTACGTTGCCGGCATCAAGGCCGCCATGCGCAGCGTCTGACCGCCCCGCCTGCCCGCACGGCCTGCGGCCGTGCCCCCAAAAGTGCCCCCCTTCCCGCGCACTGCGCCGGCAAACCGCCCGCACGGCGCCGCATTGCCCGCGCAAAGGGACGAGATTCGACAGGAGGGCGCTTTTCCCGCCGCGTTTTGAAAAACGCGGCCGGCAGGCGGGGCAGGCAGGCCCTCCCTCACGCAGAAGCCCCAAATTTGCAGACAAACGCCCTCGCACAGGGGGCCCTTGCGCAGACGGCAGCAAAAAAGGCCGGCGCGTGCAGAAATTCTGCACACGCCGGCCTTTTTGTCTTTCCCCGGGCAAGCCGGCCTATGGACGATGCTTTTCCCGTTGCAGGGCCTGCATCCAGGGGGTGCGCAGCAGAGCCGGCCTCATGGCCAGAAATGCCGCACCCGTGGCAAGGCCGGTCAGCACCGAGCCCAGCAGCAAGAAGGGGAGATACCCGAATACGGCGGCGGTGCCCATGACGACGCGCGCCGCCAGCAGCTGCCCCACATTGTGGGCGGCGGCCCCGGCCACCGAGATGCCCGCCGCAGAAAGGCGTTTTCCCTCGAGAGGAAAGAGCGCCCACATGACAACAAAGGCAAGCAGGCCGCCGGACAGCGAAAAAATCAGCGCCGAAGCGCCGCCGCCAAACAGGCTCGCCAGCACACAGCGCAGCACCAGAATCAGCAGCGCCGTTTTTGCCGGCAGCGCCCACAGGGCAAACAGCGTGACAATGTTGGGCAGGCCCAGCCGAAGCCCCGGCACGGGCAGCAGCAAATCCAGCGAAAACAGGCGCTCCACGGCCGAAAGCATGAGCGCCAGCGACACCAGCAGCGCCGGCAGCGTCAGCCGCCGGAAGAGAGGGCCGTCATGCAAGGCCGTCTCCCCCCTTCACTTCAATAATCAAACGGTTTGGCAGGCAGACGATGGGGGTGCCCCCGTCCACCCAGCCCGTCTTGACACAGATGCCGTCGGGACAGTCAATCCAAACCATGCGGATGCGCCCCGGCTGCACCTCCACGGTGTAGGTCACGCCCTCGTCGGTGTAGGTGTGCAGCCCGGCCTGCTCCTGCGTCAGAGGGATTTCGCGGCACAGGCTGTCCCCCACGCTCACGCAGGCCGCCGCAGCCCCCTGAGACGGCCGCAGCACAAAAAACAGCGCCGCAGCAGCCAGCACGGCCAGCACCACCAGCACGTCACCCCTGATCCACCGTCTCAAGCACAATCCCCCTCTCCTGCCCGGAGAAAACAAAGGTCTCCTCTAGGCCCTCCGTGAGCAGCAGACGGCCGTCCGCCGTGACCAGCACAGCCTCAAAGCCTCCCAGGCTGCGCCACAGCTCAAGCGCACCCTCGCTGCCCAGCACAAAGAGCGCCGTGGACAGCGCATCCGCTTTTGTTGCGTCTTCACAAACAACCGTCACGCCGCGCAGGTCAGTTTGGGCGGGGCTGCCGGTCTGAGGGTCTAAAATGTGGGAATAGCGCACCCCGTCCTGTTCAAAATATCTCTCATAGTCGCCGGAGGACACGGCAAAGGTATCCTGCAGCAGCAGGGTGCCAAGGCTCTCCCCCTGCTCCCCGTCGGGGTCTCGCACGGCCACCTGCCAGGGGCGCCCGTCGGGCTTTGTGCCGAGGCAGCCCACCTGGCCGCCCATGACCACCAGCGCGCTTTGCACGCCCTCGGCCCGCAAAAGCTGCGCCACGGCGTCTCCCGCCGCGCCCTTGGCAATGCCGCCCAAATCCAGGCAGGCGCCCTCCGGCAGCGAAAAGCCGGGCTGTGCGGCGTTTTGCAAAAGGTCGGCATCGGGCACCGGCAGCAGCGCCTCAATTTGCTCCTGCTGCGGCGGCCGGACGGCATTTTGCACATCCCACAGCGCCGTAAGCCGCCCCAGCAGGGGGGAGAAGGCCCCGCCCGTCTGAGTGCAAAGCTCTGCCGAGCGAGCCAGCAGCTCGGCGGTTCTCCCCTCGAGCGTCAGGCTCTCCCCGGCGTTGAGGCGCGACACCTCGGAATCCGGCAGCGTTTTCGACCAGAGCCCTTCAAGCTGCGCCACAAGCTGCTGCACCGCCTGCGCCAGCTCTTCCCCCTCCTGCTCACCCTTTTGAGGAAGGCGCAGGGAACAGACCGTGTCCATGGCAAAAAAGGTGTGGGTATATTCGGTTTGGGGCGCGCAGCCCGCCAAAAGCAGCAGCAGGCAGCCCGCCAGCACACACATGCGCCGCACGGCGCTCCCTCCCCCGGCAGTTTGCTGCAAGCCTCTCCTGCGCGCTTCAAGGGCATCGGCACAGGCTGCCAAACGCTTCCTTCTGCGCGCATGAGAAAAACAAAAGGGGCCGCCGCCCCTTTTATTTTTTGATTTCCCCCGCATAAATGCGATTGTCCACCACATTGACAAATCGCTCGGCAATGAGCGAATCCATCTGGGTTTTCAGATTGTCCATGCAGGCGTGCATGGCGCCCGACGCGGCAGGGCCCAGATAGGCCTTTGCGATTTCCTCCATGGTGGTGCCTCCATCCTCACTCTCGCGGCAAAGGCGGGTGATGGTTCTTCTCAGGGTGTCGTCATAGGTGGGAAACACATGCTCCATAACTCTTTCCTCCAGACAGGCTACACGCAGCGAATCTTTTTCCGGTTTCAGTATAGCACAGGAGGGCAGGGGAGAACAAGGGGAAAGCTCTGCCTTTTGACCGCACGCATGCACCGCAGACAAAAAGCCGGGAGGGGCTGCTGCCCCTCCCGGCCGGCCGCTTTCGCGGCTTCTCATGCACGAAGCATGCTCCGGCATGAAGTTGTTTTGATGTGCGTGGTAAGCAAAAGCTTACTCAGCATCCGCGGTGCCAGGCACCGGGGTGGTGTAGATGAAGGTCTCCACGACATCGCCGTCGTCGTCGCAAATCACATCGACAACATAGAGCAGGTCTTCATCGTCCAGAGCGGTGATATCATCGATGGAGGACTTGATGAGGGAGGCCTGCGTTGCGGCAGAGACATCCTCGTCGTTGGCAACAGAAGTGACATCCGCAACAGGCACGGAGTCGATGGTGTAGAAGCCAACCGTGTCGGCATAGAGCACAACGCTCTTGTCGCCAGTCACGCTGGTAATGGTGGTGTCCTTGCCCGCTTCAACGATGTCATCCACAGCAATCATCTCAAAGCCCTTGCTGTTGGGGATGGAGGTCACAACCTGACCGGCAGACAGCGTATACGCATTGTCCTCATCGCCAAAGCTGATCATCTCGGTGACCTTGCCGGAGGAGTTGACAACCAGCTTGTAGTAGCCGAGCATATTGGGATTCTTGGAGAAGTCCGCCTCATCATCCAGGCCCGCATTCAGATCGCTAGGACCTTCCACATCCTTGGTGGTCAGCTCGACGATCTCGCCGCCGGTGGCAACGGTCAGGACATAGTAGTACTTGTCGGCCGTGTCAGCAGCATACTTGTCGGCAGAGATGACCAGGGCGTACTTGTCGTTGGAAGCGGTCAGCTTATCCACACCGGAGTTGATGACCACAACGGCAGCCTCGCCGTCCTTGATGCCAAGCTCGGTGACGCTGTAGTTGTCGTCCTTGTCGTACTCAGGCATGTCGGTATCCTTGAGAACCGCAATCTTGTCGCCGGAAGCACCGTAGATGTTGTAAATCACGGTCTTGGAGGTGACAAAGGACTTCAGGTTGGTGCCATTCGGATCAACGGTGAGCTGAGTCTTGTCGGGATTGTACTCGGAAACGCTGTCGCCGCCGAAGACGCTGGTGACGAGCTGGTCGGAAACAGAGGTTTCCCCGCCGTTCACAAGAACCTTCAGGCTGTCAACATAACCGTCGTCATCGGTGGTGTAGGTGAAGACCTTGTTGAAGTAGTCAACCTCGCCGTCACCCACGGCCTCGGTCCAGCCGGTGTCCTCAGAGAAGAAGCCATCAATGCCCCACTTCTCAAGAGACTCGGTATCAAACTCGTCCAGGTTGATATAAAGGGTCTTCTTGGTGCCGTCGGCCAGGTAGCCAACCAGGGAAGCGCTCGAAACCTTACCGGCAGTGTTGAAGGAGTTGTAGGCATCGGTCACGAGGATCCAGCTGCCCACAGCGCCGCTCTCGATTTCATCGGCATAGCCGACATAGCCGTTGGCGTTCAGGTAGAGGGTGTAGGTGCCGCCCAGCTCGATGTCGCCTTCAACGGTACCCATGACCTTGTAAGCGGTGCCGCCGAAGTATCTGTCGGTGCCGGACTCTCTGTTGTACTTGACCTCAGAGACGGTCTCGGCCTTGACAACATCGTAAACGGTCTCGCTCGCGCCGCCCACGACAGCATTCTTGGCATAGACCAGAGCATAGTCGTCCTTGGCAACGCCTTCGGCAACCGTGATGATCACGTTGTCGTCATCATCCAGCAGATCCTTGGCGCCGGCCAGCAGAGAGTCGCCGCTCAGCGCGGTGACAGAAATCTTGGAGGAAGTCAGAGAGGTGACCTTACCAAACTGAGGATAGGAAACATACAGGTAATCCACAACACCGTCGTTGCCCAGGTCAACAGCCTTGTAGGTCTTGGCCTTCACGATATTGGTAACATTATCAGCATTTGTGAAGTCCGGGAAGTTCTCGGTCGTTCCGTCGTATTTGATGGCTGTGCCGTTTTGGTAAACGGTCAGCTTGCGGGAAACGCCGTCTTCCTTGAAGTACAAGGTATACTTAACATTGTCCCCGTCTACCGCAGAGTCAGTGGTTCTGTCGGTGTCGACATCCATGGGATTGATGGTGTAGACCTTATCCCTGTTGGAATCCTCGATCATATAGACCTTGATGTTGTTGAGTTCATTCTCGTCGGTCTTGTGCCAGACCTTGACGGTCATACCAATGAGGTCATCCACATCGCCGTCGTAGTTGTAAACACCATTCAGGCCATAGAAGACCTCCGTGTTGTTCTCCTCGCCTCTCTCATAGTAGTCCAGAGCGACCTGGCCCTCGTCGAAGACGCCGGTGTCATAGGCGTTGGTGGAGGTGCCTTCCAGGATGGAGTACTCATAGGTCACGCTGAAAGCGCCCATGATGAGCAGCTTGGTCTCGGTGGTGGTGGCGTCGCCTTCCTTGGCGGTGTAGGTGCCGAAACGGGGAGCCTCGGCAAAGAGGGCGTTGTAAGCCATCTGAGCCACGGTGCCGCGGTTGGCCTCACCGAAGGTGGAGTAGCCCTTGACATCATCAAACATCTTCAGGGTCTGAGCCTTGTCGATGAAGCCATAGGGATAGGTGTACATGGTGCTGGAATAGCCCATGGCGATCAGGAACATCTTGCAGGCCTCGGCATACTTCACGATGTCGGTGGGCCAGAAGTTGCCGTCGTCACGGCCATTGCAGATGCCCAGATTCACAGCCCAGGTGATGTAGCCGGCAGACCAACGGTCGGCAGCGACATCCGGGAAGGGAGCGGTGCCCTGGTACATGGCGGCATTGTCGTCCTTGCCGTTGACCAGAACATACAGAATCTTGGCGAACTGCTCACGGGTATAGGAGCCCGCGGAGTTGTAGGTGCCATCCTCAAAGCCCTTCAGAACTTCGAGAGAGGCAAGCAGGTTGATAGCGGAGGCATAATCATCATCGTCTTGGACGTCGGTGAAAGCGCCTGCGCTTGCGCTGATGGCAAACGACAGAACCATCGTCAGTGCCAGGACCAGCGCGAGAACTCTTTTCAGATTTCTCATCTTGTGTCTTCCTCCTAAGTTATTTTTGCAAAGCCGGCAGATATCCCCCGCTTTACTATTGCCATTGTATCGGGGGGCGGCGAAAAATGCAAGGGGGGCGGGGGATTTGTAACAGAGTTGTAATATATCCCCAGCCGGGCGGGAAATATTGCCCCTATGCCGCCTGCGCTCAGGCCTGCGGCGTCTTCTCCCGGGGCCTGCTCAGCCGCAGCGCCGCCAAAAGGGAGACGCAGTCGACCGTGGGCTGCACCCACATGCAGCCGGTCATGGGCCAGAGGGAATCATACAGGAAGAGCAGGGGAATGTCGAGCACGCCCTTGCGCAGCACCGAGACCACCAGCGCCTTTTTGGCCTCTCCCATGGCCTGAAAGCGCACGATCAGGGGGTAGCACAGCGACATGAAGGGCATGGCGACGCACATCCTGCGCAAAAAGCCTGCGGCCAGCGCGGCGGTTTCGGCCTCCCGGATGAAGACGGAGGTGATGGCGGGGGCGAAGAGCTCAAAGCAGAGCGTGCAAAACAGGGCAAAGGAGAGCGAGAGCGCGGCCCCGAAGCGGAACATGCTCCAGGCGCGCTTGTCGTTTTGGGCGGCGTGGTTGTAGCCCACCAGGGGCAGCAGCCCGTTGGAGACGCCCACCGAAAAATAAAGCGGCAGGTTGTCAATCTTCTTGGTGATGGAGAGGGCCGCCGTGGCCATGCTGCCGTAGGCCGAGACAAAGTGGGACTGCGCGGCGATGGCCACCACCGTGAGGGCATACTGCACGGCCGAGGGGAAGCCAATCGACAGCACGGCCGGCGCATGCTCTCCGGCAAAGCGCATCTGCCTCGGCCCGATGCGCAGCACGGTGGCCTCCCGCTCACGGCGCAAAATCAAAAGGAAAAAGAGCAGCGAGGCCAGGTTGGAAATGGCGGTGGCAAGGCCTGCGCCCGCCGCGCCCATGTTCAGAAACTGCGGCAGCACAAAGAGGGGGTCGAGCGCGATGTTGAGCAGCGAGCCGAAAATCATGCCCGCGCTGGCCGCACCCGCACGCCCCTCGGCCCGCATGAGGTTGGAGAGAAGCGTGCTGAGCACGGTGGGGAGGGCTCCGGCCACGATGACGTAAAACGCGTATTGCCGGGCGGTCTCAAAGGTGTCTTCCGTGGCCCCGCACACCGAAAGGATGGGGACGTGCAGCAGGAAAAAGAGCAGGGAGAAGAGCAGCGACGCCGCAGCGCCGCCCCAAAAGCAAAAGGAGGCCACCTGCGAGGCCTTTTCGCGCTCGTGACGCCCCAGCATGCGCGCAATGACGCTGGCGCCGCCCACCCCGAAGAGGTTGGAGATGGCGGTGAGGAACATGAAGGAGGGGTTTGCAACGTGGACGGCGGCGGTCTGCGCCGGCGCGCCCAGCAGGCCGACAAAAAAGGTGTCTGCCGAGGTGTAGAGCAGCGCCACCATCTGGCTGGCAACGGCGGGGATCACCTGCTTTGCCACCGCCACGCGCACGGGGGCGCTTTCAAAGAGCTGCTCTCTCTCCTGCACTCTGCGCAAGGTGTCCTGATGCCGTTTCAATGCAAAAAGCCCTCTTTCTCGCGGCCGCTCTCCGGCCGGTTTTTTCTGCTCCGGGAGGCTGCCCGCTCTTCTTGGGCCCCGTTTTCCCAAAAGGCCCCGGACGCCCTGGCCCGCAGCAAAGTTTTATGCCTCTTCGCGCCGCCCCATGCCCCTGCATCCGCACAAAAGGCCCCTGCCCGGCAGCGCGGCACGGGCAACGGCCTTTTTTTATCAGGTCTTCTCCGGCAACTCCGGCACGGCCAAGACGGCGGGCAGGAAACGGGGCGTCCGCCCGGCGGGCCCGGCGCGCGCCCTGCCGGCGGCCTGTCCGACAAAAGGAAAAGGCCGGTCACTCGGAAGTGACCGGCCTTTTTGGTGGAGGAGGGTGGATTCGAACCACCGAAGGCGGTGCCAACAGATTTACAGTCTGCCCCCTTTGGCCACTCGGGAACTCCTCCCTATCTATTCGGCTCCTGAACGCAAGCATCGGCTTTCTCTGAACGCAAGCACAAAATCGTCTGGAGCTGGTGAACGGAATCGAACCATCAACCTGCTGATTACAAATCAGCTGCTCTGCCGATTGAGCTACACCAGCAAATCGAGTGGACTCAGTATAACAATCTTTTGCGTCAATGTCAAGCCCTTGTCTGCCAAAAAAAGTCTCTTTTCAAAAATTTTGTTGCCGTATGCCCGGGACGCCTGCTGCGGCAGGCCAGCCGCCGCCCCTGCCAAAGGCCGGCCCATGCAGGGGCCGGCCTTTTTTACCGCTCCGTTTCCCGCCGGCCTTCCCCGGCGCCTTCCTTTTCAATCAAGTGGACGTTGAGATGGTTGTAGGTCATGGTGACGCCGTGACGCTCAAAGGCGTCGCGGATGGATTCGGTGAGCGAGAACTGCACGTCCCAGCAGTTGGCGCTCGACGTCCAGACGCGTACAATATAAGAGATGGCGCTGTCGCCGTAAGCCGTGATGCTGACGAAGGGGGCGGGCTCCTTCAAAATGCGGGCGTCCTCCTCGATGGCGGAAAAAATGGCCTTCTTGACCAGCGCGGTCGGGTCGTCGTAGGAGGCGCTGACCGTCAGCTCCACGCGGCGGGTGGGGTTGGCGTTGTAGTTTTGAATCTTGCCGCTCGAAATCTCGCCGTTGGGCGTATAGATGACCTTGTTGTCGGGCGTGATCAGCTGGGTGTAAAACAGGCCAATCTCGCCCACCGTGCCGCCGACGCCCCCCGCCTCCACATAGTCGCCCACCGCAAAGGGCTTTGTGGTCAGCAGCAGCACGCCGCCCGCCAGATTGGTCAGCGCGCCCTGCACGGCGAGCGACACCGCCAGGCCGATCACACTGAGCATGGCAATGAGCGATGTGACAGGGATGCCCAGGGAGTCTGCCACGATGAGCAGCGTGACAAAATACAGCAGCAGCTTGACGCCCGAGCGCACGAAGGCCCTCAGGCTGTGGTCGACGTGCAGCCTGTCAAAGCTGCGCTCCACGATGCGCAGCAGCACCTTGATGGCCAGCAGGCAGAGCACCAGCAGCCCCAGCGCGCCCAGCACGTCGCTCAGGGAAATCGAAAACAGGTGAAAATCGGTGAACAGCCCGGCCAGGGTGCCCTGGTCTGCGGTGCCGGCGGCCGCGTCGGCCGACGCGGCCAGTGTCTGCACCGGCAGCGTTGCGGATGTCATGAAAACCAAACCTCCCAAACAGGCCGCAGCACGGCCGCACTCAAATCAGCTTCTCGTAGCAAAGGCGCGGCGCGCCCTTCTCGTCCCCGTCAAGCAGGATAATGGTGCCGCACTGCCGGTAGCCCAGCCCGCTCAGCAGGCTCCGCATGACGGCGTTTTGCTCGTGGGTGTCCACCCGCACCGAGGGAAACCCCCGCTGCGCCGCCAGCGCCTCGGCCTCCTGCATGATGCGCTTGGAGAGCCCCTTGCCCCGGTGCTCCCCGGATACCGCAATGCGGTGTACCGTGACGTAGGGCCCGTCGAGCGGCGTGAGCCAGGCCCCGTCAAAAATGTGGCGGTAGCCCTCTTCCCCCTGCGTGGTCAGGGCAACCGCCCCCACCACCTCGCCGCCGTCGCACAGCACATAGCCGATGCCCTGCGCAATGTCGCCCTCCACCGTGGCGGCGTCGGGATAGGTGCCCTCCTGCCACTGCGGAATGCCGGCCTGCGCAAAGCTGCGCTTGGCAAAATCGTAAATGCCGCATACGGCCGCAACGTCAGCCCCGGTCGTTTTGCGAAATTCCATGCCGTCCTTCCCCCTTCGGTCACACTTCATAGTCCACGCTGGCGCGCAGCTCGGTGGTCTCCTTCATAAAGGCCCCCACCGCTACATGCGCCGGATGGACACGGTAGGCCTCCAGGTCGTCGAGATTGTCGTAATCGGCAATGAGCGCAAGGTCGCAGTTGACGCCGTTGAAATTGCAGTTGAGCCGGACGTCGAAGCTGCGAATCTGCGAAATCACGGGCGGCAGCGCCTCGAGCTTCTGCTTGGCCAGGGCGACATTCTGCTCCCGGCTGCGGCCCTGGGCGCTCTCCTGAAAACGAAACATGACAATGTGGCGAATCATACAAAAATCCTCCCTTTATTTTTTCTTTTTTAATGGTTTTGACAAAAGTCCTGTTTTGGTATAATATACTTAACAGACGCCCCGGGCATCTGCTGCCCGATGCTTTTCTGCAAGCGGCGTTTTTCGTGTTTTTTGACGGCACATCGTTTTTCTGTGCCGCGCTGCCGCAAACCGCAACCCCCGTGAAACTCATTAAGTGAAGATAAATGAGGCTTGTTTTTCATGAGAACAATTCTATGGCTGCTCTATGTCATCCTGTTCTTGCTGCTCACCATTCCTGTGCTGCTGTATATGCGGGTTCTGCAGCGCAGGGGAGAGGAGCAGCGTGTGCAGCAAATTGTGGACACCCTGGTCCCCTTTTGGGCAAAATCACTGTGTAAGCTGGCCGGCGCCAAGGTCTCGGTGTCCGGCCTTGAAAACCTGCCAGAGGGCGGCTGCCTTATCGTGAGCAACCACCAGAGCTACTTTGACATTCCCGTGCTGCTGAGCGTCTTGAAGCATCCCTTTGGCTTTGTTGCCAAATCCTCGGTGCACTATATCCCCGTCATTGGGAGCTGGATGCGCCACATCCACTGCGTCTCCATCAACCGCGACGACCCCCGTGGCGCCATGGCCACCCTGCTTGACTCCTGCGTCAAGGAGCTGGGGGAGGGGCATGCCGTCTGCATTTTCCCCGAGGGCACGCGCAGTGGGGGAGGGGAAATCAAGCCCTTTAAGAAGGGGGCCTTTGTCACGGCCGAGACGGCCGGCGTCCCCATTGTGCCCGTGGTGATTGAGGGCTCCTACAACCTGTGGGAAAACAGCCCCATGGGCATTCGCCCGGCGCGCGTGATGGTGACGTTTCTGCCCGCCGTCTACCCCATGCAAATGGAGCAAAAGCAGCGCGCCAACCTGCCCATCGCGCTGCGCAAAACCATGATTTCCCAGTGCATGCGCATGCGTGTGAAGATTTATGAAGAAACCGTCCGGCCAAAGCGTCCCGGGCCGGACAGCCAGCCCGCCGGCGGCCAGGACGGCAACTCCCAAAAAAGACCGGAGGATTCCCCATGTCCGAAATCCTGACTGAAACCCTTGTCGACACGTTAAAAATGCTGCCCTTTTTGTTTGGGGCCTATCTCCTGCTGGAATATGTGGAGCACCGCGCCGCCGACCGGCTGGCGCGCGCGCTGGCGGGCGCCAAAAGCGGCGTTCTGGGCGGCGCCCTGCTGGGCTGCCTGCCCCAGTGCGGCTTTTCGGTGGCGGCGGCCAACCTGTATTCCGGAGGACTGATTTCGGCCGGCACACTGCTGGCCGTTTTTCTGTCCACCTCCGACGAGGCGTTGCCCATCCTGCTGGCCCAGCCCGAGGGCGCGCCGCTCGTGGGACGGCTGCTGCTTGTCAAAATCCTCATCGCCCTTGCGGCCGGCCTTGCCATGGACACCTTTTCCAAGGGGCAGCGCAGTGGCTGCGGCGACCTGCACCGCGACTGCGGGGAAGACGCGTCGGAGCAGGGCGGCGTGCTGCGGGCGGCGCTGCGGCACACGGCCGAGGTCTTTCTCTTCCTGCTGATCGTCACGCTTGCCCTGAACCTTGTCATCTCCTGGCTGGGGGAGCAGCGCCTTGGCGCGCTGCTGCTGACCGGCAGCTTCCTTCAGCCCTTTGTCGCCGGGCTGATTGGCCTCATCCCCAACTGTGCCGCCTCGGTGCTGCTCACCGAGCTGCTGCTGGAGGGCAGCATCAGTTTCGGCTCGGCCGTGGCGGGCCTGTGCACCGGCGCCGGCATGGGCCTTATGGTGCTCTTCCGCCAGAACAAAAACACAAAAGACACCGTCCGCCTGCTGCTGTGGCTGTATGGCTCGGGCGTTTTGGCAGGGCTGCTGCTGCAGTTTGTGTTTGCCTAAATCTTGTCTTCCGAAAGCCTCCCTTTTTCAAAAAGGGGGGCTTTTTTGCGGGCGCAGGGTGGACTTTGGAGGCAACCCCCGCAGCGCCCTTTCCCGCAGGCCTGCCGCCCTCTTTTCAAAAAGCGGCGCCCTGCAGAAATGTTTGAAAGCCCGCCGCAGGGCACCCCCTATCCCGTCCTCCTTTTTGCAGGAGGACGGCTGCAAAGCCCCCGGCGGCCTGCGCTGTCAAAGCGGCAGGGCCCGCGCCGTCCCCGCGCAGCAGGGGGGACGGCGCGGGCCCTGTTTTTTTGTCAGATTGCGGCAAAGGTGACGGCATTTCCCCTCGACGAGAGAAAGAGGGAGAGCTGCTGCGGCGTGATCCACAGCGTCGCCGTGTTGTCGCAGGGGTGCACGCCCAGCAGGGGACGGGTCATAAGCTCCTCGTCCACCAGCACCTCCACCGGCGCCGCGCCCTCGTGCAGCAGGCCCAGCACCGTGACCGAGCCCGGCGTCAGCCCGAGGTGCTTCATCAGCCGCTCGGGCGAGGCGAAAGAGAGCTTGGAGCTCGAGAGCAGCGTACGCAGCGCCGCAAGGTCTGCGGCCTTGTCGTGCGGCAGAAGCACCAGGAAGTGGCGGCGTCCCTTGTCGTCGCGCAAAAAGAGGTTTTTGACCACCTCCCCGCGCAGCGCAATGCCAAGCCGCTCCATTTCCTCAATGGTGAAAACCGCCGGATGGCGCACCAGCTCCCCGGAAATGCCCAGCTCTTCAAGCGCCTGCAGGGTCTCTTCGATTCGGTTTTGCCCCAGGTCCTGCATGTCAGTCCTCTTCCTCCTGCGGCTCGTGCCGCTCCACCAAAAGACGGGTCACGCGCAGCTCGTCCATCTCGGTGACGGTGATGGTCAGGTTCTTGTAGTCAAAGCTGTCTCCCACCTTGGGGAACCCTTCGAGCACGTCAATCACCCAGCCGCCCAGCGTGACAAATTCCTCTTCAAAATCCTTGTCGTCCAAATCCATGAGTTCAAGAAAATCATAAATGCTCATGGAGCCGCGCACCTCGTAGTGCGTCTCGTCAATCTGGTGACACTCGTCGATAATCTCGTCGGTCTCGTCCCAGATGTCGCCCACCAGCTGCTCGAGCACGTCTTCCATCGTGAGAATGCCCAGCGTGCCGCCGTATTCGTCGACCACCACGGCCAGGTGCAGCTTGCGGCGCTTCATCTCGGCCAGCACAAACGGCAGGCGCAGCGTCTGGGGCACAAAGCAGGCGGGCGTCAGGATGTCGCGCAGCTCAAAATCCCTGCCGTCGAGCATCTTTTTGTAAAAATGGTTGAGCTGCAGCACCCCGATGATGTTGTCGATGCTGCCCTCATAGACCGGAATGCGCGAGAAGGGGGAGTGGTTGACAATGCGCTCCACCTCGTCGAGCGGTTCCTCGATGTCGATGGCCAGCATGTCGACACGGTGGGTCGTAATCTCCTGCGCCTCAATCTCGGAAAATTCAATGGCCGACTGCAGCAGGTCGCTGCGCTCCTCGTCGATGACGCCCTCGTCTTCCACCGTTTCGATGAGCGTTACCAGCTCGTCCTCCGTGACGGCGGCGGGCTTGGGCTCCCCACCCCACAGCACCGAAATCTTGTCCACCAGCCACAGCACCACCGCCACCAGGGGCGACAGCAGCACCATGAGCAGGCGCAAGGGCAGCGCAACGGCGCCTGCAAAACCGTCGCAATGCTGCTTGGCGACGATTTTCGGCGTGATTTCCCCGAAAATCAAAATGAGAATGGTGCTGAAAAAGGTCGCCCAGGCGGGGCCTGTGGCCTCACCCACCACGGCAATGGCCGCAAGGGTGGCCACAGAGGAGGCCGCCATGTTGACAATGTTGTTGCCAATCAGCACCGTGCACAGCGCATTGTCGTAGTTTTCGGCAATATAGTCGGTCACACGGGCGCGAAAGCCCCCCTCTTCCGCCGCCTTCTTGAGACGCAGGCGATTGGCCGAGGCAAAGGCAATTTCAGAGCCCGAGAAAAAAGCGGAACACGCAATGAGAAAAATCATGGAGAGCACAATGGTAGGCCAACTGTCCATGGTAAGAGCCATCAACTCCGTTCAAAATCGTTATGCTTGGGGTGTCCTGGTAAACCGTCAGCGTTTGGAGCCGTCCCTGCCGGAGGGCTCCCCGCCGGGCGGCGTCTGCTGCCCGGCAGCCGGGGGATTCCCGGCGTCAGGCCCTTTTGCAGAGGCTTTTCCGTCTGATACGGGGGCGTCCTCGGCCGGCGCGGGGGCGTTCCCGGCGTCAGGCCCCTGCGCAGAGCCCTCCTCGGCCGGCGCAGTACCCGTTTGGGCCAGCACCGCGCCCTCCTGAACCAGAGGCTGCTTTTCGGCCAGTTCCTGGGCGGGGTCGTCGTCCTCGTCCCAGATTTCACCCACCAGCTCTTCGAGGATGTCCTCCACCGTGACGATGCCCAGCACCCCGCCGAAATCGTCACGCACCACGGCGATATGCTGCTTGCGCCCGCTCATTTCGCTGAGCGCATCGTCGATGCGGCGCTTGCGGGGCAGGAAGTAGGGCGGGTCCATGAGCTCTGCCAGCGACACATTTTCCCCTTGCGCCAAATAGGCCTTCAGGTAGCGCCGGATGCCCAGAATGCCCACGATGTTGTCGGGCGTTTTGTCATACACCGGCAGGCGCGAGTGGCGGCTCTCCCGGATGACCGACAAAATTTCCTCACAGTTGTCGTCAAGCGCCACCGTGACCATGCGGTTGCGCGGCGTGAGCACCTGCTGCACCGTGATGTCGTCAAACTCCAAAGCGGAATGGATGAGGCGCGAGGCCTCCTCCTCGATGCCGCCCTCCTCGCCGATGGACTCGATGATGTCATAGAGCTCATCCTCGGTCACGGTGGGGGCGTCGGGCACGCCGAACAGGCGCGTGATGAATTTGGAGATGCCGGAAAACAGCACCGTGATAGGGGAGAGCAGCGTCATGAGCGTGCGCAGCGAGGGCGCCAGCGCCAGCGCCGCCTCCTCGGGATAGGCTCTGGCAAAGCTCTTTGGCAGCATTTCGGCTGCAAAAAAAACCACAATCGCCAACACGACCGTGGACACGGCAACTGCCCCCGCACCCCACAGGCGCTTGACAAACAGCGTGGTCAAAGATGCGCAGGCAATATGAACAATATTGGTGCCCACCAGCAGCGTGGTCAGGGCCCGGTCAAAGTCGTCAAGAAGAGCCACCGTCTTCTGCGCCCGGCGGTTGCCGTCGTCAGCGAGGCTCTTGATGCGAATGCGGTTGGCGCTGGCCAGCGCCGTTTCGGCCGTTGCAAAATAACAGGCCACCAGCATCAACGATAAAATCGAAACAATTGGCAACCAACTGTCGCTGTCCATAAGGGAAACTCAAACTCCTTTTCTCAAAGATGATTTGTCTGCCCGTGCCTTGTCTGGGTTCAGAAAGGGGCGTCTGCCCCCTGCGCTGCACCAAATGGCCCCGGCGGCCCGGGTCTGTGCGAAAGGCCGGCCCAACAGGGCAGGGCCCGCCGCACAAACCCGATTTACCTGCCCCACCGGCAGGCCGGCACGCCGGCTTTGGTTCAAAAGGATTTTTTCTGTTCCATTATTATAAAAGAGATTCAGAGGGGCCGGGTTAATAGGCCTTGCCCCAAATCACCATGGTCTTGGCCGGCTTGCCGCAGACAGGGCAGACATCGGAGAGCGTTTCCTGCTCAAAGGGCATGCACCGGCTGGTCAGCCCGGCCTGCTCCTTCATGGCCTCCTCGCAGGCCAGCTCACCGCACCACATGGTCTTGATAAAGCCGTTGCCGGCGGCCGACTGGGCCTTGACCTCTTCCATGGTGCGCGCCGCCGTGGTGCGGGCCTCCCGGTTTTGCAGCGCCTTTTCGTAAAGCCGCCTGCGGTAAGCCTCCAGCAGCTCGGGAACGCGCTGCGCCAGCTCGGCGATGGGCACCTCGATCTTCTCACGGTTGTCGCGCGGAACCGCTACGCAAACGCCGGCCTCAATGTCCCTGGGGCCAAGCTCCACGCGCAGCGGCACGCCCTTCATCTCGTACTCGGCAAACTTCCAGCCGGGGGAGGCGTCGCTGTCGTCCAGCTTGACGCGCAGGCCCGCCTGCTGCAGCGTCTGACAGAGCTGCTGCGCCGTCTCCAAAACGCCGCCCTTGTGGAAGGCGATGGGCACGATAACCACCTGAACCGGCGCGACGGCAGGGGGCAGTACCAGGCCGTTGTCGTCCCCGTGGGTCATGATGATGCCGCCGATGATGCGCGTCGACATGCCCCAGGAGGTCTGATGGGGGTGCTTGAGCTGATTGTCCCTGTCGGTAAACGTGATGTCAAAGGCTTTGGCAAAGCCGTCTCCAAAATAGTGGGAGGTGCCGGACTGCAGCGCCTTTCCGTCGTGCATCATGGCCTCGATGGTGTAAGTGGCCTCGGCGCCGGCGAACTTTTCCTTGTCGGTCTTGCGGCCGCGCACCACCGGCATGGCAAGCTGCTCTTGCGCAAAGTCGGCATAGACGCCCAGCATGCGCTCGGTCTCCTCGATGGCCTCCTCGGCCGTGGCGTGCATGGTGTGTCCCTCCTGCCACAGGAACTCCGCCGTGCGCAGGAAGGGGCGGGTCGACTTCTCCCAGCGCACAACCGAGCACCACTGGTTGTAGAGCTTGGGCAGGTCGCGGTAGGAGTGGATGATGTGGGCATAGTGCTCGCAAAAGAGCGTCTCCGACGTGGGGCGCACACACAGGCGCTCGGCCAGTTGCTCGCTGCCGCCCATTGTCACCCATGCCACCTCGGGGGCAAAGCCCTCCACATGGTCCTTTTCCTTTTGCAGCAGGCTCTCGGGGATAAACAGGGGCATCATGACGTTTTCATGTCCGAGCTCCTTGAATTTTGCGTCCAGAATCTTTTGAATGTTCTCCCAGATGGCATAGCCATAGGGGCGCAGCACACAGCAGCCGCGCACGCTGGAGTAGTCAATGAGCTCCGCCTTCCTGACGATATCGGTGTACCACTTGGCGAAGTCCACCTCGCGCGAGGTGATTTCCTGCACCAGCTTGTCGTCCTTTTTCATCTCGTTCCAACACTCCTGTGGAAAGAGGGCCGGGCCTGCCTGCGCCTCTTCCCGGTATTCATACAGCCCATTATACTAGATATTTTCGTCCCCGACAAGAGAGACGCCCCAAAAACTTCGGCTTCTTTTGCTCTTTGCCTGCCCTTTTCTCCCCGAGCGCCCCCTTTTTTTGAAAAAGAAATCCCCTCCGGCAGGGCGGGCGGGCCGCCCCCCCCGAAGCGCCGCGCCCCTTTCCCCTTGTCCACGGCCCGCCGCAGGGCGGCCGCTCTTGTTTTTGCCCGCCAAAAACGATATAATAATGCCAGCGTCCCTCCCTGGCGTTTTTTATCAAATCCGGGACGCCGGAGGAGATGTGACACGCCATGCCTCATCTGCGCCGCCTGCCCCTGGCAAGCGTCTACAACATGCGCGACCTGGGCGGCTACGCCGCGGCCGGCGGCACGACGGCCTTTGGCCGGCTGTGGCGCGCCGACCTGCTGGGCGCGCTGCCCGACATGGACATTTCCGCAATCCTTGCGGCCGGCGTGCGCACCGTCATCGACCTGCGCGGGCCCGACGAATGCCTGCGCGTGCCGAGCTCCTTTTTAGACGTACCCGGCGTGCGCTACGTCAACGTCTCTCTGCTGGGGGATACCGACCAGCTCTCCTCGCGCATGGGCATGCCGCTGCACGACTCCTTTTTGCACAGCCTGAGCATCCTCTACAGCACCATGCTCGACTGCAATGGGCGCCGCTTTGTCCAGGTGTTTGAGGCCATCTTCGAAGGGCTTGCGCGCGGCGGCGTGGCCTTCCACTGCACGGCGGGGAAAGACCGCACCGGCGTGATTGCCGCCATGGCGCTTGAGCTGTGCGGCGTGGCGCGGGCCGACATCGTGGCCGACTACGCCGTCACCGAAATCCACCTTCGGCCCAAAATCGCCGCCCTGCCCGAAGACTCGCCCCTGCGGCCCAAGTCGGTGCTGCGCAGCACGCCCGAGACCATCGAGCACTTTCTCGACCACCTGCAGGAGACTTACGGCGGCACGGCGGCCTGCCTCTCCTCTTTCGGCTTTGCGCAAGACAGGCTTGCGCAGCTTGTCCCCCTGCTGCTGGAGTGAGGCGCCCCTAGCCGGCATGCCGTTTGGACTGTTTCCCCGCACCCCTTTCGTATTTTCCCTTCCCATCCCTGTATCTTAAAGGAGGAATCTGCCATGAGTGAAACCATCTCCCGCGAGGCGGCGCTTGCGCTGCTGCGGCAATACAACAAGGAGCCCTTCCTGCTGCGCCACGCTTTGACGGTGGAGGCCGTCATGGGCTGGTTTGCCCGGCAAAACGGCGAGGACGAGACCTTCTGGAAAACGGTGGGCCTGCTGCACGACGTGGACTACGGCAGCTTTCCCGAGCAGCACTGTCAAAAGGCCCCCGAGCTGCTGCGCGAGGCGGGCTGCGGCGAAGACCTGATCCACGCCGTCGTCAGCCACGGCTACGGCCTGTGCAGCGACGTGGAGCCCGAGCTGCTGATGGAAAAAGTGCTCTTTGCCGTCGACGAGCTGACCGGCCTGATTTGGTCGGCGGCCCTCATGCGGCCCTCCAAGTCGACCAAGGACATGGAGCTGTCCAGCCTTAAAAAGAAATTCAAGGACAAGAAGTTTGCCGCCGGCGTTTCCAGGGACGTCATCCGTCAGGGCGCCGAGATGCTGGGCTGGGAGCTCGACGAGCTGCTGTCCCAAACACTGGAGGCCATGAAGGCCTGCGAGGACGACATCGAAGCAGCCTGTGCCGGCATCTGACCGGCCCCTGCGGCGGCCGAAGACGCGGCGCTGCCGCGCCTTCGGCCGCCGCCTTTCCCGCACGGCGCCCCTGACGGGCCGCCGTGCGGGTTCCTGCCTGCCCGCCAACGGCGGGCAGGCAGGAAAAAGCCATTTCCCGGCCCCCGCACACACCGGAGGCCTTTCAGAAAAAAAGGAGCCTGACTGTTTTGAAACACAACGACATCGTCATCGTCGGCGCCGGCCCGGCCGGAATTTTCACGGCCATTGAGCTGCTGCGCCACGGCAGCCGCCGGCACATCACCATTGTGGAAAAAGGGCAGGCGGTGGAGAACCGCCACTGCCCCAAGGCAATCACGGGGCGCTGCGTCAACTGCAAGCCCTATTGTCACATCACCACCGGCTTTTCCGGGGCCGGCGCCTTTTCCGACGGCAAGCTCTCGCTCTCCTGCGAAGTGGGGGGAGACCTGCCCTCCCTGATCGGCGAGACGCTGACACAGGAGACCATTGATTATACCGACTCCATTTACCTCGAGTTTGGCGCCGACCAAAAGGTGGAAGGCGTTGCCGAGGGGGAGGAGCTCAAAAAAATCCGCAAGCGCGCCATTCGCGCCGGCCTCAAGCTGGTCGACTGCCCCATCCGGCATCTGGGCACCGAGCGCGCCCAGAAGATTTATGAAGACATCGAGCACTACCTGCTCGACGCCGGCGTGGAAATCCTCTTTGGCCACGAGTGCCGCGACCTGCTCATCGAGGGCTCGCGCTGCGTGGGCATCCTGCTGTCGGGCCCCACGGGCGAGCGGGAGCTGCGCGCGCAGCACACCATCGTCGCCACGGGACGGCGCGGCGCAGACTGGCTGGAAAAAATCTGCGCCGAGCACGGCATCGCCCATCAGCCAGGCACCGTGGACATCGGCGTGCGCGTGGAAGTGCGCAGCGAGGTCATGGAGCTGGTCAACGAAGTGCTCTATGAATCCAAGCTCATCGGCTACCCCCGCCCCTTCAAAAACAAGGTGCGCACCTTCTGCCAGAATCCCGGCGGCTTTGTGAGCCAGGAAAATTACGACAACGACCTGGCGGTGGTCAACGGGCACTCCTACAAGGAGAAAAAATCCCCCAACACCAACGTGGCCATCCTGTGCTCCCACAACTTCAACCAGCCCTTCAACCAGCCCATCGCCTACGCGCAGAAGGTGGGCGAGCTGACCAACATGCTGGGCGCCGGCCACATCCTCGTGCAGCGCTACGGCGACATTCTCGACGGCAAGCGCACCTGGCCCAAGGAGCTGGCGCAGAGCAACGTGCGCCCCACGCTGCCCGACGCCGTCGCCGGCGACATCACGGCCGCCATGCCCTACCGCGCCATGCTCAACATCATCAACTTCATCCAGGCCGTTGACGAGGTGGTGCCGGGCTTTGCCTCCAACGAGACGCTGCTCTACTCTCCCGAGCTCAAGTTTTACAGCAACCGCGTCAAGATGGACACCGACTTCAACACCTCCATCGAGGGGCTGCACTGCCTGGGCGACTCGAGCGGCTGGACCCGCGGGCTCATGATGGCGTCGGCCATGGGGGTCCTCATGGGACGCCGCCTGGCCGCAGAGGAAGGCCTGCTGCCATAACGCAGCAGCGCGCCGCCATTTGGAAAAACCGCATCAAGGGGCCCCGCCCGGGAGCGTGTGTCTTGCCTTCGCTGCGCCCTCCCTTCAAAGGGGCCCTTTCCCAAAAAAGCCGCCCGGCAAAAGCTTTTGCTTTTGCCGGGCGGCTTTTGCCCTGCGGCAAAGGGCAGAGAAAAAGCTTTTTTCCCTGCTGCGCCCTGCGGCTGTGTTTTCCCGGCTTGTGCGCCTTGCATTGCTCGCGGCGGCGGCAGTCCAAGCCCCCTTTCCCTGCGGCGGGGCTTTCCGGTGCAGTCTTGCGTCATTTCCCCCAAAGGGCCTTGTGCCGCAGGAGGCCTTCAAAAAGGCGCAAAAAGGGGGCCGAAGAGAGATTCTCTTCGGCCCCCTTTTGGACGGTCGGGCGTTTCCCGGCCCTCAAGGGAGGCCGGCAAACCCCGCCCCGTTACTGCTGGGGCTTTGCCACGGTTTCGCAAAAGCGCATGAGAATGGCTGCCGTCTGGGCACGGGTGGCCGTCCCTCTGGGGTTGACCGTTCCGTCTCCCATGCCGCTGATAAGCTCCTTATCCACGGCCCAAATCAGAGCCTCCCGCGCCCAGTCGCCGACGCTGGCGGCGTCGGTAAAGGCAGACAGGTCGCCCTGCGCCGTCACGTCGTAGCCCTTATATCCGGCATACCGATGGAAGATGGCCGCCATCTGCTCACGGGTGACAGGGTCTTCAGGCAGATATCTTCCATCGCCGACGCCCTTGACAATGCCGTTTTCGGCCGCCCAGTATACCCCTTTGGCATACCACGCATCGTCGTTTACGTCGGTAAAGCGAATGGTTCCCGTATTTTCGTATTCCGGCTCACCCTCCATGCGGTAGAGAATGGTCACCAGCATGCCGCGCGTGGTGGGCTGGCCGGGGCTGAAGCTGCCGCCGCCAACACCCGACATAAGGCCCTTCCCGTTGACGTATTCCACCGCCTCATAGGCCCAGTGGCCGGGCAAAACGTCGTCAAAGGAGGGCTCTTCCCCGTCGGCCTTCTCCCATCCGGCATAGACCGTCTTGTCGCCCCGCAGCGTCACCGAGCCAATCTTTTCGGTTGTCTCGCGGTCATTGTACCAGCCGGTAAACTCGTAGCCCTCGCGGCTGGAAACGTAGTCGTCAAGATCCACGGTGGTTCCGGAAACCTTGCTCACGCTGTCGACCTTGCTGCCTTCGCCGGTCTCAAACGAAAGCGTATACAAGGCCGGGCCGCCGCCACCGCCACTGCCGTTTGATCTGTTTCTCACGGTGAAGGAGAGCTCAATTTCCACCTTAGTATTCCACAGATAACCCTCTTCTTCCGCCGACCTTTCCGTCAAGGCGCTCATCGCCCTGGGCTGTGCCATGAGATTGGCATACACCGTAAAGGTCTCGCTGTAACGTCCCACGTCAAGCCCCGCCTTGGGAACGACCTGGAAGGAAAGGGTCTCACCCGGATCAAGGCCAAGCATTTCGGGCCACTCGGGCTCCTCGGGCCAGGTGATTTCAAAATTATCGGGCATGGAAAGGTACCCCAGGGATACCCACTCATTCCCGTTGTTGGTGATGGACACTTCCTTTGCCTCCGGCTGCGTGTAGTCCGGGGTCACGCTGCCAAAGCTGACGCTGGCGGGGTCGGCTTCCAGCTCATAGTACAACTCTTCAAACACCAGGGTCAGGGTGCAGTCGCCCTCCGGCGTGAAGGTATATCTTATGTCCTCAGACACCGATTCTCCGGCCTTCTCCCACCGAACAATTGTATTCGTTTTAACGCATGGTTTTCAAGAGTATACCCTTGGAAAATTCCTCCTGTCCGCTTTTTCCCGGCCTGCACCGGGGGGGCACACTCCCGCTCCAGACGCCCAAAAGCAAAAAAATCCCCCGGCCGGCCCGGCCAGGGGATTTTTTTGGTTGCGGAGGCAGGATTTGAACCTACGACCTTCGGGCCTCTTGCGGTGCCCGGCTCAGCCGGCGGCGGTCGGCGCCGCCTTGGCTTTGCCGACCGCTGCGCCAAAAAACCCTCCCTGCACCCGCCGCCGGCGGCGGTCGGATTTTTTGCCCAACGAGCCCGCTCGTCGGCCTCATAACCCGGCCCCGGAGCCTCAGCCCCCGCCCTTCCCAGCAAACAAAGAAACAGCCGTCCCTTTGGACGGCTGTTTCTCGTTGGAGTGTAAGACCAATTGAGATATTTGCAAAAAGTCTTTATTCTCAAGGCTTCGCCGGTCTTCACTCATTATTTTTCTGCCGTTTTCGCTGCGATAGCTGCGGACTTTCCACTCGAGGGTCATTTTAGTG
>DVNV01000016.1 GCA_018714125.1 Candidatus Galloscillospira excrementipullorum
GCCCTGTCTCAATCATTTTCTGCGTGCGTTTTCCCTGGCGGGCGCCTCCCGTCCGCTACAGCCGTCCAGCCTGCGAAGAGGCGGCCTCCGGGGGAAATCCCACCCTTTGCACAATGTAGTCGGGAACCTGCTCCACCGGAATCCCCAGCGCCGCCGCCATCTCTCCAAACAACAGCTCCTCGGTGCGCTTCATGAAACGGGTGTCGATTTGCCCAAATTTTTTCTTCTGCTGCCGGGCCCGTTGCTTTTTCTCGTAGAGCGACATGGACAGCGTCAGCAGCTCCCGGCAGTCATGGGTCGATAAAATGGTCTCATAGTGTGCTGCCAGCATGGTGAGGCTTCGCTCCTCCACCACGGCGGCTTCCATCTGCGGAATGCCGTCAATGAGCCGGTTGACCTCCTGCGCCGACAGGATGGGCCGCATGTAGACCGCCCCCTTGACCGGCGCGTATATCACCCCATCCTGATAGAGGGGACGCAGCACATAGTACAGCTCCTTTTCTCCTCCGCCCCCAAAATCCATCGGCGCAACATCCTGTACCTCGCACACGCCCATGCTCCCGTAGACGATTTTCTCTCCAATCTCAAACAACGTCCCCACCTCCAAATACACCGGTTTTTTTGTCTGCGAAGCCAAACCCCCACGCCCAAAAAGAGCGCAGGCCGGCCCCTGTTCGGGCCGGCTGCCTGCGGGCTTTGTGCACGGCAATGCGTCAAAGGGCACGCCGGGCAGGCGGAAACACTGCTGCCCAAAAACCCTTTTGGGGCAGCAGGTTTTCGCACGGATTGCTTCTTTTTTCTATTTTACCACAAAAACACCGCCCGTGTAAGGACTTTTTGCACAGGCGGTGCAACGTTTTGCTAATGCTCCGGCAATCCCTGCCGCACGCCCGACAAATCCAAAATCACCTCTCCCGCCAGCAGCATGCCCGCCACCGGCGGAACGTGCGGCGCACTGGCCGGCGCCCCACTCCCGGTGCGGCGGGGAACCTCCCTGGAATAGACCACCCGCAGTGACCCGACGCCCTGCTCACGCAGCCGGCGGCGCATGACGCGCGCCAGGGGGCAGACCGAGGTCTCATAAATGTCGGCCACCGTGAGGGCGGAGGCGTCGAGCTTGTTGCCCGTCCCCATGGAGCTGACGACGGACACGCCCTGCGCCTGCGCATGCAGCACAAGCAGCACCTTGGACTCCACCGAGTCGATGGCGTCCACGACGTAATCAAAGCGGGAAAAGTCAAAGGACGCGGCTGAGCCGCCGTCAAAAAATTCCGTGCGCGGCAGCACGCGGGTGTCGGGGCAGATGTCCGCCACCCTGCGCGCCATGACCTCCGCCTTGTGCATCCCCAGCGTGCTGTGCAGCGCCACCAACTGGCGGTTGAGATTGGTGGCCTCCACCACGTCGGCGTCCACCAGCGTCAGTGTGCCCACACCGGCCCGCGCCAGCGCCTCGGCCGCAAAGGAGCCCACGCCCCCCAGCCCGAAGACGGCAACATGGGAGGCGCGCAGCCGGGCCACCCCCTCCTCTCCCAGCAGGGGGATTGTTCTCAAAAACTGCCGTTGCCCGGCCGATGCCGGCTCCCGCTCCTGCATCTGCCCGCTTTTTGACGCCTCCGTTTGCACTTGCTCCATCAAGGCCTTCCCTCTCCCTTTTGACCGCGCTGCACGCGTTTTTTCCCATTATACCACACCCCCGCACAGGCCGGCCAGCCCGGCAGGCGTCAAACGCCCTCCTTGCCTCCCTTTTTTCTTGCAAGCCTTCTTTCGGGCTGATATACTGGAACAAAAGCGTGCCGCTTTTGTTCCTTTTGGCGCGCTTTCAGCCAAAAAAAGGGAGGGAAGGCCGCCGTGCTCTATCAACGCTTGCAGCGAAAGCGCATCCTGCGCCTTGTGGTGTTCACGGCGGCAGTGGCGCTGCTGTGTGTCCTTGCGCAGCTCTCCCTCTCCCAGGGCTCGCTGGCGGCAGGGGCCGTGCTCTTTGAGGCGTCTGCCCCGCAGCCCGAAACCCTTTGCACGCTTCCCGCCTCCCCTTCGCAGGCGCTGCCCTCTCCCCAGGACTTTTTGCACCATGCCCTTGCACGAAACCTCTCCCTGCCGGGCGGACAACAAGAGGAGCCCGCCCCGCAGCAGGAGGAGCCCGCCCCGCAAAAGCCCTTTCGCATCGCCCTGACCTTTGACGACGGCCCCGGCCCTTATACCGGCCGTCTTCTTGACGGGCTGGCGCAATACAACGCCAAGGCCACCTTTTTTGTGCTGGGCTACCGCATCCCCGGCAACGAAACGCTGCTGGCCCGTATGGCGGCGGAGGGGCACGAGATTGGAAACCACAGCTATTCCCACTCGCTGTTCCAAACCATGGGCCAAAGCGCCATCTCGGCCGAAATCCGCCAAACGGCCGATTTGGTTGAGACGGCCTGCGGCGTGCGTCCCTGGCTGGTGCGCCCGCCTTACGGGGACCTCTCGTCCCCCGTGAAAGAGGCCCTCTCCGAGCCCCTTGTGTTGTGGTCGGTCGACCCCGAGGACTGGAAGCTGCGCAATGCCGACGCCGTTGTGCGGGCGGTGATGTCCTGCGTGAGCGACGGCGACATCGTGCTGCTGCACGACATCCACCCCACCAGTGTGGACGCCGCCCTCATTCTGCTCGAGCGCCTCTCGCAGCAGGGGTATGACTTTGTCACGGTTTCGGAGCTCTTTGCGCAGGCGGGAACCCCGGTGGAGCAAAACGGGCACTACCGCCAGGCCGGCCCGCGCAGTGAGGCCGGCTTGCCGCAGCAGCCCTAACCCCCCTTTTTTGCGGGCCGGGCGGCGCCGTACGGCTGCTTTTTCCTTTGCGCCGCCCCGTCGCTCCCCCCTGTCCGCCCCCGGAAAGGCCCCCTGCAACTCCTTTTTCGACTTTTTTCCGCCGTGAAGGTGTCTTCCCGCTTTCTCCTGTGGTATACTGGAAGGACAAACCGGCCGCTCTGCCGCAGGCCATTACGAGGAGAGAAAAAGGAGGAAGACGCAATGGACAAAACACTGGCACTTCAAATGCAGGAACCACGAACCGTCGAGGCCCTTCGTGCGCTGGCCGACGCCAACCGCATGCACATTGCCACCATGCTCAGTCAAAAAGAGATGTGTGCCATTGAGCTGCTGCAGCAGCTGGAGATTTCTCAGCCCACGCTCTCCCACCACATGAAGACGCTCACTCTGGCCTCCATTGTCAAAACCCGCAAGACGGGCGCTCAGGTTTACTACACCCTCAACGGCGCCCGGCTTGACGAGCTGCTGGTCGCCCTGGGAGAGCTGCGCGGGGGGCCCGGCGTCAAATGAGCCCTCTGTTTGCCTGGCTTACCGCCGTCAACGTCCTCGCCTTCGTCCTGTTCGGGCTGGACAAGTGGTTTGCCGTGCGCGGCATGTGGCGCATTTCCGAGCGAACCCTGTTCACCGTGGCGCTGCTGGGCGGCACTGCCGGCGCCCTGCTTGGCATGTCGGCCTTCCGCCACAAAACGCGGCACAAAACCTTCACGCTGGGCATGCCGGCCATTTTGCTGCTGCAGTCCGCGCTCGGCATCTGGCTTTGGAAGGCCCTATGACACCAAACCCCCGGTTTTTGCTCCAGGCGGCGCCCTCCCCCCAGGGGACCGGGCGCCGCTCTTTTGAAAAAGCCCCCGTGGCGGGCCGCCGCACCGCGCGACATGTGCCCCTTTCTTGACCTTTTGCCCTTTCCGGGGTATAATGCACAAATAAGGATGTGACAACATGAAAAAGCTCTTCGTGCCGCTCGCTGCGGCGGCGGTGCTTGCCGTCGTCCGTGCCGTGACGGCCCTCTCGCTTGCGGAGCCCCAAACCGGATTTTTTCCCGCCGGCACTGCCGGCTTCTATACGGCCGCCCTGCTGCTGCTGACGGCCCTGTCTGCCCTGCTGGCCGGCAGGGACGCCTGCCCCGACGGGGCGAACGCCCTGTATTCAAGCCCCTTTGGCGGCGCGGTGCTGCTTGTGGCGGCGCTGGGCCTTGCCGCAGGCGCCGGCATGGCCTTCACCCTGCGGCACCGCATGTGGCAGCCTCTGGCGGCCGCCGCCGCGGTGTCGGCCGTCTGCCTGCTGCTGCTCATCCCCGGCGCCGCAGGAAAGACGCTGCGCGGCGGCCGGCAGTCTACCGGCCTCCTGCTGCTGCCCCTCACCCTGTATGCCATGGTCGCCCTGCTGACGGCCCATCTGGCCGGGCGCAACATCCTGCACGTCCCCGAAAACACCTATACGCTGCTGGGCTGTGCCCTGGCGCTGGCCGCCGTCTACAGCGAGTCGCGCATGCGCGCCGGACTGTCCTCCCCCCTGCGCACGCGCCAGCTCATGACGGCCGCAGCCCTGCTGCTCACGGCCACCGCCCTGCCCATGGCGCTGCTGCGCCTGGCGGGCGACGTCGTCACCGTGACGCAGGCCCCCGAGCTCGACCTTGTCAACACCGCGCTGCTGCCCATGCTGTGGCACCGTGCTGCCGTGCTGGCAGGCGGCGCGTCGCCGGCGGCTCCCGAAGCCGACGGCACTACAATTCAAAAGGAGGAACTGGCATGAGCAGAAACTTTTTGGCCAAGCACCACCAGGTCAGCGAGCAAAACCTCATGGACAAGGCCAACGTGTCGGGCCCTGTTGCAGGCACCATCAACCTGACCATCGGCGACCCCGACATGGTGACCGACCAGCGCATCATCCGCGACGCCTTTGAAGACGTGCTGGCCGGGCACACCGGCTACACCCACCCGCAGGGAGACCCCGAGCTGCGCGACGCCATCCGCGACTTCTACCGCAAGGCCTACGGCCTGAACCTGGACGACAGCCAGGTGTTCGTGTGCACGGCCGGCAACGTGGCCATGTACCTTGCCATGCAGGTGCTGCTTGACAAGGGCGACGAGGTGCTCATCCCCACCCCCTGCTTTGGCTCCTACTTCGACCAGGTGGAGCTGTCGGGCGGGGTGCCGGTGGCGGTGCCCACCCGTGAGGAGGAGGGCTTTCGCGTGACCACGGCCGCCCTGGAGGCCGCCGTGACGCCGCGCACCAAGGCGCTCATCTTCAACACCCCCTGCAACCCCACCGGCGTGTGCTACGGCGTGAAAGACCTTGAAGTCATCGCCGACTTTGCAAAGCGCCACGACCTCATCGTGGTGGCGGACGACATCTATACCGACATCTCCTTTGACATCCCCTTCACCCCCATCTGCTCGCTGCCGGGCATGATGGAGCGCAGCATCACCATCAACAGCTTCTCCAAAAACTATACCATGGCCGGCTGGCGCATCGGCAACATGATTTCAACTCCCGAAATCATTTCGGCCCTGACCACCTTCAACAACAGCGTGGTCTTTGCCGCCCCCTCCCCCTCGCAGCGCGCCGCGCTGGCCGCCCTGCGCCACCGCGACGAGGTGGTGCCGGCCGTGGTCGAGGAATACCGCCGCCGCGTGACCTACGCCGCGCAGCGCATCAACGCCCTGCCCGGCATGCGCGTGCTCGAGCCGCAGGGCACCTTCTACCTCTTCCCCTGCGTCAAGCCGTCCGGCCTGACCTCCGCCCAGGCCACCGAGCTGCTGGCAAAGGCCGGCGTGCTGGTGGTGCCCGGCCCCGCTTACGGCGGGGAGGCGGGAGAGGGTTACCTGCGCATCTCCTGCACCGTGCCCATGGAGCAGCTCAAGGAGGCCTTTGACCGCATCGAGGCCATTCCCGAATTCGGAAAAGCGCGCTGACGGGCGCCTTCCTGCACCCTGACACCGGCGCGCACCGCCTGCCCCCGGCAAGGGGATGCCAAAAGGCATCCCCTTGCCGGGGGCATCCTGCTTTCTTTAAGCCCCCCTTTGCCGCAGGGGGCGGTCTTTTCCTTAAAAAACGTCCCAAACTGTGCAAAAAAGGGGCGGGGCGCACAAAGCGTGCGCCCCGCCTTTTTTTGTTTGATTTACGCCCAGAGGACTTCCTTTAAAACCAGCACCAGCATGATGCAGGTGATCACCACCAACAGCGACATCAGCACAACACTGATGGTCACGCGCCGATTGGAGGGCTGGGCCGAATCGCTCTCGGACACCAGGTGCGCAGCGCGCAGCGCCGACACCACCGGCTTGTAGAGCATCATGGTGAAGGCGGCGTTGAGCCCGCCCTTGAGCAGGTTAAAGGGCAAAAACACGGGCAGCAGCATGTCGGCCACCGCGTCTCGCGGATAGCCCATGTAAATGGGCGTGAGAAAATAGTTCCACAGCAGCATCACGGACACCATGGCGCTAACGCCTGCCACCAGCGACAGGGCCGCGCCCTCCAGCGTGCGCTTCCTGCTGTAAAAATACGCCGCCGTGCAGGCAAAGGCGGCCGACGAGACCAGGTTCATGATGCAGCCGATGATGCCCGTCTCACTGATGGGCAGCTCCACCAGCGCCACCACCACCGAAATGACAAAGGCCGACACGGGGCCGTACAAAAAGCCGCCGATGGCGATGACGATGTCCTTGGGGTCGTACTTGAGAAAGAGTACAATGGGAATGCGCCCCACCAGCATGACCAGATAGGCCAGCGCACACAGCATGGCCATGGAGACCAGCTTTTTGTTTTTTTGCCGAGATTCCACCATGGAAAAGACTCCCTTTCTTGAAAAAAATACACCTGTCAGAAAGCAGCTGCCCTGACAGGTGTGATATGATGAAAATCATGCGAAACCACGGGGATTTTGCGCACGGCAAAAAGCCCCCTGCGCCGCGCATGCCTTTTCCCATCCAGACTCTACTGTCGGTCCCGGAATTTCACCGGATCGGCGCCCCTCTTTTTCAAAAAAGGGGGCGCTCGCGGACTTTTACCGCCGGTCGGGAATTTCACCCGGCCCCAAAGGCACTTCTCTGCGACCCTATTTTAACGCGCTGCCTCCCCCTTGTCAAGCAAAATCGGGTCAATATAATTTCGAAACAGATGCTTTGCCATGACGATGCTGAGCACCATGGAGACCACGTTGGAAACAGGGAAGGCAAACCAGACGTATTCCAGCCCCAAAAAGGAGAGCGCCCAGGCGCAGGGCAGCACAATCACAATCTGGCGCAGCAGGGAGATATACAGGCTGTATACCCCCTTGCCCACCGCCTGAAACACGGTGGACAAAATGATGCCCACGGCGCCCAGGCAAAAGCTCAGGCTGATGGTGCGCAGCGCGGGAACGCCCATCTCCATGAGCTCGGGCGTGGGCGCAAAAATGCCAAGCAGCTGCCTTGGGAAAATCCAGAAAATCAGCATGCCCACCGCCATCATGGAGATGCCGATAATCAGCCCGTAGCGCATGGTCTGCAGCATGCGCTCGCGGTTCTTGGCGCCGAAATTGTAGCCCGTGAGCGGCAGCACGCCGTGCGTGAGGCCAAACAGGGGCATGAATAAAAAGTTTTCCAGCTTGCTGTAGGTCCCCATGACCCACACGGCGCCCTCCGACAGGCCCATGAGGATGCGGTTGAAACCCATGGCCGTCACGCTGCCGATGGACTGCATCAAAATGGAGGGCAGCCCCACCGTGTAAATGTCGCGCACGATGCGGCCGTTCCAGCGAAAGCCGCGCAGCGTCACCGTGACCGCGTTTTTGCCCCGCACAAGCAGCACCAGCCCGATGACCCCCGCCAGAGACTGCCCGATGACGGTGGCAATGGCCGCTCCCCGCACCCCCAGCGCGGGCGCGCCCAGCAGCCCGAAAATCAGGATGGGGTCCAAAATGATGTTGGTGACGGCACCGATGAGCTGCAGTACCATGGAGGTCATCATGCTGCCGGTGGCCTGAAAGGTTTTTTCCACGCTGATTTCCACAAACATGCCGGCCGAAAACACCGTGACCACCCACAGGTATTCCACCCCGTAGTTAAAAATGCTCTCCGACGGGGAAAACAAGCGGAAAAACAGGTTGGTGCACAGCAGGCCAAACACAGCGCAGGCCGCCCAGGAGAGCAGCGACAGCAGCAGCCCGTGGGTGGCGGCCGCGTCGGCATCGGCCTGGTTTTTCTGCCCCAGACGCCGCGAAATCAGCGAGTTGACCCCCACGCAGGTGCCCACCGAAAGCGAAATCATGAGAATCTGCACCGGCGATGCCAGCGAGACCGCCGTCAGCGCGTCGGGGTGGATGCGCGAGACGTAGATGCCGTCGACAATGTTGTAGAGCGCCTGCACCAGCATGGAGGCCATGCTGGGCAGTGCCATGGAAAGCAGCAGGCCGAAAATGGGCTTTACGCCCATCTTGTTCTCCTGTGCCGCTGTGGTCTGACTCAAAAAACCCTCTCCCTTCTCAAAGCGCATGCCCTTTTGCGGCAGGGGGCCGGGAGAGCTTCGCTGGCTCCCACCGCACACAGGGCCCTTGATGCCCCGTTTGCGGCCGCAGGCAGACAGGCGCATTTTTCGGGACATAAAAAGAACGCTTTGCAGGAAAGCCCCCTTGTTCCGGCCCCGGCCGGCCCAGGTTGGCTGACATCCCCGCAAACGGGCGTCCTTTCGTTTTGGGGAGCCTTGGCTCCCGCAGCAGCCATTGTAACATCCGAAAATATCTTTGTCAACACCCTCTCAAAAAGGCTTTTTGCGGCAAAAAGCCCCCCTCCCTCCGCCGTAGCCAGGCCGGCGGACAAAGCAAAGCAGGGCCGGGGGAGAAGCTTCTCCCCCGGCCCTGCTTTG
>DVNV01000017.1 GCA_018714125.1 Candidatus Galloscillospira excrementipullorum
CCTTTTGGGCGGCGCCCCCACGGCCGCCCGCTCCCCCCCCACGGCCGCAGACGCAAAAAAGGCGCCGCAGCCCTTTCTCAGGCTGCGGCGCCTTTTCTCTTTTTATCCTTATTGTCAATCCTTTTGTCACCAGCGCGACATGGGCACCTCGCTGTCCACCAGCTCCCCGCCCAGGTAAAACAGGCGGGTGACGCGGGCGTTGAGGTTGCAGAAGACGCCGGGGGCAAAAACGCCCGCCCGCTCGGCCATTTCGGTCACGCTGAGCTCCTGCCCGCCGTCGCGCCCGAAGACGGTGACGACGTCGCCGCGCCGCACGCCGTCGATATGGGTGACGTCAATCATGGTCTGGTCCATACAGACCTTGCCCACGATGGGGGCGCGCTGTCCGCCCACCAGCATCTCGCCCCGGTTGGACAGGCCGAAGGGCAGTCCGTCGGCATAGCCCACGGGCACCACGGCGATGCGCATGGGGCGCGTCACCTCGTAGGTACAGTCGTAGCCCACCACGTCGCCGGGGCCGACCTCCTTGAGCTGGGCCACCTGGGACTTGAGCTGCATGGGGTTTTTGAGGCCCGGCACGGGGCGGTCGGGGTCGGGCTGGGTGCCGTAGAGCAGGAAGCCGCTGCGCACGCAGTCGAGCTCGCACTCGGGGTGGAAGACCACGCCGCCCGAATTGCAGCAGTGGGCGAGCGGCAGCGCGTGGCCCTTGGCGCGCAGCCTGCCGAGGACCTCGGTGAAGGTTTCAAACTGGCGGGCGGTGAAGTCGCCGTCCTCCCAATTGGAGGCGGCGAAGTGGGTGAAGATGCCCTCCACCTGCAGGCCCTTCAGGGCCAGCATGCCCTCGATTTCGGCCACGGCGCGCTCCACGGGGCGGCCCACGACGCCCAGGCGGTTCATGCCGGTGTCGAGCTTGACATGGCAGCGCACCGTCACGCCGGCGGCGCAGGCGGCCTCCGACAGGCACCTGGCATACTCCCCTTCGGTCAGGGTGGCAATCAGGCTGTTTGCGGCCAGCAGGGCGGCGCGGCCGGGGGGCGTATAGCCCAAAATCAGGATGGGCTTGGTGATTTCGGCGCGGCGCAGGCGCATGCCCTCTTCAAAGCTGGCCACGCCAAAGCCGTACACGCCGGGCTCGCCCTCGAGCAGGCGCGCCACCTGAGGGGCGCCGTTGCCGTAGGCGTTTGCCTTGACCACGGCGATCATCCTGGTCTGCTCGCGCAGGAAGCTCCTGGCGACGGCGTAGTTGTTTGCAATGGCATCGAGGTCGATTTCGACCCAGGTGCGCTCTTCCCGTTTTTTGCTCGGCATCGGTGTTCCCTCCATTTCAAAAAGGCCCGCACCCCTCTCGCCCGCAGGCTCTTTCGGGGCACAGGCCGGCTCAACCATCATAGCACACACAGCCCCGCCCTGACAATGCGCAAAAAGTTCTCTCTTGACATTTCTATGCAATGCCGTTAGAATACACCTATAGCTTTTTGATTCTTTTGCAAATATTGCCCAAAGGCCATGACGGAGAAAGTAGTCCCGCCCGCTGTGCACCAGAGAACGCGTGTCACCGGCTGAGAGCACGCCCTGCGCCGCCGCCCGACGAAGTTCCCTCCCGAGCCGCTCTGCTGAACCCGCCCCCCGCGCCGGGCCCCTGTGCGGTGCGCCAGGCCCCTGTACGGTGCGCCAGGCCCTCTGTGCGGTGCGCCAGGCCCCCCTGTGCGGTGCGCCAGGCCCCCCTGTGCGGTGTGCGGAAACTAGGCGGAGCCGTCTTGCCGCGTTAAGGCGCAACGAGATTTGCATGAGGGGTATCCCTGTGCAAAACAAGGGTGGTACCGCGAGCTTTGCTTCGCCCCTTTTTGGAGGGGGCGGGGCTTTTTTGTTTGTCTTTGCGCACACGGCGCCCCCGCAATCCCTTTTTGAGCATGCGCGGTCCCCCCTTCCCCGGCGCAAGGCCCCCGCGCACGCATGTCGGCCCGTCAAACAGCGTATCCCCCCTCCCGCCCGCATGACGCGGCGGAGCGCACCATACACCGGCACACACAACACATCCACACACAGCAACCGGCACACACAACACATCCACACACACACTTTTTGTTTTGAGGTGAAAGGGCATGAACGAGACATTACGGCAACTCAGGCAGCGCGCGCTGGCCGTCATTGAGCAGGCGGGCGACCTTGCGGCGCTGGAGCAGGCGCGCATCGACCTGCTGGGCAAGAAGAGCGAGCTTTCCGGCGTGATGAAGCAGATGGGCAAGCTCGACGCGCAGCAGCGCCGGGAGCTGGGCGCGATGGCAAACGAGCTGCGCAGCGAGCTGGAGACCCTGCTGGAGGACAAGAAGAAGGCGGTGGCGGCGGCGGTGCTCGAGCAGCGTCTGCGCGAGGAGCGCATCGACGTGACGGCGCCGGGCCGTGCGCCCGAGACGGGGGGGCAGCACCCCCTGCACCTGGTGCTCGACGAAATCAAGGAGATTTTTGTGGGCATGGGCTACGAGATTGTGGACGGGCCCGAGGTGGAATACGACCGTTACAACTTTGAGATGCTCAACATTCCGCGCGACCATCCGGCGCGCGACACGCAGGACACCTTTTATGTGACCGACAACATCCTGCTGCGCACCCAGACCTCCCCGATGCAGGTGCGCACCATGCTCAAGGGCAAGCTGCCCATCCGCGTGATTGTGCCGGGCCGGGTCTACCGCTCCGACGCGGTGGACGCCACGCACTCGCCGGTCTTTCACCAGATTGAGGGGCTTGTGGTGGACAAGGGGGTCACGCTGGGCGACCTGAAGGCGACGCTGGAGGTTTTTGCCAGGCGCATGTACGGCGACGACGCGGTGGTGCGGTTTCGTCCCAGCCACTTCCCCTTCACCGAGCCCTCGGCCGAAATGGACATCATGTGCTTCCACTGCCACGGGGAGGGCTGCCCGCTGTGCAAGGGCGAGGGCTGGATTGAGATTCTGGGGTGCGGCATGGTGCATCCCAAGGTGCTGGCGGGCTGCGGCATCGACCCCGAGGTTTACAGTGGCTGGGCGCTGGGCATGGGGCTTGAGCGCGTGGTCATGAGGAAGTACCAGATTGACGACCTGCGTCTGTTTTACGAAAACGACCTGCGTTTTCTGACGCAATTCAATTAAGAGGAGGGCACACAACCATGTTACTGTCTCAAAAATGGCTTCAGGAATTTGTGGAATTGGATGTGACGCCCCGTGAATTTGCAAACACCATGGCCATGACCGGCTTTTGCATCGGCGGCTATGAGCGCGAGGGCGACGAAATCAAGGACGTCGTGGTGGGGCGGCTGCTCAAGGTGGAGCGCCATCCGACGGTGGAGAAGTACTTTGTCTGCCAGGTCGACGTGGGCGGCGGACGGGTTTTGCAGCAGGTGACGGCGGCCACCAACCTGGTGGAGGGGGGGCTTTGCCCCGTCTGCCTGCCGGGCGGGCACGTCAAGGGCGGCGCGCCCATCGGGGAGGCCGAGTTTGACGGGGTCAAGAGCTCGGGCATGCTGTGCTCGCTGCCCGAGCTGGGGCTGAGCCAAAACGACTTCCCCTACGGCATTGAAAACGGCATTTTCTTCATCGAGGAGCCCTGCCGGCCGGGCGACGACATCCGTCCCGTGCTGGGGCTTGACGACACGGTCTACGACGTGGAAATCACGGCCAACCGGCCCGACGGCCACTCGGTCATCGGGGTGGCGCGGGAGGTCTCGGCGGCCTTCGGCAAGCCCTTCAAGGGGCACAAGCCCCAGGTGAAGGGCGGCGGCGGCCCGGTTGAGGAGCTGGTCGGCGTGCGGGTGGAGTCGCCCGACCTGTGCCCGCGCTACACGGCGCGCGCCGTAAAGAACGTGAAAATCGGGCCCTCTCCCAAGTGGCTGCGCGAGCGCATCCGCGCGGGCGGCATGCGCCCCATCAACAACGTGGTCGACATCACCAACTACGTCATGATGGAATACGGCCAGCCCATGCACGCCTTTGACATCAGGGAGCTTGTCGGCAAGGGCGGCAAGGCGCAGATTGTGGTGCGCCAGGCGGGCGACGACAAGACCTTTGTCACGCTGGACCACCAGGAGCGGCAGCTCTCGCCCGAGATGCTCATGATTTGCAACGCCCACGAGCCGGTGGGCCTTGCCGGCATCATGGGCGGCCTGCAGTCGGGCATCAAGGACGACACGACAACGGTGGTCTTCGAGTCGGCCAACTTCTACGGGCCGGCGCTGCGCCGCTCGGGCCGCAAGCTGGGCCTGCGCACCGACGCCCTGGCCCGCTACGAGAAGGGCATCGACGCGCAGATGACCATAGACGCGGTCAACCGCTGCTGCGAGCTGTGCGAGCTTCTCGGCTGCGCGCAGACGCTCGACGGCATCATCGACGTGGACAACACGCACTACACGCCGCGCGTCATCAGGCTCGAGCCCGACAAAATCAACCGCCTGTGCGGCACCGACATTTCGCGCGAGCGCATGGTGGAGATTCTCAGGAGCCTGCAGTTTGACGTCCAGGGCGACGACGTCTGCGTCCCCGCCTTTCGCGCCGACGTGGAGGGCATGGCCGACCTGGCCGAGGAGGTCGTGCGCATGTACGGGCTCGACAAGGTGCCCTCCGAGCTGCACAAGGGCGGCACGCCGCAGGGCAAATACTCTCCCGAGCAGAAGTTTGAGCGCAGCACGGTGCAGGCCCTGGTGGGCTTTGGCTTCTTCGAGTCCATGACCTACACCTTCATCTCCCCGAGGTATTACGACAAAATCCGCATGCCCAAGGACTCCCCCCTGCGCAACTCCATCGTCATCTCCAACCCGCTCGGGGAGGACACCAGCATCATGCGCACCACCACGCTGCCCTCCATGCTCGAGACGCTGTCGACCAACTACAGCTACCGCAACGGCAGGGCGCGCATGTACGAGTTTGGCAAAATTTTCCTGCCCTCAAGCGACCCCGAGCAGCTGCCCGAGGAGCGCGTGATTTTGACGCTGGGGACTTACGGCGCCGGCGACTTTTACGAGCTCAAGGGGGTTGTGGAGGCGCTGCTGCGCACGCTGCACGTCGCCCCTGCCCGCTTCACGGCGCGGCGCGACGACCCCACCTTCCACCCCGGGCGCTGCGCCGACATCGTCATCGACGGCGACGCGGTGGGCGTGGTCGGCGAGGTGCACCCGCAGGTGCAGGAGAACTACGGCATTGACGAGCGGGTGTATCTGGCCACGCTGGACACCCAAAAGCTGTTTGACCACCGTCTGCCCGACGCGACCTACTCCCCCCTGCCCCGCTTCCCGGCGCTCACGCGCGACGTGGCGCTGGTGTGCGGCGAGGAGCTGGAGGTGGCCGGCATCGAGGACGTCTTCCGCGAGACCTTCGGGGAGCTGCTCGAGTCGCTGACGCTGTTTGACGTCTACCGTGGCAAGAGCCTGGGCGACAACGTCAAGAGCGTGGCCTACGCGCTGGTGCTGCGCGACCGGGAGGCCACCCTGACCGACGCCCGCGCCGCCGAGCTGCTCGACCAGGCGCTTGACACCCTCAAAAACAAATACGGCGTCACGCTGCGCTCCTGACGCGCAGCCCGGGCACCGCCTTGCCTGACGCATCCGCGCGTGCCCGTGCGGGGAGAGGCTTCTCCCCGCACGGGCACGCGTTCTTTTGCCCCTTGGAGGGAGCCCCCCAAGAGGCGCTCCCTCCAAGGGGGCTCCCTCCAAGGGGCCTCTCCCCAAGGGGCGCTCCCCAAGGGGCCTCCCTCCCCGAGGCCTCCCTCCCC